>NZ_CAMPGZ010000116.1 GCF_946885725.1 uncultured Nocardioides sp.
AAACTCGCTGGAAACCGTCGGCGGTCGGTGGTGGGGTTGACGCCATGACCGACACCCCTGCCGTCGAGGCGATCGGCCTCGTCAAGCGCTTCGGCGACAACATCGCCGTGGATGGCGTCAGCTTCACCGTCCCCCAGGGCAGCGTGATGGGCCTGCTCGGGCCCAACGGCGCCGGCAAGACCACCACGGTCCGGATGCTCACCACGCTCAGCAAACCGACGGCCGGCACCGGCCGGGTGGCCGGCTTCGACATCATCGAGCGGCCCGAGGACGTCCGGCGCAGCATGGGCCTCGTCGGGCAGGCAGCGACGGTCGACGAGCTGCTCACCGCGCGGGAGAACCTCTGGATGATCGGGCGGCTCGCCGGGCTGCCCGCGTCCTACGTCCGGCCGGCCGGCGACGAGCTGCTCGAGCGGTTCTCGCTGACCGACGCCGCCGACCGCGTGGTCAAGCAGTTCTCCGGCGGCATGCGCCGGCGGCTCGACCTCGCGGTCAGCCTGATCGCCGCGCCGCCGGTGCTGTTCCTCGACGAGCCGACGACCGGCCTCGACCCGCGCAGCCGCAACGACCTGTGGGACGTGCTGCGCGGCCTGGTCCGCGACGGCACGACCCTGCTGCTGACCACGCAGTATCTCGAGGAGGCCGACCAGCTCTGCGACGACATCGTGGTCATCGACCACGGCACGGTCATCGCCTCCGGCACGCCGACCCAGCTCAAGGACCAGGCCGGCGCCGCCTCCGTCGTTCTCACGCTGACCGAGTCCGCCGACCTCGAGCGGGCCGAGTCGCTGCTGCGCACGTGCTCTGCCGAGGTGTACGTCGACCCCTCCGCCCGCCGCCTCACCGCTCCCGCGCAGGGACTCGAGGACATGACGCGGATCGCCCACGCCTTCGCCGAGAGTGGCATCCGGGTCGACGACCTCGGGCTGCGGCGGCCGAGCCTCGACGACGTGTTCCTCTCCCTCACCGGCCACCGGGCCGAGGAGCCGACCGACGAGACCACCGCCGACGAGGAGCTCGAAGGAGCCGTCCGATGACCGCCGTACCCGTCCCGACCTCGCCCGTCCGCGAGCGGCCCGTGGTGCGACCGCCCTCGCTGCTCGTCTCCAGCCTGATCGTCGTGCGCCGCAACCTGATCCACATCAAGCGGATGCCGGAGCTGCTGCTGGACGTCACGGTCCAGCCGATCATGTTCGTCTGCCTGTTCGCGTTCGTCTTCGGCGGCTCGATCGCGGTCTCGGGCAGCAACTACCGCGAGTTCCTGGTGCCCGGGATCATGGTGCAGACGATGGCGTTCTCGTCGTTCATCGTCGCGATCGGGCTCAACACCGACCTCGACAAGGGGCTCGTCGACCGGTTCAAGTCGCTGCCGATCTCGCGCGCCTCGATCCTGGTCGGGCGCAGCGTGTCGAGCCTGCTGCACTCCAGCATCGGCATCACGGTGATGGCGCTGACCGGCCTCGCGATCGGCTGGCGCATCCACAACGGCGTCGTGGACGCGGTCCTCGGCTTCGCGCTGCTCCTGCTGTTCGGCTTCGCGATGATCTGGCTCGGCATCCTCGTCGGCTCGTCGATGCGCTCGGTCGAGGCGGTGAACGGCCTGATGTTCACCACGATCTTCCCGATCACGTTCGTCGCCAACGCGTTCGCGCCGACCGACAACATGCCCGACTGGCTGCAGACCGTCGCGGAGTGGAACCCGATCTCCGCGCTGGTCCAGGCGCTGCGCGACCTCTGGGGCAACGGCGAGCCGGCCACGGCGGCTTCGGCCTGGCCGCTGCACCACCCGGTGCTCGTGACCCTCGTCTGGTCGCTGGCCCTGACCGCGATCTTCATGCCGCTGGCGCTGCGCGCGTTCGCGGCCCGGTCCCGGGACTGAGGCCGTGCGCATCAGCGTCGTCCGCGGGGACATCGTCGAGCAGGACGTCGACGCGGTCGTCAACGCCGCCAACCGGCGGATGCGCGGCGGCGGGGGAGTCGACGGCGCGATCCACGCCGCGGCCGGTCCGGGGCTCCTCCGGGAGTGCGTCGAGCGGTTCCCCGACGGACTGCCCACCGGCCGCGCGGGCTGGACCACCGGTCACAACCTGCCGGCTCGCTGGGTGATCCACGTGGTCGGTCCCAACTACCGCGCGGGCGAGCGCGACCGGTCGCTGCTCGAGTCCTGCTACCGCGAGGCGCTGGCCGTCGCGGACGAGCTGGGCGCCGCCACGGTCGCGTTCCCGCTCGTGTCGGCCGGCATCTACGGCTGGCCGACCGACGACGCCGTACGCACCGCGGTGCGCACCGTCCGCGACACGCCCACCGAGGTGTCCGAGGCCCGGTTCGTGGCGTTCGGCGAGGAGATCCACCGGCTGCTGCGCGCCGAGACCGGGGACTGAGGCGCAGGAGCTCAGGTCAGCGCGGCGCCATCCGCAGCGCGCCGTCCATCCGGATGACCTCGCCGTTGAGGTAGTCGTGGTCGATGATCGCCAGCGCGAGCTTGGCGTACTCCTCGGGCCGGCCGAGCCGCTGCGGGAACGGCACGCCCGCCGCGAGACCGGCGCGGAACTCCTCGGACACCGTGGCCAGCATCGGCGTCTCCACGATGCCGGGGGCGATGGTGGCCACGCGGATGCCGTACTGCGCCAGGTCTCGCGCCGCCGGCAGGGTGAGCCCGACGATGCCGCCCTTGGACGAGGAGTACGCCGCCTGGCCGACCTGCCCGTCGTACGCCGCGATCGAGGCGGTGTTGATGACGACACCGCGCTGGCCGTCCTCGAGCGGGTCGCTGGCGGCGATCTTCTCGGCGGCGAGCGTGAGCACGTTGAACGAGCCGATCAGGTTGACCTTGACGACGGTGGCGTAGAGGTCGAGGTCGTGCGGGCCCTTCTTGCCGAGGATCCGCATCGAGGGACCGATGCCGGCGCAGTTGACCACGATCCGCAGCGGCGACGACGACCCGGCCGCCCGGTCGACCGCCGCCTGCACCTGCGCGGGGTCGGTCACGTCGGTCTGCACGTAGGTGACCCCGTCGACCGCGGGCGCGTCGTCGACGTTGAGGTCGAGTGCGTAGACGTCGACGCCCTGCTTGGCGAGCGCGACGGCGGTCGCGTGGCCGAGGCCGGACGCCCCACCGGTGACGATCGCGGCGGTGTCGTTGAGCTGCATCAGTCGGTCTCCTGCTGCCGGGTGACGTGGATGGTCGGCGGCGTCCCCTTGGCCAGGGCGCGCCCGATCACCATCCGCTGGATCTGGTTGGTGCCCTCGAAGATCTGCATGACCTTGGCCTCGCGCATGTAGCGCTCGACCGGGAAGTCGCGCGTGTAACCGTAGCCACCGAGCACCTGCACCGCGTCGGTGGTGACCTTCATGGCGTTGTCGGTGGCGACCAGCTTCGCGATCGACGCTTCGGTGGAGTAGGGCAGGCCCTGGTCCTTGCGCCGGGCGGCGGCGAGGTACGTCGCTCGCGCGGTCTGTACGGCGGCGGCCATGTCGGCGAGCAGGAACGCGAGGCCCTGGTGGTCGATGATCGGGCGGCCGAACGTCTCGCGGTCGCGGGCGTAGGCCACCGCCTCGTCGAGCGCACCCTGGGCCAGGCCGGTGGCGACCGCGGCGATGCCCAACCGGCCGGCGTCGAGCCCGGCCAGCGCGATGCGCAGGCCCTCGCCCTCCTCGCCGAGCCGGCGCTCGACCGGCACCCGCACGCCGTCGAACCGCATGGTCGCGGTGGCGCTGCCGGTCAGACCCATCTTCCGCTCCGGAGCGTCCGCCGTGAGTCCCTCCGCGTCCGCGGGCACCAGGAAGCAGGAGATCCCGCTCCTGTCGCCGGGCTCGCCGCTGGTCCGGGCCATCACCTTGTAGAAGTCCGCGTGACCGCCGTGGGTGGTCCAGGCCTTGGCGCCGTCGATGACGTAGTCGTCGCCGTCGCGCCGCGCGCGGGTCGTCATCGCGGCGGGGTCGGAGCCGGCGTGCGGCTCGGACAGGCAGTAGGCGCCGAGCAGCTCGCCGCCGAGCATGTCGGGCAGGAACTTCCGCTTCTGCTCCTCCGTGCCGCGGGTGGCCAGGCCGAAGCAGCTCAGCGCGTGGACGCTCACGCCGACACCGACGCTGCTCCAGGCCGCGCCGATCTCCTCGAGCACCTGGAGGTAGACCTCGTAGGGCTGGCCGCCCCCGCCGTACTCCTCCGGGTAGGGCAGCCCCAGCAGTCCGGCACGGCCGAGCAGCCGGAACGCGTCGCGCGGGAAGGTCTCTGTGGCCTCGGCCTCGGCGGCTCGCGGGGCGAGCTCCTTGCTGACGAGGTCGCGGACGAGGCCGATGAGGTCGGCGGCCTCCTCGGTCGGCAGGACGCGGGACGCAGGCATGGGCGCATGGTAGTTGGACGCCCTAGTATCTCGCGATTCGGTCAGGACCACCGCGCACAGACGCGGACGACGAGCTCGGGCGTGCCAAAGTAAAGCCCATGCGGGTCGCGCTGATGGTGACGTGCCTGAACGACGCGCTGTTCCCCGACGTCGGCAAGGCGACGGTCCGGCTGCTGCGACGGCTCGGGGTGGACGTGGCCTTCCCTGACGGGCAGACGTGCTGCGGCCAGCCGATGGTCAACACCGGCTACGTCGACGAGGCGGTGCCGGCCGTGCGCGCGTTCGTCGACGCGTTCCACGGCTTCGACCACGTCGTCACGCCGTCCGGCTCGTGCGCGGGCTCGGCGCGGCACCAGCACGCGCTGGTCGCGCGCCGTACCGGTGACGCCGGCCTGGCCACCGCGGTCGCCGAGGTGTCGCCACGGGTCCTGGAGCTGTCCGAGTTCCTCGTCGACGTGCTCGGCGTGACCGACGTGGGCGCGTCCTTCCCGCACACGGTGACCTACCACCCGACCTGCCACTCGCTGCGGATGCTCGGCGTCGGCGACCGGCCGCTGTCGCTGCTGCGCGAGGTCCGCGGGATCCGGCTGGTGGACCTGCCGGACGCGCAGTCGTGCTGCGGCTTCGGCGGCACGTTCGCGGTGAAGAACCCCGACACGTCCATCGCGATGGGCAGCGACAAGGCCCGCCACGTCGTCGACTCGGGCGCCGAGGTGCTGGTCGCCGGGGACTCCTCCTGCCTGATGCACATCGGCGGTCTGCTGTCCCGGCAGCGGTCCGGCGTACGGACGATGCACCTGGCAGAGGTGCTGGCCGCGACGGAGGGGGAGTAGTGGTCTCGACAGGCTCGACCACCCGTGAGGCAGCGACCCGGGGGACGTTCGTCGGGATGCCGGCGTTCCCCGAGGCGGCGCGTACGGCGCTCGCGGACTCGCAGCTGCGGGCCAACCTGGCGCACGCCACGAGCACCATCCGGGCGAAGCGGCTCCAGGTCGTCGGCGAGGTCGACCACTGGGAGGAGCTCCGCCTCGCCGGCGCGGCGATCAAGGACAACACCCTGCGCCACCTCGACCAGCACCTCCTCGCGCTGGAGGCGGCGCTCACCGCGCGCGGCGCCACGGTGCACTGGGCGCGCGACGCCGACGAGGCGTGCCGCATCGTGGCGCGCATCGCCCACGACAACGACGTCGACGAGGTCGTCAAGGTCAAGTCGATGGCGACCCAGGAGATCAACCTCAACGAGGCGCTCGCCGACGACGGCATCGCCGCGTGGGAGACCGACCTCGCGGAGCTGATCGTGCAGCTCGGCGACGACCTGCCGTCGCACATCCTGGTGCCCGCGATCCACCGCAACCGCGCGGAGATCAAGGCGATCTTCGAGCGCGCGATGGGCGAGGTCGGGCGGCCCGCGCCCGCCGACCTCACCGACGAGCCGGCCCGTCTCGCGGAGGCCGCGCGGCTGCACCTGCGCGAGAAGTTCCTCAGCGCCCGGATGGCCGTCTCCGGCGCCAACTTCGCGGTCGCCGAGACCGGCATGCTCGTCGTTGTCGAGTCCGAGGGCAACGGCCGGATGTGCCTGACGCTGCCGGAGATCCTGGTCTCGGTCGTCGGCATCGAGAAGGTCGTGCCGACGTACGCCGACCTCGATGTCTTCCTGCAGCTGCTGCCCCGGTCGTCGACCGGCGAGCGGATGAACCCCTACACCTCGACGTGGACCGGCGTGACGCCCGGCGACGGACCGCAGCAGGTGCACGTGGTGCTGCTCGACAACGGCCGCACCCGCGCGCTGGCCGACGAGCTGGGCCGGCAGGCGCTGCGGTGCATCCGCTGCTCGGCCTGCCTCAACGTGTGCCCGGTCTACGAGCGCACCGGCGGACACGCCTACGGCTCCGTCTACCCGGGGCCGATCGGAGCGATCCTCAACCCGCTGCTGCGCGGCGTCGGCGACCCGCAGACCGACTCGCTGCCCTACGCCTCCACACTGTGCGGCGCCTGCTTCGAGGCCTGCCCGGTGCGCATCGACATCCCCTCGATCCTCGTCGACCAGCGGGCCAAGGTCGTCGACGCGCACCGCGGCAGGCCGCACGCGTCCGGTCTGGTGAGCAGCGTGGCGATGAAGGGCGCCGCCGCCACGTTCCGCTCCGCACGCCGCCTCGGCCTCGCCGAGCGGCTGACGCCGGTGGCCCTGCGCGCGGCACGCACGCTCGGCATCGCACGACGATGGACGTCCGCGCGCGACCTGCCGCCACCGGCACCCGAGTCGTTCCGCGCCTGGTGGCGTCGCACCGACGGGGGCCGCCATGAGTGACGCGAGAGCCGAGATCCTCGGCCGGATCCGCGGCGCGCTCGACGGCACGGACGTGTCGCCGGTCGCGGTGCCGCGCGGCTACCGGACCCGGCCCGGACGCGCCGGTCCCCAGGACCTCTTCGCCGAGCGGGTCGAGGACTACCGCGCCCACGTGACCCGCTGCGCGGCGGACGACGTGCCCGGCACCGTGGCCGCACTGCTCCCGGCAGACGCCCGTGTCGTGCTCCCAGCCGGCCTGCCCTGGAACCTCCCCGGCACCGTCGACGACGGGTTCGCCGCCACCGAGCTCGACGGGTACGAAGCCGTGGTCACCGCGGCGACCGTCGGGATCGCCGAGACCGGCACCGTCGTGCTCACGCACGGACCCGGCGAGGGGCGACGGGCGCTCTCGCTCGTGCCCGACCTGCACGTGTGCCTGGTGCGCACCGATCAGGTCGTCGCCGACGTACCGGACGCTGTACGGCTCCTCGACGCAGCCGAGTACCGCGACCGGCCGCAGACCTGGATCAGCGGACCGTCGGCGACCAGCGACATCGAGCTGTCCCGGGTCGAGGGCGTGCACGGCCCGCGCACCCTGCACGTCGTGCTCGTCGGCTAGCCGGACTGGCTCGCCGGCCCGTCTCATCGGCCAGGGGGCGGCTGCTGTCCCGTTTCCGTGGGTGGGAAGGTGGGCACCGTCACATCGAGGTCCCTGCTCGGGAGGAGCCCGTATGTCCGCCTCACGCCCGCCGGCGTCCGCGCCAGACAGCACGCCCGGCGTCACCACCGACACCACCCAGGCGCCGCACAAGCTGCCGCTGCGCACGCTCATCGCGGCCAGCGTCGGCAACGCGGTCGAGTGGTACGACTGGACCGTCTACGCGACGTTCTCGATCTACTTCGCCACGCAGATCTTCTCGGGCGAGAACGAGTCGCTCGCGTTCGTCGGCACGTTCGCCACCTACGCGCTCGCGTTCTTCTTCCGTCCGCTCGGGGGCATGCTGCTCGGCCGCTACGCCGACCTCAAGGGCCGCAAGCAGGCGATGCTGCTGACCATCACGCTGATGGCCGGCGGGTCGTTCGTCATCGCGATCCTCCCGACGTACGAAGCGGTCGGCTGGCTCGCACCGATCCTGCTGCTCGCCGCGCGCATCGCGCAGGGCATGTCCCTGGGCGGCGAGGTCTCCAACGCCTCGGCGTACCTCGCGGAGATCGCCCCGCCCGACCGGCGCGGCCGCTACTCGTCGTTCTTCTACATCTCCACCGGCTCGGCGGTGCTGATCGCCTCCCTGCTCGGTGCGCTGCTCGCGTCGACGCTCTCCGACGACTTCCTGGCCGCGTGGGGCTGGCGGATCCCGTTCGTGATCGGTGGCCTCCTCGGCCTCGTCGGCCTGTGGCTGCGCCGCGACATGGCCGAGACCGAGCAGTACGAGGAGAACGCCGAGAAGGCCCGCGCGCTGAAGAACCCGCTGTGGCTGACCCTGCGGGACCACCCCAAGGCGGTGGCGCAGCTGATCGGCTTCACCCTGCTCAGCACGCTCTGCTACTACGTGTTCTTCTCCGCGCTGACGCCCTTCGCCGTCAACGCCAACGGCCTCGACGACGGCATGGTGTTCTCGGCGCTGTCGATCGCGACCGCGCTGTTCGTGGCGCTGCAGTACCCGTTCGGCTGGACGGCCGACCGGTTCGGCCGCAAGCCGCAGATGCTCATCTGGTCCGGGTCGATCGCTCTGCTGATGGTGCCGGTGTCGAAGCTGATCCAGCCCGGCGCGTCGTTCGGCGCGGTGCTGCTGGTGTTCTGCTTCGGGCTCGGTCTCTACTCGATGCTGAGCTCGATCGCGCCCGCGATCATGAGCGAGCTGTTCCCGACCGAGCTGCGCGGCCTGGGCATCGGCGCCTGGTACAACCTGACCGTCGCGACCTTCGGCGGCACCGCGCCGCTGGTGATCCAGTGGCTCGGCGACGCCGGGCACAGCAACTGGTTCTTCTGGTACGTGTCGGCCGGCGCCGTGATCGCGTTCATCGCGGTGCTGACCCTGCCGGAGACCAAGGGGTCGGTTCTCAAGTGAGCCGCGCGACCGAGCTGCTGGCCGAGCTGGTCCGCGGCGCGAGCGTCGGTGCCGACGAGGAGCGGCTCTCCCGCCGGTGCGCGGACATCCTCGAGTCCGCGGGGATGGCCGGGCGGTGGCTGGACCTCGAGCCCGGCCGGCGGCAGTACGTCGGACGCGCCGGCTCGAGCGACGGCCCGCCGCTGACGTTCACCGGCCACCTCGACGTCGTGCCGGTGACGCCCGACGACTGGAGCGTCGACCCGTTCGCGGCCCACGTGGACGGCGACCGGATGGTCGGCCGCGGCACCAGCGACATGAAGTCCGGCGTCGCCGCGCTCGTCGAGGCCGTCGCGCAGCACGGCAGCGTTTCGCACGCGTGCCGGGGCGTGCAGGTCGTGCTCACCTCGGGCGAGGAGACCGGCTGCACGGGCGCGCTGACCATCCCGCGCGACGCCATCGCCGGCGGCGGTCCGCTCGTCGTCGCCGAGCCCACCCGCAACGCGCTCGTGCCCGGGCACAAGGGCGCGCACTGGATGCGGCTGTCCGCGCACGGCAAGGCCGCGCACGGGTCGGCGCCGGAGCTCGGCGACAACGCGGCGGTGAAGATCGCCCGCGCGGCGGTCGCGCTGCACGACCACACCGGCTGGCCGCAGGGCGTCACCGCCAACGTCGGTGTCGTCCGCGGCGGCGTGCAGACCAACGTCGTACCCGACAAGGCGGAGCTGTACCTCGACCTCCGCACCGTGCCCGGCGTCGACCCAGACGATCTCCGCGCCACGGTGCGCCGGCTCGCCGGCGACGACGTCGAGCCCGAGGACCACGTCGTGCTGCCGCCGGTCGCGACCCCGGTCGACGACCCGTTCGTCGCGCTGGTGGGGGAGGCGCTGTCCGCCGCCGGGCTGTCGGGCGAGCCGGTCGAGAGCGGTCGCTACTTCACCGACGCCTCGGCGCTCGGTCCCCTGATGGCGGACGGCGGGACCACGCCGGTGGTCGTGCTCGGACCCGGCGAGCCGGAGCAGTGCCACGTCGCGGACGAGTGGTGCTCGCTCGGGCGGGTCGACGAAGCCGTCGCGGTGTACGTCGAGCTGCTCGACCGGTGGTGCCGCGCCTGAACCGCTCGGCTTGGACCGGGTGCCGACGGGTACTCCCTCTCCGACGCCGACCAGGAGGAGAGGGCTGTGAGCAACGACGCCATCGTGCTGCTGCGCGAGGACCACAAGGAGATCCGCCGCGCGTTCAAGGAGTTCGAGAAGGCCGCCGACGGCGGCACCCCCAAGGCGCAGCAGCGCATCGTTGATCGGATCATCGAGCTGCTGACCGTGCACACCTACATCGAGAACGAGGTCATGTACCCGCGAGTCAGGGAGCTGCTGCCCGACCTCGAGGACGACGTGCTGGAGTCCTACGAGGAGCACCACGTCGCCGACCTTCTGGTGATGGAGCTCGCGACGATGGATCCCGACGACGAGCGGTTCGTCGCCAAGACCACCGTGCTCATCGAGAACGTCACGCACCACATCGAGGAGGAGGAGCAGGAGTGGTTCCCCCAGGTGCGTGAGGGGCTCGGCCGCAAGCAGCTGCAGGAGATCGGCGAGGCGATGCTCGAGGCCAAGAAGAAGGCGCCGCGCCGGCCGTCGCAGCCCAGCGCCCTGAAGAAGGCCGTCGACGCGGTGATCAGCTGACGCGGGCGGCCCGGGTCAGGCCAGGCCGTGCCGCGCGAGCGGGTCGACCAGCTGCTCCTCCTCGTAGGCCAGGTGCGACAGCAGCGTGTCCGTCAGCAGGTCCACCGCACGCCGTACGCCGGTGACGTCCTGCTCCGGGTCACCGACCATCGCGACCAGTGCCTGGTCGACCTGCTCGAGCACGCCGTGGATCGCGTGGTGCTCCTCGCGTAGCCGGTCCACAACGGGGGCGATCCGCGGCTCGAGGCGTCGCAGCCGCGGGAACAGCGTGACGTCCTCGAGCGTGTGGTGCGTCGTGACGACGCGGCAGTAGGACTCGCAGTAGGTGCCGAGCGTCCAGCTGTTCTGCCGCACGGTCATCCGGTTGATCTCGCTGCGGGCGGCGCCAACCTCGAGATGACCCTGCGCCACCTGCTCGATCAGGTCGCGCAGCTGCGCGAGCTCGGCGCGCAGGTGGTCGTGCACCTCGATGAGGTGCCGGCTCTGCGCGCGACCGCTGTCGTCGTACGTCGCCCGGTCCGGAGGCGCAACACGGGGGCGGGTCGTCTCGTCCCAGGGCAGCGCGTCGGACAGGAACCGCTCCGGCGGCGGGGTCGGCGTGACGCCGAGGACGGTGCTCGCCGGCCTCGTCTCGGCCGCCGCGGGCGCGGGCTCCGGCTCGGCCGGGCGGGTGTCGTCGGGCAGCAGCAGCAGCCGCTCGGCCTGCACCAGCTCGCGCACTGCCGGTGCGACCTCCTCGGCGAAGTGGCGCAGCGCGTCGTCGTCGCCGGGGTCGACCGACAGGATGAAGTGCGACATGCCCTCCTCGAGCGCGAGCTCGGCGAGCTGCTCTACCCACTCCCGAGTCTCCCGGGCGAAGTCGGCGCCGAGGTTGTACAGCCGGACCACGTCGGCCGGGTCGCGGCCCGCGGCGAGCGCGGCCTCGTCGATGGTCTTGTTGGCGGCCGGGAGCTCGGCCGGCGGCAGGTAGGGGCTCGACGGCAGCCAGCCGTCGGCGAGGCGGCCGGTGACGCGCAGCATGCGCGGCCGGTAGGCGCCCAGGTAGATGCCCACGTCGTGCACGGGGAACGGGCCGGGCTTCGCGCCGGCGAGCCGGTAGTGCTCGCCGTCGATCCGCGGCGTGCGGCCGGGCGTCCAGAGCGCCCGGATGATCTGCACCGCCTCTTCGAGCGCCTCGACCGACTCGCCGGGCGTGCGGCGCGGCCCGCCCATGGCGGCGATGGCGTCCCAGAACGCGCCCGCGCCGAGGCCGAGCTCGGCGCGGCCGTTGCTGAGGATGTCGAGGGTGGCCACCGACCGAGCCAGCACGGCAGGCGGCCGCAGGGGGAGGTTGGCGACGTTCGGGAACAGCCGGCTCCGCTCGGTCCTGGCGGCGAGATGAGTCAGCAGCGTCCAGGTGTCGAGGTACGCCGGCTGGTACGGGTGGTCCTGGACGCTCACCGAGTCGAGCCCGAGCACGTCGGCGGTGACGGCCGTGCGCACGACCTGCTCGTGCGCGGCGGCGGTGGGGGTGACGAAGATGCCGAACCGCAGGTCGTGGCCGTAGTCGGGCACGGGGCTCCTCCTCGCGTGGGTGCGCCTGGGACAACGCCGCTCGGCGTCTCGCGATTCCCGGACGTCTGGACGGCTCGGGAATGCGCCGGGAGGAGCCGGGGTTGAGCCGTCGATGTCCGAGTCGCGTGAAGCCCGTCGCCTGTCCCTGCTGGTGGGAGTGCTGTTCGGCCTGGCCGGCTTCGGCAGCTCGTCGGCGGCGATCGCCCTGCCCGTGCTGGCGGAGGACCTCGGCGTGAGCACCGGGGTCAGCGCCTGGGCGATCAGCGTCTACGCGCTGTTCCTCGCCGTCGCGACGGCGGTCTACGGCCGGGTCTCCGACCTCGCCGGGATCCGTGGCCCGATGACGTTCGGCGTCGTGCTGATGACCGTGGGCGCGGCCGCCGGAGCGCTCGCCCCGTCGTTCGGCGTCCTCATCGTGGCGCGGATCCTCCAGGGAGCCGGCGCGGCCGCCGTGCCGACGCTCGGGATCGCCGCGATCACCCGGCGGTTCGACGGCCGCACGCGCACGCTGGCGCTCGGACGGGTCGCCGGCATCGCGGCCGCGCTCAGCTGCCTCGGCCCGCTGACCGGCGGGACCGTCGAGGCGGTGCTGGGCTGGCGTGCGGTGATCGCGCTGCCGATGGCGGGGCTGGCGCTGCTCCCGCTGATGTACCGCGGTCTGCCGACGGAGGGCTCCGGGGCCCGGCTCGACGTGCTGGGCGCCGTACTGGTGGCCGCCACCTCGGGCGGGTTCATCATGATCGTGCAGTCGCCGTCGACCGGTGCGACCGTGGCGGTGGTCGGTGCGCTGCTGCTGGTGCTCGGTGTCCCGGCCGTGTCGGCCTGGGTACGGCGGCGGCCGGACGGCTTCCTGCCCCTGTCCGTGATCCGCAACCGGACCGCGACCGTCAGCGCCGTCGCCGCGTCGGCCGTCCCGGCCGCGTGGTTCGCGTTGCTCATCTCGGTGCCCGCCGTGCTGGTCGCGGACGGCTGGGAGCCCTGGCAGGTCGGCGTCGCGCTGCTGCCGAGCGCCGTCACGGGTCTGCTCGCACCTCGGCTCGCGACGCCCATGGTCGACCGGCTCGGAGCGTCGCTCGCGCTGGTGCTGGCCGGGCTCGCCGCCGTCGTCACGCTCGGCGTGGCCGCAGTCGGCGCCGAGCTCCACTCCGCCACCGTGCTGGTGATCGCGGTGGTGACGCTCACCCTGGCGTTCGGAGTCGGGCAGCCGGCGCTGATGGCCGTCGTGAGCAACGCCGTAGAGCCCGACGTGCGGGGCGTCGCCCTCGGGCTCGCGACGCTGACCTTCATGGCCGGCGGCTCGGTCGGCTCGGCCGTCGTCGCCGGACAGCACACGGTCGAGCCGCGCCTTGTCGAGTGTCTGCGTCCAC
>NZ_CAMPGZ010000117.1 GCF_946885725.1 uncultured Nocardioides sp.
CGTCGGGCGCGAGGACGGCGCGGCGCTCGACGAGTCCTACCGGTTCCTGCGCACGCTGGAGCACCGCATGCAGCTCGCGAAGCTCCGGCGGACGCACGTCGTACCCACCGACGAGCACGAGCTGCGCTGCCTCGGCCGGGCGATGGGGATCCGCAAGGACCCGGCCGACGAGCTGGAGAAGGAGTGGAAGCGGCACAAGCGCGAGGTGCGGCGGCTGCACGAGAAGCTCTTCTACCGGCCACTGCTCACCGCGGTCGCGAAGCTGCCGGGCGACGAGGTGCGGCTGTCGCCGGAGGCGGCGCAGGCGCGGCTGGCGGCGCTCGGGTACGACGACCCGGTCGCCGCGATGCAGCACCTGGAGGCGCTGACCGCCGGGGTGAGCCGGCGGGCGAGCATCCAGCGGACGCTGCTGCCGGCGATGCTCGAGTGGTTCGCCGAGTCGCCGAACCCGGACGCCGGCCTGCTGGGCTTCCGGCGCATCTCCGACGCGCTCGGGTCGACGCACTGGTACCTCAAGACGCTGCGCGACGAGGGGCAGGTCGCGCAGCGGCTCGCCACCCTGCTGGCGACGAGCCGCTTCGCGACCGACCTGCTCCAGCGCGCTCCCGAAGGTGTGCGGATGCTCGGCGAGGACAACGGCCTGGTGCCGCGCTCGCGGGAGCTTCTCGACAAGGAGATGGACGCGGCCGCGCGGCGGCACGACGACCCGGTCGAGGCGATCACCGCGCTGCGAGCGATCCGGCGACGCGAGCTGTTCCGGATCGCCGTCGCCGACCTGCTGGGGGAGCTGGACGTCGCCGCCACCGGGCGCGCGCTCACCGACCTGACCAGCGCCACGCTCGACGCGGCGCTGACCGTGGCGACGAAGGCGGTCGAGGCCGAGCGCCGCGCCCCGATGCCGACCCGGATCGCGATCATCGCGATGGGCCGGTTCGGGGGAGCGGAGCTGGGGCTCGGCAGCGACGCCGACGTGATGTTCGTGCACGAACCCGTCGAGGGCGCTGCCGCGCAGGATGCGGCGCGCGCCGCGCACGACGTCATCCAGGAGATGCGTCGGCTGCTCGCGCTGCCCGGCACCGACCCTGAGCTCGTCGTCGACGCGGACCTGCGGCCCGAGGGTCGCCAGGGCCCGCTGGTGCGCACGCTCGAGTCGTACGCCGGCTACTACGCGAAGTGGTCGGCGGTGTGGGAGGCGCAGGCGCTGCTGCGTGCCGACCCGTCGATCGGCGACCCCGACCTGCGCCGCCGCTTCCGCGAGCTCATCGACCCGCTGCGCTTCCCGGCCGAGGGCATCAGCCCCGACGACGTACGAGAGGTGCAGCGGATCAAGGCCCGCGTAGACGCCGAGCGCCTCCCGCGCGGCGCCGACCCGGCCACCCACCTCAAGCTCGGCCGGGGCGGGCTCGCCGACGTCGAGTGGACCGTGCAGCTGCTGCAGATGCAGCACGCCGGCCGCGTCGAGGGCCTGCGCACCACCCGGACGCTCGACGCGCTCAACGCCGCCGTCGAGGCCGACCTGATCCCCGCCGAAGACGCCCAGGCCCTCGCCGCCGCCTGGCGGATGGCCAGCGGCCTGCGCAACGCGATCGTCCAGGTGCGCGGCAAGGGCTCCGACCAGCTCCCGCGCGACACCCGCGATCGCGCCGCCGTCGCGCATATCCGCGGCTACGCCCCCGGCGAGTCCGACAAGATGGTCGACGACTACCTGCGAGTCACCCGCCGCGCCCGCCGCGTCGTGGAGCGGGTGTTCTGGGGGTAGGCGCTGTCGGTTTACCACCGGCTGCTGGGATCCCGTCGCGACCGGGCCGAAACTTCACGTGGGATCCGCAAGGAACGCGTGGGCTGCTCTGTGGATAACCGGGTGTCGGAATCCCAGCAGAAGGTGTTTCTCCGTCACTTCTGGGCCCGATGCATCGCCCCGGAATTGGTCGAAGAAGGTCGGAAGTTTGGTACGGCGAAGGGCAAGACGCGCCGACTCGGCGGCCTGGTGAGGGCAAGACGCGCCGACTCGGCGGGTTCTGGCGGGAGGTACGAGCCGGGTCGGCGTATCAGGCTCCGAGCTTGAAGGCGTCGCGGTACTTGATGCGGCCGCCGGTGCGCAGGAGGGTGCGCTCGTAGAGGCGGCTGCCGACGCGGACGAAGACCGCGGCGGCGACGAGGGTGGCGGCGATGGCGACGGCGATCTGCCACCACGGGACGTCGCCCTGGGCCATCCGGCCGGGCATGACCATCGTCGACACGATCGGGAGCATCGAGACGATCGTCTGGATCTGCTCGCTGGCCAGGACCGAGATGAAGTACGGCACGATCAGGATCAGCTGGCCGGGCATCGTCGTCGCCTGCAGGTCCTCCTGGCGCGAGGCCAGCGAGCCGGCGACGGACCAGAGCGCGGCGAGCGCCAGGAAGCCGAGCACGAAGAACAGCACGTACCACAGCGCCGCCCACGAGATGCCGGTCAGCAGCTCGCGCCGCCCCGTGACGGCGAGGCCGACGAGACCGACCGCGACGAGCAGCACGACCTGCCCCAGCGCGAGCACGGTGTTGCCGATGATCTTGCCCCAGAGCAGGGACCGGATCGGTACGGCGGCGGCGAGGATCTCGACGACGCGGGACTCCTTCTCCTGCGTGACGCTCTGCGCGATCGACATGCCGAAGCCGAGGGCGGTCATGAAGAACACCAGCGCGAACGCGAACGCGACGACACTGCGCGCTCCGCTCTCGTCGGCGTTCTCGTCGAGCAGGCGTACGCCGATGTCGGTCCCCTCGTTGAGCGCCTCGAGGTCGACGCCCTGCGCGGCGGCGTTGCGCTCCAGCACGTCGCGCGACACCGCGGTGGTGAGCGCCGCGCGCAGCCCGGTGTCGATCTCGTCGTCGCCGAGGAGCTCGTAGCCGTCGTCGCCGCGCACGAGGGCGGCGTCGGCGTCCCCTTCGCGGACCGAGACCTCCGCCGCGGCGAGGTCGTCCACCTCCTCCACGGTGATCGAGGCGTCCGGGTTGTCGGCCTGGAGAAGCGTCTCGGCCTGCTGCACGAGCGCCGAGTCCTGGCCGCCCACGACGGCGACGTCGAAGTCGTCCGAATTGCCGTCGATGATCGAGCCCACGACGAAGAACCCGATCAGGAACAGCAATGTGAACACCGTCGCGCCGATGAACGTCTTGTCGCGCACCTTGGTCATGAACTCCCGCTCGGCGACGATCCGCCAGACCGGGGTGGTACGGGTGCTGGTGCTGCTCATCGGACTGCCTCCCGGTAGACCTGGGCGAGGGGACGGACGACGCGCGCGAACTCCGCGACCTGCGCCGTGCCCTGGACGATCTCGAGCACCTTCTCGGGCGGCCCGTCGATGATCTCGACGAGCGCCTGGGAGCCCTGAGCGTCGAGCACGGAGATCTGCGGCAGGTCGCGCAGCGCCCCGGCGTCGGCGTCGCCGGCGAGCACGATCCGGTAGCGGTCGGCCTGCCGCCCGCGCAGCTCGTCGACCGACCCGGCCGCGACGAGCCGGCCGCCCGCGAGGATCACCAGGTCGTCGCACAGGTTCTCGACGAGCTCGAGCTGGTGCGAGGAGAACAGCACCGGCATCTGCGGCGTCACCTCGTCGCGCAGCAGCGACACCATCGAGTCGACGGCGATCGGGTCGAGGCCGCTGAACGGCTCGTCCATCACCAGCGCGTCGGGCCCGTGCACGAGCGCGGCGGCGATCTGCACGCGCTGCTGGTTGCCGAGCGACAGGGTCTCCAGTACGTCGCCGGCGCGTTCCTCGAGGCCGAGTCGCTCGAGCAGGTCGCGGGCGCGCACGGCCGCGTCGGAGGCGTCCATGCCGTGCAGGCGGCCGAAGAACACGAGCTGGTCGAGCACCTTCATCTTCGGGTACAGGCCCCGCTCCTCGGGCATGTAGCCGATCCGGCGCCGCTGCTCGGTGGTGATCGGGGCGCCGTCCCAGGTCACGGTCCCGCGGGTCGCGGCGAGCACGCCGACGATGATCCGCATCGTCGTGGTCTTGCCGGCCCCGTTGGCGCCGACGAAGCCGGTCATCCGGCCGGGGCGTACGTCGAACGAGACCCCGTCGAGCACGGTCTTGTCCCCGTAGACGCGGGTGAGGTCGTGGACGCTGAGCATGCCTCGACCCTAGGAAAGAACCGCCCGGTCGTCGTCCGTCCCGAGGGTGATCCTCGGGACGCGGTACGGCGTCCGCGTCAGCCCTGAGGAGGACGCACCAGGCCGGAGCGGTAGGCCAGCACGACCGCCTGCACCCGGTCGCGCAGGCCCAGCTTGGTGAGGATGCGCGACACGTGCGTCTTCACCGTCGCCGTGCCGACCACCAGCTCCTCGGCGATCTCGGCGTTGCTCCTGCCCTCGGCGATCAGCACGAGCACGTCGCGCTCGCGGTCGGTGAGCTCGTCGAGGCCGGGCTCCGCGACGGCGGTGGTGCGGGGCGCCGACTCCCGGGCGCGCTCGGCGGTGAAGCGCTCGATCAGGCTGCGGGTCATCTTCGGGGCGAGCAGCGCGTGCCCCTCGGCGACGTTGCGGATCGCGGCCACGAGCTCATCGGCCGAGCAGCTCTTGAGCAGGAACCCGGACGCTCCTGCGTCGAGCGCGGCGAACAGGTAGTCGTCGCGCTCGAACGTCGTCAGGATCACCACCCGCGTGTCGGAGGACGCCACGATCCGGCGGGTGGCCTCGATCCCGTCCATCGTCGGCATCTGCACGTCCATCAGCACGACGTCCGGCGACAGCTGCTCGACCAGCTTCGTGGCGGCAAGACCGTCGGCGGCCTCGCCGACGAGCTCGATGTCGTCCTCGACCGAGAGGATCATCCTGAAACCGGTGCGCACCAGGTCCTGGTCGTCGACCAGCGCGACGGTGGCGGTCATGTGGCGGCCTCCTGCGTGTCCCTCTCCAAGGGCAGCCGCACCCGCACCCGGAACCCGCCGTCGGGGCGCGGCCCGATCTCGTACTCGCCACCGTGCAACCCCGCGCGCTCGCGCAGCCCGGTCAGCCCGAAGCCGGTCCGCTGCTCGCCGGTGCGTCGCGGCGACCCCTGGTCGAGCACCTCGACCTCCACGGCGTCACCCTGTCCGACGTACCTCAGCACCACTTCCGCGCGCCGGGCCGTGGAGTGCCGGCGCACGTTGGTCAGCGCCTCCTGGACGGTGCGGTACGCCGACGTCCCGACCGCCGACGGCACCGGGAACTCGTCCCCGACGACCCGGTAGTCGACCGCGAGCCCCTCGTCGGCCGCCGCGCCCACGAGGTCGCGCAGCCCCGTCAGCGAGGGCTGCGCGCCGCGGTCGTCGTGGCCGTCGCGCAGCAGCCCGACCATCTGGTGCATCTCGCGGACGGCCGACTTGCTGGACGCCTCGATCGCGGCCAGCGCCTGGCGGCTGGCGGCGGGGTCGCGGTCGAGGACGTGCTTGGCAGCGGCGGCCTGCACGCCGATGCCGGTGACGTGGTGGGCCACCACGTCGTGCAGGTCGCGCGCGATCCGCAGCCTCTCGTCGACGACCGCGCGCTGCGCGCTGAGGTCGCGCTCGGCGCGCAGCTCCTCCGCCTGCTGCCGCAGCAGCTCGCGCTGGTGCGCCGAGCGGTGCGCGGCCAACCCCCACGCCATCGCGCCGAAGAAGTAGACGATGTTCACGCCGAACGTGATCAGCGTGAGCGCGACGGCCGGGCTGGTGATGCCGGACGCGTCGGGTACGTCGGGGAAGGGCGAGGTCACGATCAGCTTGACGAGCCAGCCGAACATGCCCAGCACCACGACCGCGCTGGCGACGTACAACGCTCGCCGGCGGCGCGCCCACGCCCACGCGGAGTAGATCGACATGAAGTAGCCGATCTGCACGACAACCGACGCCGTCACCGGGGTCACCCGCTCGCCGGCGCCGTAGAACGCCAGCGAGCACAGCAGCATCGTCGTGATCGGGAACCGCCGCCGGACCACGAGGGGCAGCACGGCTGCGGCGCCCCAGAGGAACGCCTCGGTCGTGCGGTCGCCGAAGTCCTCGACGGCCGGCGTGGAACGCAGCAGCTCGACCATGAGCAGCGACATCACGACCAGCCCGAGCCCGACCAGCAGGTCGGTGCGCTGCTGGTCGCGGGTGGGTGGCGGCCGCAGCCAGCCGTCGTCGAGCGCAAGCACGCGACGAGACTAACGAGCAGGCACCGACGCCCTACTGTCGGTGACATGCCCTCGACGTCGACCCCTGGGAAGGCGGCCCGGCTGCTGGAGCTGCACCGGGCGCCCGCGATCCTCACGCTCGTCAACGTCTGGGACGTCGCCAGCGCCCGTGTCGTCGCCGGCATGCCCGGCATCCAGGCCCTGGCCACCGCCAGCCACTCGATCGCCGCGTCGCTCGGCTACGAGGACGGCGAGCACATCCCCGTCGCGGAGATGATCGCCGCCGTCGGACGCATCGTCGCCGCGACCGACCTACCGGTGACGGCCGACCTCGAGGCGGGGTACGGCGACCCGCCGGAGACGATCCGCAAGGCGATCGGCGTCGGCGCGGTCGGCGCCAACCTCGAGGACCAGATGAAGCCGCTCGCGGACGCGGTGGCCGCTGTGGAGGCGGCGGTGCGGGCCGCGAGTGCCGAGGGCGTCGACGACTTCGTGCTCAACGCCCGCACGGACGCGTTCCTGCTGGCGGGGGACCGGGACCCGGCCGCGGTCCTGGAGGACGCCGTGGCCCGCGGCCGCGCGTTCCTCGAGGCCGGCGCGGCGGTGGTCTTCGTCCCGGGTCGGCTCGACGAGACCCAGGTCACGACCCTCGTGGACGCACTCGGACGGCAGCGGCTGTCCCTGCTGTCGATGCCGGGGGCGCTGTCGGTCGCGCGCATGGAGGAGCTCGGTGTCGCTCGGGTGTCGTTCGGGCCGTGGTCCCACCGGGCCGCGCTCACCGCGCTGCGGCACCTGACCGGCCGGGCACTGCGCGGGTCCGGCGTACCGGACGGGATCGAGCCGCTGACCTGACCCGTCAGGACTCGGCGGGCGCGAGCACCGCCGCCTGCGCGGCCGCGCCGCGGCGCCAGAGCTCGTCGAGGTACTGCTGCCGCCGCGCCACCAGCAGCGTCGCGTGGCGCGCGTCGCCTACGGCGCGGAGCAGCGTCGCGCTGCTGTGCCAGAGGTGGAGCAGCTCCCGGGTCGGGAGGCGGCGGAGATCGTGGCGGCGTCGGGACACGGCGAAGAGATACCCCCTTGGCCCGCGGGTCATTCCCACGCAGGATGAGCCTCACAGGGGACGGCTCGGGCGCCTCACGATCAGGGGACGACCACCGGGGTGAGGGAGGACGGCGATGGCAGGCACCGGACGGAAGGGCCGAGGGCAGTCGCGCAGCCGGAGGCTGATGGGGCTGGTCGGCCTCGGGCTCGTGGTTACGGCCGCGGTGAAGGAGCTCCGCACGCCTGCCGGGCAGCGCACCTGGCACGGCGAGCTGTTCGGGTTCGTGCCCTACGACCTGCGGCCGCCGAACCTGACCCGGATGCGCGAGAGCCTGTGGCAGCCGGACTCGGACCAGCTGTTCCTGCCGCGGCCGTTCGGGGTCGGCTGGTCGGTGAACTTCGCCCGGATCCTCCAGCTCGCCAACCGCGGCCGAGGCGCGGGTCACGGGGGAGAGGCGGCCTGACGCCGGCACTCGAGCGCTGGGGCGTGCAGACGAGAAAGGCCCCGACGCGCTGCGTCGGGGCCGAACTCGGGGTGGTGTACCACCGTCTGCAGGCCATCAGGGGGGCTTGACGGCTGCGGGCGAAAGATCGGGGCTGACCCTTCGCATGAAGGATCGGGGGGCTGATCCTTCGGGAGGTTTCTCGGTCCCCGGGCGAGCCGACTTGAGGGCGCGCCCGATCCCTTTACCTAGTGGTCTGGACCATCTGGCCGCGGGCGGTCGGGCCGAGCGCTCCTGGTCAGCAGAAGTCGAGCTGCTGCAGTCTCAGGTCGAAGAACCCGAGCGGGCAGGCGAACTCCTGGAGGGTGTCCACGACCCGCGTGCTCAGGGACCGCAGCCCGGCGTCGAAGCCCGTCACCGGCCCGAGTGCCCAGGCGTGCACGGACCCCAGGCTGACGTGGTCCCAGCCGAGTGCTGTCAGGCGCTCCGCCGACGGCGCGGCAGGGAAGGCCGGGTCTGCCGCCTCGTCCGGGTCGGTGAGGTTGGCCACCAGGGCGGGGACCGGATGGTCCGGCGGACGCACGCACACGAGCTCGATCAACGGTCGCCCCTCCTCGACGGTCAGGGTCAGCCGCACGTCGTCCCGCGCCGTACGTCGGAGCGCGCGGAGGCCGAGGTCGACGTGCGCGACGTACTCGTCGGGGTCCACGAAGGCGTCCGGCCGCCAGAGAGCGAGCTCCTGCATTCGGACCGGTGTACCCGATCCGTCTCGTTTCATGGTCCCGGACACGCGGTGGACCTCAGGAAAGGAGCACTTCGGCGCTGGTCGGCTACGGCGCTCGCATGAGCCTGCGTGAACTGGACCGGGAGGCGCCGGCTGCACCGGCGCGAGGTAGCCGCGATGGCACCCGCAGCGGGACGTGACGACCGTTACGGCGGCGATCTGCGCGGTTTGTCCGGAGGCGCCACGGGTACGCAGGGCCGAGCCCGCCTGAGCCCACGGCGGGGACTGACGCTCTCTGCTTGGAAGGCGCCATGACGACTCTCGGGATCCACCCGCCCACCGCCACCACCGCCCCGATCGCGCCGGCGCGTGCCCGCGGCGCGCGCCGCGCACCGGCCGGCACCGGACTCGCCGCGAAGCTGTGGCGGCGCGTGGTCTTCTCGGCGTTCGTCACCGGCCTCGTCGGCGTCGCCGCGATCGCCAACCAGCTCGCCCTGTACGCGACCTGGTGACCCCGGCACGCGACGAGGGTCCCGGAGCAGCCTCCGGGACCCCCGCCGTCATCTCCGGCACACGTCTTGCACGGGTGGTCTCGCCAAGCTCGACCACCCGGCACAGCGCCTGCTCAGGTGGCCTCGACGGGCTCGTCCACCCGGGACGAGCTCACCGCCGCGGGTTCACCTCGACGTTGAGCCACTGCCCCTTGCGGGCCTCGCCGGTCACCTTGATCCGGGTCCCGGTCTTCGGCACGTCGACGCTGTACCAGCCAGGCTGGTAGCGGCCGGGTGCTGGTTGAGCGCGTCGCTGTGCTCATCGGGACCGACCCACCAGGACTTGGTGTGGTCGAACGTCGATACCGCCGGCTTCGACGGCACCGTGCCGTCGACACCACGGTTGTGCAGGGTGATCGCCCGGGTCCGGTCGCGTCCGAAGGTGGAGTCGTAGGACAGGATCCGGTTGCGCATCAGCGTCCCGTCGGGCCAGTGCGAGAGCTGCGGGCGGGCGTCCACCGGCAGCAGCTCGCCGTGGCCGGGGTGGTCTCCTACGTCGTTGTCGCTGTACTGGGTTCCCAGTACCAGACGAGCATGCCCTCCATGTACACGGCGTCTCCACCCAGTCGGGCCGCTCGGTGCCGAGGAACCCGAAGTTGTACGCCGAACGCAGGGACTCGTCGTCGCCGTCGTGCTGGCGGTTCTCGGCGATGTAGTAGTGGTCGTACAACCTGCCCTCGACGACCTGCTCGGTGCGGCTGGACGACGAGCCGTCATCGTCGTTGTCGAACACCCAGCCCGCGTCGGGGGTCTCGCCGGAGCCGATCAGCTCGGAAGCCTTCGTTCGCCCCGTTGGGGTCGTCCGTGCGCGACACGCGCAGTCACGGGGTGTCACCGGACATCGAGAACTTTTGCGTCATGGTGTTCGTGAGCAGGTTGCCGGCGCCGCTTCAGAACATGAAATCGCCGGAGTCGACCGGTCCCAGGTCGCGCTGGTGCGGAGGCAGCTGGACGACCAGCGCGGACGGCTTCTTCGACACCGGGACGTTGGTGCCGAGCTGCAGCTTCGCCCGCTCACCGTGCTGCACGAGCTCGTGGAAGGGGCCCTGCGAGCCCTGCGGCTCGCGCCAGCCGAGCATCAGCCGCTCCCAGGCGCCCATGTCGGTCGGCGCGTCCCCGATGCCGTCGCGGTCGTAGTCCGGCTGCCAGAGCGTGCTGTTGTCGATCGACCGGTCGGGCGGCGCGATCTCGTTGTGCACCGGTCCGGTGACGTCCGTCGTACTGCCGTCCGGCGGCGGTCCCTGGAACCGCGGGTCGGGGTACTGCTCGTCGCCGAACTCGACGAGCATCGCGAAGATCTCGTCGGCGCCCTCGAGCTCCAGGTCGACGGCCTGACCCTTGGGCATGCGTACGACGTCCTGCTGAGCGAACTTCTTCCCGGCGAGACGTGCCTCGAGCGCGCGGCGTCCGGGTCGGTCGATGAGACTCAACCTGGCGTCCTTTCCCGAGTATCCCGAGTGGTGCGCAGTCCCCTGTTTGAGACGCACGGAGCCCACCTAGCTCCCGTGGCGACCTCTCGGAAGACAAGACCCGCGACTTTCCGCGTCGACGCCGCCGTGGACTCGTAGGCTGACGGCGTACCGTCCACAGGGACGAACCCACGGATGGGGTTGTTCGCGCCGCGGACGTCAGGGACCGCGGCTCGCGCTACTCTCACGCCGCACGCGCGTGTCGGCACGCTGGACCCGGTGCCGCGCGCATGGTTCCTTCGGGGGTCGCTTCGGTGGTGGCAGGGATTGACGGAGGAGATGTGTCGAACGAGAAGGCCGCACGCCTCGGCGTCGCACTGGCGACGGCGTGGCTGGTCGCGTTGACCATCGCCAACGTCGGGCTACCCAAGGACAGCATCCCCGACCCGCTCTACCCGGTGGCGGTCCTCATCGTCTGTGCGGTGTGCTCGGTCAGGACCACCGCGATCTTCGCCGTCATCAGCGTGCTGCTAACGGTGTTCTCCGGCATCTACAACGACGTCTGGGACACCGGGCAGCAGTGGGTCCGCCTCATCTCGGTCGTCCTGATCGGTGCGGCGGCCATCGTCGTCGCCGCCGTCCGGGTCAGCCGCGAGCGCCGCTTCGAACGGGTCGCGGCGATCGCCGAGGTGGCCCAGCGCGTGATCCTGCCGACCCTGCCCAAGGCAGCCGGCCGCGTCCTGGCCACCGCCCGCTACTGGTCCTCGGCCGAGGACGCCCTGGTCGGTGGCGACCTCTACGACTGCTCGCTCGCCGACGGCCGCGTTCGTTTCCTCATCGGCGACATGCGCGGCAAGGGCATCGGCGCGATCGAGCAGGCCGCCCGCGTGATCCGCGCGTTCCGACAGGCCGCCGCCCTGCACACCGACCTCGCCAAGGTCGCCGATGACATGGACCACTACCTGCAGCCGTTCTTCGACGACGAGGACTTCGTCACCGCGCTGATGGTCGACGCCACCGAGGCGGACCGGCTGGTGCTGACCAGCGCCGGCCACCCGCCGCCGCTGCTGGTCCGCGCGAACGGGACGACGGAGCTCGTGCACGCCCCCGCCGGCCTGCCGCTCGGTCTCGGGGGCAGCTACGACACCGTCACGATTCCGTGGGGGCCCGGCGACCGGGTGCTGCTCTACACCGATGGCATCAGCGAGGCGCGCGACGCCGAGGGCGAGTTCCTGCCGCTGCTGACCCTGGCGCCCGTCCTCGCCGCGGAGGACCTGGGCGAGGCGATGGAGGCCTGCATGGCGCGGGTGCGCGAGCACGTCCCGGGCGGGCAGCTCTCCGACGACGCCGCCCTGGTCCTCCTCGAGAACGGCGCCGGCGTCGTCCCGGAGCCCAGCCCGGAGACCGCCGTCCAGCACGTCTGAGTCAGTCGGGCCGTAGCGGCAGCGAGGGCGCGAGGCGACGGACATCGTCGCGAGGGCTCGTCAGGCTAGGACAGGCCGGCGAGCTCGGCCAGGCGCGCGACGCCGGGCTCCGAGTGCTTGCGCAGGCGCTGGATCGCGGTCGTGAGCTCGTCCGACTGCGGCGTCCCGGCGGGGACGCGTGCCGGGTTCAGCGGCACCGTGTCGGACCAGGCCTTGACGTCGGGGTCGGCCATGAAGGATGCCGTGGCACGGGCGCCGAGCGCCTGCATGCGCGCCCACGTGGCCGGGGTGTCCGGGTACGGCGAGGGCGGGCAGAGCCGGTTCTTCTCCGCGTCGTCGTCGACCGTGGCCTCGACGTACCCGGCCAGTGCCGCGCCGAAGCACGGGAACCCGGCCCGGATCGGCTGCACGGTGATCGCATCGGAGCCCCAGATCGGGACGAGCGGCGGGTAGCGCAAGCCGGGCGCGGCGCAGTGCACGACGACGGCGTCGTTCGCGACGGGCACCTCGCCCTCGTCCATCACGAGCCGGCCGGGCTCGACGGACCGGACGTACCCGAGCCGAACGACGTTCTCGATCGAGCGCAGCAGGTCGAGCTCCCACTGGGCGAGTGTCGGGGCCTTCGCCATCGTGGGGGTCACCGACCGGTCGATGCGCAGCATGATCCCGGCGTCCTCGAGGCGGAGGAAGAAGTCGTCCGGGGACTGCGACTCGGCGGCGGCCTCCATCATGTCCGCGGCCATGCCGAGGAAGATCGCGGGGTCGGGCTGGATGACCGCGCGGTTGAGCATCCACGGGTCGCGCGGCCGCACCCAGCAGATCGCGTCCGGGTCGACGCCGTTGCCCAGCAGCCACACGCAGGCGTCCGTGGCGGTCTTGCCGGATCCGACGATCACGTACTGCGACGGAGCCGAGCCGACGTTCACCAGCTCGTTGACCGGCAGCACGTTCACACCGTCGGCCACGCCGAACGGCGGCGGCGTGAGGGCCGGGATCTCCGGTCCGAGGTAGCGGGCGTCGACCACGCGGGGCGTGCCGCCGACCTCGTAGCGCCGGCCGGAGACGCGCGAGACGAACGCGTTGCCACCGACGTACTCACAGGCGGGGTGGAACGTCACCCTTCCCGAGGGGAGCAGCCGCTCGCGCAGCACGCGGTCGTAGTAGTGGCAGATCTCCTGGGCTGTCGCGCGCTCGTGCAGGCCCGCCTCGGGTCCGTCCTGCTGGACGCGGCCGCCGCCGAGCAGCGTCGACGCGACGCCGTAGAACGCGGACGACTGGTGCAGCCGGACGAAGGGGTAGGCGTCCAGCCAGTGCCCGCCGGGACCGTGCCGGCGGTCGACGAGCGCGACGGTGACGTCCGCGTGGTCCACGAGGGCGTCGACGAACGCCATCCCCGCGGCTCCTGCGCCGACCACCAGGTAGTCGGCCTCCTGCACCTCGGCCATCTGCTCATCGTCCGGTGACCGCCGGAGGGGGTCAATCGCCCGTCCGGGTGGCACGGGACGACTCAGCCTGCGGCAATGTCCCGGAGGCGGTCGAGCT
>NZ_CAMPGZ010000118.1 GCF_946885725.1 uncultured Nocardioides sp.
CCGGTCAAGGAGGTCCTGACCAAGGCCGGCGCCAGTGCCGCCGCGCTGCGCGGCGCCCTGCCGTCGGTGCGAGGCAACCAGCGCGTGACGACGCAGGACCCCGAGTCGACGTACCAGGCGCTCGAGAAGTACGCCGTCGACCTGACCGCCGCAGCTCGGGACGGCAAGCTCGACCCGGTGATCGGCCGCGACACCGAGATCCGCCGGGTCATCCAGGTGCTCTCGCGGCGCACCAAGAACAACCCGGTGCTGATCGGCGAGCCCGGCGTCGGCAAGACCGCCGTCGTCGAGGGCCTCGCCCAGCGCATCGTCGACGGTGACGTGCCCGACTCGCTCAAGGACCGCCGGGTGCTCTCGCTCGACCTGGCCGCGATGGTGGCCGGCGCGAAGTACCGCGGCGAGTTCGAGGAGCGGCTCAAGGCCGTGCTCGAGGAGATCAAGGCCGCCGAGGGCCAGATCATCACGTTCATCGACGAGCTGCACACCGTGGTCGGCGCGGGCGCCGGCGGCGACTCCGCGATGGACGCCGGCAACATGCTCAAGCCGATGCTGGCTCGCGGTGAGCTGCGGCTGATCGGCGCGACCACGCTCGACGAGTACCGCGAGCGGATCGAGAAGGACCCCGCCCTCGAGCGCCGGTTCCAGCAGGTGTTCGTCGGCGAGCCGTCCGTCGAGGACACCGTCGCGATCCTGCGGGGCCTGCAGGAGAAGTACGAAGCCCACCACGGCGTGAAGATCACCGACCAGGCGCTGGTCGCCGCGGCGATGCTCTCCGACCGCTACATCACCGGTCGGCAGCTGCCCGACAAGGCCATCGACCTCGTCGACGAGGCCGCGTCGCGGCTGCGCATGGAGATCGAGTCCTCCCCGGACGAGATCGACCAGCTCCGCCGCACGGTCGACCGGCTCAAGATGGAGGAGCTCGCGCTCGAGCGCGAGACCGACGAGGCGTCCAAGGAGCGGCTCGAGCGGCTGCGTGCCGACCTCGCCGACCGCGAGGAGGAGCTGCGCGCGCTGATGGCTCGCTGGGAGCGCGAGAAGGCCGCGCTGGAGGGCTCCGGCGAGCTGCGCAAGAAGCTCGACCAGCTGCGCATGGAGGCCGACCGCTACCAGCGCGAGGGCGACCTGGCCAAGGCCAGCGAGATCCTCTACGGCCAGATCCCCGCGGTCGAGAAGCAGATCGAGGAGGCCGCGGCCGCCGAGGCGGCCGTCGAGGGCGAGGAGCCGATGGTCCGCGAGGAGGTCGGCCCCAGCGAGATCGCCGACGTCGTCGAGGCCTGGACCGGCATCCCGACCGGCCGGCTGCTCGAGGGCGAGACGGCCAAGCTGCTCCGCATGGAGGAGGTCATCGGCGAGCGGCTGATCGGCCAGAAGAAGGCCGTGCGCGCGGTCGCCGACGCCGTACGCCGCTCGCGGGCCGGCATCTCCGACCCCAACCGGCCGACGGGTTCGTTCCTGTTCCTCGGCCCGACCGGTGTCGGCAAGACCGAGCTCGCGAAGGCGCTCGCGGACTTCCTGTTCGACGACGAGCGGGCGATCGTCCGCATCGACATGAGCGAGTACTCCGAGAAGCACAGCGTCGCCCGCCTCGTCGGTGCGCCGCCGGGCTACGTCGGCTACGAGGAGGGCGGCCAGCTCACCGAGGCCGTCCGGCGTCGCCCGTACTCCGTCGTGCTGCTCGACGAGGTGGAGAAGGCCCACCCCGAGGTCTTCGACATCCTGCTGCAGGTGCTCGACGACGGCCGGCTGACCGACGGCCAGGGGCGCACGGTCGACTTCCGCAACACGGTGCTGATCCTCACCTCCAACCTGGGCTCGCACTTCCTGGTCGAGCCGACGTTGGACGACGAGGAGAAGCGCGAGTCGGTGATGGGGATCGTGCGGCAGTCGTTCAAGCCGGAGTTCCTCAACCGGCTCGACGAGATCGTGCTGTTCGACTCGCTCAGCCCCGAGGAGCTCTCGCACATCGTCGACCTCCAGGTCGCCGAGCTCGGCAAGCGGCTCGCGGTGCGCCGGATCACCGTGGAGGTCACCCCGGCCGCGCACAAGTGGCTGTCGCTCACCGGCTACGACCCGGCGTACGGCGCCCGGCCGCTGCGCCGCCTGGTGCAGACCGCCATCGGCGACCCGCTCGCCCGGATGCTGCTCGCCGGCGAGGTCACCGACGGCGACACCGTGCTTGTCGACGTCGCCGAGAACGAGGCCGACGGCCTGGTGCTGACCGTCAAGTGATGGAATTGCGGCCATGAGCGACCACGCCCATCCGCGCCCCCGTCAGGTCACGACGGCGGGCGTGATGGGCGTGACGGGCAGCGTCCTGGTGATCATGTCGCTGTTCGACACGCTCGGCAGCCTGCGCACGGTCGAGGTGCGCGAGCGTGTCGACGCCTACCTCTCGTCCCCGCAGGGCGAGGGGCTCGGCGTCAGCACGGACTGGTTCCTCGACCTGCTGCACGTGCTCGTGCTCGCCAACGGCGCGTTCGCCGCCGCGGCGGCGGTGTGCGGCGTGTACGTCTTCCAGCGCCACCAGGGCGCCCGGATCGGCTTCACCATCGCCGCCGGGCTGCTCGTGGTCGGGATGTGGCTGGTCGCCGGCTTCCTGCCCAGCGTGCTTGTCGGCGTGACGATCGTGGTCGCGTTCTCGGCCGCGCTGATGTGGAGCCCGCCCGCGCGGGACTGGTTCGCCGGCCGGGCGCCGCAGCAGCAGACGGTCCCCGAGCGACCGAGCCACCAGGCGTTCCAGGCACCTCAGCAGCCGCCGTCGCAGCAGCGGCCGCAGTCGAGCCAGCCGTCCCCGGCGTGGGCGCCGCCGGCGCCTCCCGCCGAGGGGCAGCACCCGGAGGCCGGTCCCGCCCCCGCGGCGTACCCGTTCGGCGAGTCACGCCCGGCCACCGCGACGATGACCTACCCGGCGCCCCCGGCGACGGCAGCGCCCGCACCGCAGAGCCGCCGCCCCGCCGCGGTCGTCGTCGCAGCGCTGATGACCTGGCTGTGCGCGGGCGTCGTGCTGTTCATGTTCGCGATCGTGCTGGTGATGCTGCTGGTCTCCCAGGACACCCTGATCAGCGCCGCCCGGCAGAACCCCGCGGTCGCCGAGATGCAGCTCAGCACCGCCGACCTGCTGTCGGGGTTCTGGATCACCGTGGCCGTCTTCATGTTCTGGTCGCTGGCCGCGATCGTGCTGGCCGTCCTCGCGTTCCGCCGCGTCACGTTCGGCTGGGCGCTGCTCGTCGCCTCGGCGATCATGAGTGCGCTCGTCGGCTTCGTGACCTTCCCGATCGGCCTCCTGGTCGGCATCCCCTCGGCGCTCACCGCCGGCCTGCTGCTGAGCGGCCCGGTGCGGCGCTGGTACCTGCGGCGCGAGCCGGGGGAGTGGTCCTCGGCGCCCCCGCCGCGCCCCCCGTCGGATCAGCCGCCGGTCTGGTAGAGGTCGGCCGACGTCAGCCGGCGCACGCCCTCCTCGATCACCTCGCGCTCCTTGCAGAACGCCCAGCGCACCTTGTGCCGGCCCTCCTCCTGGTCGTCGTAGAAGACCTGGGCGGGGATCGCCACGACCCCGGCGCGCTCGGGCAGCGCGAGGCAGAACGCCAGCGCGTCGTCGTACCCGTAGCGGCCCACATCGGTCGTCACGAAGTACGTCGCCTCCGGCACGTGCACGTCCATGTCGAGCTTGTCCAGGCCCGCGCAGAGCAGGTCGCGCTTGCCCTGCAGGTCCCGGGCCAGCTCGTCGTAGAAGCTCGCGTGCTCCTCGAGCGCGGTGGCGATCGCCGGCTGCAGCGGCGCCGCGTTGCTGAACGTCAGCCACTGCTTCGCGGCGTACACGCTCGCGACCAGGTCCGCCGGACCCGTCGCCCAGCCGACCTTCCAGCCGGTGAACGAGAACGTCTTGGCCGCGCTGGAGATCGTGACCGTCCGCTCCCACATCCCCGGTAGCGTGCACAGCGGGACGTGCTCGCGGTCGTCGAAGACCAGGTGCTCGTAGACCTCGTCGGTGACCACGACGAGGTCGTGCTCGACCGCCACCTCGGCCACCGCCGCCAGCTCGTCGGGCGTCAGCACCGTGCCCGTCGGGTTGTGCGGGGTGTTGAGCAGGATCATCTTGGTTCGGTCGGTCACCGCCGCGCGCAGCGCCGCGACGTCGAGCCGGAACTCCGGAGCGCGCAGCGTCAGCCCACGACGCACGCCGCCCGCCATCGCGATGCACGCGACGTAGGAGTCGTAGAAGGGCTCGAGCGCGATGACCTCGTCACCCGGGTCCACGAGCGCCAGCAGCGCGGCCGCGATCGCCTCCGTCGCGCCTGCGGTGACCACCGCCTCCGACAGCGGGTCGAGCTCGAGGCCGTAGTGGCGCCGCTGGTGCGCCACGATCGCCTCGCGCAGCTCGGGGACGCCGGGGCCGGGGGCGTACTGGTTGCGGCCGGCGCGCATCGCCTCCACCGCCGCCTCCACCACGGCCGCCGGGCCGTCGACGTCGGGGAAGCCCTGGCCCAGGTTGAGCGCGCCGGTGCGGACCGCGAGGGCGGACATCTCGCCGAAGATCGTCCGCTCGATGCCGCGGAGCCGGTCGGCGGTGCGGGGGCTGGGATCGGCCATGCCCCCGACCCTAGTGCGGGCGCCCGAACCGGTGTTCGGACGCTTCGCTGTCCGGCGTACGGCGGTTTGGGATGATCGTCCGATGAGCGACGCGGGGGACCGGGCGGCCGGCCCAGGACGACCGAGGCGTGCCCGCCGGGGCGCGGCGTTCTGGCTGGGCGGTGCGATGGTGCTCGTCGGCCTCGCGATGCTCGGCTACGTCGGCTGGCAGTTGTGGGGCACCAACTACGTCTCCGAGCGCAAGCAGCGCGAGACGGTCGAGTCGCTGGAGCGCGTCTGGCGCGAGTCGCCGCCGTCCGCGGACGCCGGCGCGGGTCAGGGCGACGAGCGCGGGGGGCGGGACGCCGAGCCGGCGTCGGTGCCGCTCGGCGACGCGATGGCGCTGATCCGGATCCCACGCTTCGGCGACGACTACGTGATGCCTGTCCTCGAGGGCATCGGCGACGACGTGCTCGCCCGCGGCTTCGGCCACTTCCCGCAGGCCGCCGGGCCGGGCGGGCGCGGCAACTTCGCGCTGGCGGCGCACCGGGTAACCCACGGGGAGCCGTTGCGCGACATGCCGTTGCTGCAGCCGGGCGACGAGGTGCTGGTGGAGACCCGGGACACCGTCTACACCTACGTGCTCGACACCGACCCCGACGACCTGGTCGTCACGTTCCGCGACGTGTGGGTCGTGGGCGAGGACCCGGTCAACCCAGGCGGCGGTGTCGGGCCGGCCGACCACCCGCGGCTGATCACGCTGACCACGTGCGCGGAGCTGTTCCACACCGACGACCGGATGGTCGCCTTCGGGCACCTGGTCTCCGCCGAGAGCAAGGACGGCGCCGCCTCATAGGGTGACGCCATGACACCTGCATCGGGGACCGCCGGGACCGACCTGACCGCCCTCGCCCGGGACATCGACGCCTGCTGCCGGTTGCACGGCGAGTTCACGCTGCGGTCCGGCCAGGTCTCCTCCGAGTACTTCGACAAGTACCTCTTCGAGTCCGACCCGGCGCTGCTCGCCCGGGTCGCCGACGAGATGGTCGGGCTGGTGCCCGAGGGCACCGAGCTCCTCGGCGGCCTCGAGCTCGGCGGCATCCCGATCGTCACGGCGCTCAGTGCGCGTACGTCGCTGCCGGCGCTGTTCGTGCGCAAGAAGGCCAAGGAGTACGGCACCGCCAAGCTCGCCGAGGGTCCGGACGTGCAGGACCGTCGGGTGACGCTGGTCGAGGACGTGATCACCACCGGTGGCGCGGTCCGCGACGCCACGCGGGCGCTGCGCGACCTGGGTGCCACGGTCGAGGTGGTGCTCTGCGCGATCGACCGCAGTCCCGAGGGCACCAACCCGCTGGCCGACGTCGGCCTCGAGGTCCGGCCCGTGCTCACCAAGGCCCAGCTCGACGCGGTGACCGTCCGATGAGCCGGCACCCGTTTCTCGACGCCGCCGACGCCACGCTGGCCCTGCTGCAGGAGCCCGAGGTCGCGGCCCGCTGGGACGAGCCCAGCGCGCTGGCGGAGATGACGGTCGGCGCGCTCGCCGAGCACCTCGCCAGCCAGGTGGTCTCCGGCGCTCGCGGCCTGACCGACGAGGCCTGGGCGCCGCGCGGCGAGCGGATCGAGCTGCTCGAGCACTACCGCCGCTCGGCCTGGGTCGGCGCGGACATCGACACCCCGGCCAACGTCGGCATCCGGGAGAGCGCCGCGGCAGCCGCCGCCGGCGGGCCGGACGCCGTGGTGGAGCGGGTCCGGGCCGCGCTCGCCTCGGTCGACCCGTGGCCGGCCGACCCGCGCCCGACGGTCTCGATGCCGCACTGGGCGTGGTCGATGGCGACCGACGACTTCCTCACGACGCGGATGATGGAGATGGTCGTGCACGCCGACGACCTGTGCGCCGGGCTCGAGCTGGAGACCCCGGTGTTCCCCCGCGCGGTGTCGGCCCCGGTCTTCGCGCTCCTGGTCGGGGTCGCCGAGGACAAGCACGGCCAGGCGGCAGTCACCCGCGCGCTCACCCGCCGGGAGCGGGCCGGCTCGATCGTGGTGTTCTGAGCCGGTCGGTCCCGGTCAGCGCGAGACCGGCGGGATCGCGTCGGAGGACTCGATCACGCCCATGCCGGTGATCCGCAGCAGGTCGGCCACGATCGAGCGGATCTGGGCGAGGATCACCTCCCCGGACAGGTCGGGCCCGCGCTCGACCTGCGCGGAGCCGCGCGCCACCTCCAGCAGCGCCGGCTGCGCCGCGATCGCCATCCGGTTCGCGGCCAGCTCGTTCGCGACCTGGTCGGCGGCGTCCGCGAGCTCCGCGCACAGTACGGCGTAGCCGCGCGGCACCGGCTCCCGCCGGTGGGCGGCCACCGCCGCTCGCCGCACCAGCACGCGGGTGTTGCGCAGCGCCAGGTCGAGCGGCTCGACGATCTCGGCCATCCGCCGCATCCCGCCGCGGTGGTGCCGGCGGAACGGCGAGGTCGTGACCACCGACATGCCCTCGTCGGCAGCGTCCTGGAGCTCGCGGATCAGCACGTCGGTGGAGCGCGCGTCGGCCAGCAGGTCGAGCGCGTGCTCGACGTCCCCGTCGAGCATGACCTCGGACGCGCCGCGGAGCAGCTCGACGATCTTGCGCATGACGATCGCGGCCTGCTCGCGCGGGCGCCGCAGCGGCGCGGCCGGTACGACGGTGGCGGCGACGACAGCGACGGCGCCTCCGATGAGCGCGTCGGTCCAGCGGGTGAACGCCGCGCCAGGCTCCGGCACCAGCGCGGTGACGATGATCGACTGGACGGCGGCCTGGGTCAGGAAGAGCCGGCCGGCGCCGAGCAGGAACGCCGCGGACATCGAGACGGCGACGACCACGGCCATCTGCCAGGTGCCGGAGCCGAAGAGCACGACGAACAGGTCCGCGATGAAGACGCCGATGGCGACGCCGAAGGTGACCTCGACGACCCGGCTCAGGCGCTGGCCGTACGACGTGCCGAGGCAGACGACCGCGGCGACCGGGGCGAAGAACGGGGTGGGGTGGCCGAGCACGTCGGCGGCGAGGAACCAGGCGACGCCGGCCGCCGCCGCGCACTGGGCGATGTGCCAGGAGTTGGTGCGGAGCCGGGCGAGACGCGCGCGGACCGAGGTGCGGCCGCGCTGCAGCGCCCGGTCGAGGGTCTGCTGCGGGTCCACGCCAGGACCCTAGACGGGGTTGCGGTCCCGAGGTCCGCGGTGGCGCCAGTACTCCAGCACCATCGGCAGGACCGAGACGAACACGATCACCAGCACGGCGGCCTCGATGTTGTGCTGGAGGAACTCGATGCCGCCGAGGAAGTAGCCGAGCAGGGTGAGCCCGGTGGCCCACAGCACGGCGCCCACGAACGACCAGGTGAAGAAGTGGCGGCGGTCCATCTTGCCCATGCCGGCGACGACGGTGATGAACGTGCGCACGATCGGCACGAAGCGGCCCAGCACGAGGGCGCGGGCGCCGTACTTCTCGAAGAACTCGTGGGTCTGGTCGAAGTACCTCTTCTTGAGGAACCGGCCGTCGCGCTGGCTGAGCGGCTCGCCGATGGCCCGCCCGATCTCGTAGCCGACCACGTTGCCGAGGAACGCCGCCAGGCTGAGGATCACGCAGGCGGTGACGATCGGGACGTCGATGCCGGCGCTGCCCGCCTCGTTGCGGTGCACGAAGAGACCCACGCTGAACAGCAGCGAGTCACCGGGCAGGATCGGAAAGAGCAGGCCGCACTCGATGAACACGATGAGCACGCTGACCCAGAACATCTGGCTGCCGAACTGCTCGAGGAGCCACTCGGGGTCCATCCAGTCGATCCCGAGCAGCATCGGGGTGAGCAGTGGCGTCAGCAGGTCCGGCACCACGCGAGCCTAACCGGGCCACCTACGATCGCCCCGTGCAGGAGTCCCCTCAGGAGCCACCTCAGGAGTCGCCGGCGGAGCAGCGGGCGCCCTACGACCCGATGCCGCACGGCCGCCCGGAGGTGGGGGTCGGCCCGTGGGAGGGGCCCTGGCCCGAGGGCGAGCAGTACGACGCCCGGCTGCTCACCGAGGGCGACCGGCGCAACGTCGTGGACCGCTACCGCTACTGGAAGCTCGAGGCGATCGTCGCCGACCTGGACCGGCGGCGGCACTCGTTCCACGTCGCGATCGAGAACTGGCAGCACGACTTCAACATCGGCACCATCGTGCGCACCGCCAACGCGTTCCTCGCCGCGGAGGTGCACATCGTGGGCAACCGGCGCTGGAACCGGCGCGGGGCGATGGTCACCGACCGCTACCAGCACGTCCGGCACCACCCGACCGTCGCCGAGCTCGCCGACGACCTGCACGCGCGCGGGGTGACGCTGCTGGGCATCGACAACCTGCCCGGGTCACGGCCGATCGAGACCCTCGAGCTGCCGCGCGACGTGTGCCTGCTCTTCGGGCAGGAGGGCCCCGGGCTCTCCGACGAGGCGCGCGCCACCTGCGACGGCACGTTCTCGATCACCCAGTTCGGGTCGACCCGGTCGATCAACGCCTCCGCCGCCGCGGCGATCGCGATGCACACCTGGGTGCGCCAGCACGCCGACCTCGACGGCGAGCACTCGTGGCTCGGTTAGAGCGACGGGCCTAGAAGCCGCCGGGCGCGGCGTTCGAGACGGCCGTGCCGATGAGCGCCAGCACGCCGGCGACCAGCGCGAGCGCGGCGAGCACCACGGCGGCCCGGGCGAGTGTCGGCACCCAGCCGGCGGCGGCGTCGTCGGCCAATGCGCGGCGCGCGAGGACGACCGCGAGCCCGACCTGGACGAGCAGGGCCAGGCCGAACCCGAGGAAGAAGCCCGTCAGTCCGCTCACGCCCCGCTGCGCGAAGGCACCGACGGCGACGGACAGGGCGTTCTGCCCCATCAGTGCCAGCACGGCGAGCACGAAGGCGACCAGCGCGGAGACCGGCGTGGTCAGGTAGCGGTCGACCAGGCTCGTCTCGTCAGGCATGAGTCCCCCGAGGTTGCAGGCGGCTGCCGGTCAGCAGTCGACCTCGAACAGTAGCGATCCGGCCGCGACCGTGGACCCCGGCTCGCCGAGCGACCGCGCGGGGTAGGGGCAGTCGAGCACCACGACCGCGCACACCGTCGAGTGCCCGGACCGTTCGACGTACGACGGGTCCCAGCGGACGACGGCGTCACCGGTCTGCACGCGGTCGCCCTCGGTGGCCAGCAGCTCGAAGCCGTCGCCGCCGAGCCGGACCGTGTCCATGCCGAGGTGCACGAGCACGCCCGGGCCGCTGTCGGTGACGATCACGAAGGCGTGCGGGTGCACCTTCTTCAGCACCCCGTCGACCGGGGCGAGGGCCACCTGCGGCCCTGGCACGGGGAGGATCGCCGCGCCGGGTCCCACCAGCCCGGCCGCGAAGACCGGGTCGGGGGTGGCGCTGACGTCCTGCCGGACGCCCGCGACGGGCGAGAGCACCCGAGTCACTCGAGCAGGTCCTCGATCGCGCTCGCGATGGTGTCGGCGTCCGGACCGACGACCACCTGGACGACGGTGCCGGCGCGCATGATGCCGTGCGCACCGGCGGCCTCGAGTGCGGCGTCGTCGACCAGGGCCGGGTCGGTGAGAGCGGTGCGGAGGCGAGTGATGCACGCCTCGATCTCTAGGATGTTTGCGCTACCGCCCAGACCGGCAACGATCTTCTCGGCTTGGCTCATGTCGGAAGACATGGCACTGATCCAACCACGGGCTGGAGGACCCATGAGCGCGACGGGCGACTCGACCGCCGCCGAGGCGCCCAGCGACGCCCGAACACCTCGCCCGCGTCCCGCTCTGGGGGTCTTGCAGCGGCTCGGCCGCAGCCTGATGCTGCCGATCGCCGTGCTCCCGGTCGCCGCACTGCTGCTGCGGCTCGGACAGCCCGACATGCTCGGCGCCGGCGACAGCGGGCTCGCTCTCGCGGCACGCTGGGACTGGCTCGAGCCGGTCGCCGACGTGCTCGCCGCCAGCGGCGGCACCCTGTTCAGCCACCTCGGGCTGCTCTTCGCGGTCGGTGTCGCGATCGGGTTCGCCCGCAAGTCCGACGGGTCGACCGCCGTGGCCGCGGTCGTGGCCTACCTCGTGTTCGAGGAGGTCACCACCGCGATGACGCCGTACGTCCTCGACGAGGCGGACGGCGCGTCGCAGGTGATCGACTACGGCGTGTTCGGCGGCATCGTCATCGGCCTCGTCACGGCGCTGCTGTGGCAGCGGTTCCACCGCTTCAAGCTGCCGACCTTCCTCGCCTTCTTCGGCGGCCGCCGGTTCGTGCCGATCGTCGCGGCGCTGTGCGCTCTCGGCATCGGCGTCATGCTGTCGTTCGCCTACCCGTGGTTCGACCGCGGGCTGACCAGCCTCGGCCAGTGGCTGGTCGGCAACGACATCCTGGGCGCCGCGGTCTACGGCACCGTCAACCGGCTCACCGTGCCGTTCGGCCTGCACCACATCGTCAACAGCGTGCCGTGGTTCGTCGTCGGCCGTTACGACACCGGCGGCGGGGAGGTGGTGCGCGGGGACATCGCGCGCTTCCTCAACGGCGACCCGACCGCCGGCGCGTTCATGACCGGCTTCTTCCCGATCATGATGTTCGCGCTGCCGGCCGCCGCCCTGGCGATCTACCAGGAGGCCCGGCCGGGCCGGCGCAGGGTCGTCGGCGGCGTGATGCTGTCCGGCGCGCTGACGTCGTTCGTCACCGGGGTGACCGAGCCGCTGGAGTTCGCGTTCATGTTCGTGGCGTGGCCGCTCTACGTCATCCACTCCGTGCTGACCGGGACCTGCCTGGCCCTGACCAACGCGCTCGGGATCAAGGACGGCTTCGCGTTCTCGGCCGGCGCGATCGACTACGTCCTGAACTTCACGATCGCCACCCGTCCGCTGTGGCTGGTCCCGGTCGGGCTGGCCTACGCGGCGGTCTACTACGTGGTCTTCCGTCTCGTCATCCGGCGCTTCGACCTGTCCACACCGGGACGCGAGCGCGAGGACTAGGGTTCTGAGGAGACCCCTGACAGGACCAACCAGGAGACGACCATGCCGATCGCCACTCCCGAGAAGTACGCGGAGATGCTCGACCAGGCCAAGCGCGAGGGCTTCGCCTTCCCGGCCATCAACGTCAGCTCCTCCCAGACGCTCAACGCCGCGCTCAAGGGCTTCGCCGACGCCGGCAGCGACGGCATCATCCAGGTGTCCACCGGCGGCGCGGAGTACCTCTCCGGCCCCAGCGTGAAGAACATGGTGTCCGGCTCCGTCGCGTTCGCGGCGTACGCCGCCGAGGTGGCGAAGAACTACCCCGTCAACGTCGCGCTGCACACCGACCACTGCCCCAAGGACAAGCTCGACGGGTTCGTCCGGCCACTGCTCGAGATCTCCACCGAGCGCGTGAAGCGGGGCGAGGCGCCGCTGTTCCAGTCGCACATGTGGGACGGCTCCTCCGTGCCGCTCGACGAGAACCTCGCCATCGCCGACGAGCTGCTGCAGAAGTGCATCGCCGCCAAGGTGATCCTCGAGATCGAGGTCGGCGTCGTCGGCGGTGAGGAGGACGGCGTGGAGAACGCCATCAACGAGAAGCTCTACTCCACGCCCGAGGACGCCATCGCCACCGCCAAGGCGCTCGGCTACGGCGACCGCGGCTACTACATGACCGCGCTGACCTTCGGCAACGTGCACGGCGTCTACAAGCCCGGCAACGTCAAGCTCCGCCCGGAGGTGCTGCGCGACGCGCAGGCCGCGGTCGTGAGGGAGTTCGGCCTCGAGGAGGGCAGCAAGCCCTTCCACTTCGTCTTCCACGGCGGCTCGGGCTCGTCGGCCGAGGAGATCGCCGCGGCGGTCGACTACGGCGTGGTGAAGATGAACATCGACACCGACACCCAGTACGCCTTCACCCGGCCGGTCGCCGGGCACATGTTCACCAACTACGACGGCGTGCTGAAGGTCGACGGCGAGGTCGGCAACAAGAAGGCCTACGACCCGCGCTCGTGGGGCAAGGCCGCCGAGGCCGGCATGGCCGCCCGCGTGGTCGCAGCCTGCGAGCACCTGCGCAGCAGCGGCCGCTCGCTGGGCTGATTTCCCGCTGGGCCGATAGTGCCCGGCCGGCTCAGGCCGGCCGGGCCCACACGGTCACGTCGGTCGGGACCCGGCCGTCGACCAGGTCGCCCGAGGCGACGAGGACCTGCGCACCCTCGGGCAGCGCCACCGGCTCGTCGCCGAAGTTCGTCACCGCCAGCACCGTTCCCTGCGGCGTCGTACGACGCAGCGCGAGCACCCGGTCCGGCGCACCGGCCAGGCCGTGGGCGAAGTCGACCTCGCCGCGGCCGAGCAGGAGCTCGCGGCGCAGCCGAAGGAGCGTCCGGTACAGCTCGAGCGTGGAGCCCTCGACGCCCTCCTGGCGGTCCACGGCGTAGCGGGCGAACGACTCCGGCTGCGGCAGCCAGCTCTCACCGGTGTCGTTGAATCCGTACGCCGGCGCGTCGGCCTTCCACGGCAGCGGGACGCGGCAGCCGTCGCGGCCGACGACCTCGCCGCTGTGCCGGAACCACGACGGGTCCTGGCGGTAGGAGTCGTCGAGCAGGCCGTGCTCGGGCAGTCCGAGCTCCTCGCCCTGGTAGAGGTACGCCGAACCCGGCAGCGCCAGCATCAGC
>NZ_CAMPGZ010000119.1 GCF_946885725.1 uncultured Nocardioides sp.
CCGTCCTCCACGTGCGTCAGTTTAGGCCCTCTCGAGAAGAAGAGCGTGGCGGCCACCTCGCGGTGGCCGCCACGTCCCCGTCTCACTGCTGGAACTGCTGGTACTGCTACCTCAGCCGGCCACTCAGGCCTCGCGGGCCCCGACCTTGCGGCGACCCATCGTCATCAGCCAGCCGGCGGCCAGCATGAGCGCGACACCGGCACCGGTCAGCAGCTGACCGAGCAGGCTGCCCTGTGCCGGCGCGGCACCCGGCAGGCTGCCGAGACCCGCGTCGACCGCGGTCGGCACGGCGGCCTCGGTGCCGAGCACGACCGCCGGGCGCTGGCCCTTCGGCTTGTTCGCGTGCGGCTTCGGCTTCGAGGACTCCGTGCCCTTGACCTGTCCCGGGTTCGGCTTGGTCGGCTGCGGAGCGGAGGACTCGGTGCCACCCACGACCGGCGGAACGACAGCCGGCGGGGCGGTCGTCTCCGACGGCTCGGGGCTGGCCGGCGGCGTCGAGGACGTGTCGCAGTCCTCCGGCACGTCCTTGAACGTGTGCTCCGGGAAGGTCCACGTCTGCTTCTCGTTGTCGAACTCGTAGTCGTCGTCCGAGATCGTGGCCGTCACCGTGATGGTGCCGCCCGGCACCTTGTCACCGGTGTGCGAGAACGTCACCAGGCCGGCCGGCGCCGCCGAACCGTCGATGGTGGCCCTGCCGGTGTAGCCCACGGTGTCGTCGTCGCAGTCCGGCTCGTCGTACGACACCGACGCCACGACCTCGATCTCGTCCTCGTCGTCATCGTCGTCGCACGGCTCGTTGCTGTCCTTGGGGAGCGTGTAGGTCTTGACCGTGTCCCCGTCCTCGAACTTGTAGCCGTGCTTGGTCGTCGCCTTCAGGACCTTGCCGTTGCCCTCGAGCTCCCACTCGACCTTGTCCGTGCTCTGGGGAACGACGAACGAGATGTTGTCCGGACCGCACGGGTCCTTGACCGAAGGCTCGCCCGGGACCGGGACGGTCTTGTCGGTCTCGCAGTTGGTCGGCACCTTGCCGAACTCGTGCGGCGCGAAGACGAGCGACTGTGACTTGTTGGCGAACTCGTACTCGTCCTTGTAGGCGTCGCCGATCGTCGCGGTCACGGTGATGGTGCCGCCGGGAGCCTTGTTCCCGGTGTGGGAGTAGCTCACGACACCGGCGGGCGCGTCGTCGTTCCCGTTGTAGTCCACCGTCTTGTCCGCGCAGGTCGGCTCCTTGTAGGACACGGACGCCATGACCTTGGTCGCCTTGGGCTCCTCGTCCTTCTTGGGCACCTGGCACAGGATCACGTGGCTGTAGCCCTTGCCGGACAGGTGGAAGTAGGTCTGGCCCTTGACCGGGTTGTACGTGACCGTGTTCTCCTCACCCTGGCTGTTGCCACTGCCCTTCTTCAGGATGATCTTCGAGTACACGTAGCCGGCGTCCGGGTCTTTCGTGATCGTGTAGCCGCCGGACTCGGCACCCTTGTCGTCGACCTTCGCGCACTTCTCACCCTGGAGCTGCTCCCAGTGGCCCGGATGGTTCGTGTCGGTTGCGGACGCCGGCGACGCGGCCGTCATCAGGACGAGGCCGGTCGATGCGACCAGCGCGCCGGCTGCGGCCAGCGCGGTTGCGATGCGCCCGCGCTTACGCGCGCGCGGCTGTATAGCGGTGTTGCCCACTTGATGCCACCCCTTGTTAGAAGAAACCCATGTCTGGGCGGACCGCATGCCCCCATGCGGCCGACGTGGGTACAGGAGGTGGGCCCACGCACGCTGTTACGCGTCCGCGGTTCAAAGGCTGGCCCCCCAGCTGAACCCCCATCGGGAACACCGGACTCGAGAGTCCTGTGCCTCCACGGACACCTTCCTACCCAGGCGCGTCCGTAACAAGCCTTATTTCGTGTTAAATCCCACCGGCCCGGACGAACTACGCGTAGCCACCCACCTGACCACCTTTGCGTCACCGCAGGAATCCGGTCCTGTCTCCGTCTTCGGGGGCGGGCGCCTCCCCGGTCCGGCCATTACCCCGGAGTAGGCTGCGACGGTGACCACGACGCACGAGCAACGTCCGCGCGGCGGACGCATGCCGCGCAACGCCCGCCGGGCCCAGCTGCTGGAGTCGGCGCTCGAGGTGTTCGTGGCGCAGGGGTACCACGCGGCCGCGATGGACGACATCGCCGAGCGGGCCGGCGTCTCCAAGCCGGTCCTCTACCAGCACTTCCCCGGCAAGCTCGAGCTGTACCTCGCGCTCCTCGACCAGTCGTGCGACACGATCGTCGAGCGGTGCCGCGAGGCGCTGGCGTCCACCGACGACAACAAGCAGCGCGTCGAGGCGACGATGCACGTCTTCTACGACTACGTCGCCAACGCGCACGGCGCGTTCCGGCTCGTGTTCGAGTCCGACCTGACCAACGAGCCCGCCGTACGCGAGCGGGTCGACCGGGTCACCCGCGACTGCGCCGAGGCGATCACCGAAGTGATCCACGCCGACACCGGCCTGCCCGCCGAGCAGTCCCGGCTGCTGTCGGTGTCGCTGGTGGGAATGGCGCAGGTTTCCGCGCGGTTCTGGTTGGACAGCAAGGACGAGATCGACCAGCACGAGGCGGCGAGCCTGATCGCCGGCCTCGCCTGGCGAGGCATCCGCGGGTTCCCCCGCACCGACGACCAGCACTGAGTCCCACTGCGTCGCTCAGGGGTCCGTGGGTCTCACTGATTCACACTTGAGGTACGACTGGTAGTGCCAGCCGGCACCACCCCACGAACTACGAGGAGGTCCTCCGCATGGAGGTCAAGATCGGTGTCCAGCAGGCCACCCGCGAGCTCACGGTCGACACCAACATGGAGTCCGCCGACGTCGAGAAGGCCGTGGCCGCGGCCATGGAGTCCGGGCTGTTCACGCTCACCGACACCAAGGGCCGCACGGTGATCGTGCCGTCCGACAAGCTCGCGTACGTCGAGATCGGCTCGCCGACCATCGGCCAGGTGGGCTTCCGCGCCACGACGTAGCGCATGCGGGGCAGCTCATCCACAGGGCAGCCCACGCGAAACTTGCAGGTCCCACGCGAAGTTTCGCGTGGGACCTGACGGTTTCCCAGCAGATGGTGGTATCCCGACAGTGCGGTCAGGCGGCCAGGCCCAGCTTCTCCATCCGCGCCGAGTGGTTCTCGGTCAGCCGCGTGAACAACCGGCCGATCGCGGCCAGGTCCATGCCCGGGCGGTCGACGCCGCCGGAGAGCAGCGCGGAGAGCGCGTCACGCTCGGCGGCGACCCGCTGCGCCTGGGAGAGCGCCTCCCCCATCAGCCGGCGTCCCCACAGGGCGAGCCGGCCGCCGACGCGCGGGTCCTGCTCGATCGCGCGGCGGACCCGGTCGACGACGAACTGCGACTGGCCGGCGTCGGCCAGGCTCTCGATGATCAGGTCGCGGGTGCCGGCGTCGAGGAACGCCGCGATCTCGCGGTAGAAGTCCGCCGCCAGGCCGTCGCCGACGTACGCCTTCACCAAGCCCTCGAGCCAGTCCGACGGCGCGGTGCGCGCGTGGAACGCGTCGAACGCCTTCGCGAACGGAGCCATCGCCTCGAACGGATCGGCGCCGAGCTCGACGAGCCGCTCCCGCAGCCGGTCGAAGTGGCCGAACTCGGTCGCGGCCATCCGCGCCAGCTCGGTGCGGTCCTGGAGCGTCGGGGACATCTTGGCGTCCTCGGCCAGCCGCTCGAACGCCGACATCTCGCCGTACGCGATCACACCCAGCAGGTCCACCACCGCCGCGAGGTACGACGGGTCCTGGAACGCGACCGGGACGTCCTTCGACGCGCCGGCCGGGGCCGGGGCCTGCGGCGATTCAGTCATATGCGGAGCGTAGCGATAGAATCGGGACGAGCCGTCCCGCACGCGCAGGGAGCACGACGCTCGGCCGCCCGTCCGGCGCGCTGAGCGGGAGCCCCGGATGCCATTGGTCGCCGGGGGCGGCGTACCGACCTGATGTCAAGAGAACAGGCAAGATCCTGACCACCTTCAGAGAGCTCGGGGTGCTTCCCGAGATCGCCGACGCCCTCGAGCGCGCCGGCATCGTCACCCCCTTCCCGATCCAGGAGATGACCCTGTCGGTCGCCCTGATGGGCACCGACCTGATCGGCCAGGCCCGCACCGGCACCGGCAAGACCCTGGCCTTCGGCATCCCCGTCCTGCAGCGCACCGTCGCTCCGCACGACCCCGACTACGCCGAGCTGGTCGCGCCGGGCAAGCCGCAGGCGCTGATCGTCGCGCCGACCCGTGAGCTCGCGCTCCAGGTCGCCAACGACCTCAAGCTCGCCGCGGCCGACCGCGGCACCCGCGTGCTCACCGTGTACGGCGGCGTGGGCTACGAGCCGCAGCTCGAGGCGCTCGACGCCGGTGTCGACGTGGTCGTGGGCACGCCCGGCCGCCTGCTCGACCTGGCCAACCGCCGCGCGCTCGACCTCTCCCACGTGAAGTCCCTCGTGCTCGACGAGGCCGACGAGATGCTCGACCTCGGCTTCCTGCCGGACGTCGAGCGGCTGATCGCCAAGACGCCGGAGACCCGGCAGACGATGCTGTTCTCGGCGACGATGCCGGGCGCGATCGTCTCGCTGGCCCGCACGCACATGCGGCACCCGATGAACATCCGCGCCGAGTCGAGCGAGGACAACCAGACCGTCCCGGCGACCGCGCAGTTCGTCTACCAGGTGCACGACCTCGACAAGCCCGAGATGCTCGCCCGCATCCTGCAGGCCGAGAACGTCGACAAGGTCATCGTGTTCACCCGCACCAAGCGCCAGGCGCAGCGCGTGGCCGAGGACATGACCGAGCGCGGCTTCGACGCCAGCCCGCTGCACGGCGACATGCAGCAGGTCTCCCGCGAGAAGGCGCTCAAGCGGTTCCGCGACGGCAAGCTCAAGCTGCTCGTCGCCACCGACGTCGCCGCCCGCGGCATCGACGTCACGGGCGTCTCGCACGTCGTCAACTACAGCTGCCCCGAGGACGACAAGACCTACGTCCACCGGATCGGTCGCACCGGCCGCGCCGGGGCAACCGGCATCGCGATCACGTTCGTCGACTGGGCCGACGTGACCCGGTGGAAGGTCATCAACAAGGCCCTCGACCTGCCGTTCGACGAGCCGGCCGAGACCTACTCCAGCTCCGAGCACTTCTTCCACGACCAGGGCATCCCTCCGGGCGTCAAGGGCCGGATCGCGCCGGAGAAGCCGCGCGAGGAGAAGAAGAGCGACGACCGCGGCGCTCGCTCAGAGCGCTCGGAGAAGTCCGACCGGCCGCGCCGCAACCGCAGCCGCTCCCGCACCCGTGGCGGCGAGCCCGTCGACGGCGACGCTCCCGCCAAGACCTCCGACGGCGACCAGTCCCCGTCGAACGACTCGCACGGCAACGAGAGCGGCGAGGGCGACCAGAACCGTCCGCGTCGCCGCCGTCGCCGCCGCTCCGGCTCGTCCGCCGGCCAGACCGCCTCGGCGTCGTCGACCGCCGGCGAGTAGCCACCCACTATGTTCTGAGCGCCGCTCAGGTCGCCACCACCACGACCTTCGTGCCTTCAGGGGCGAAGTCCCACAGGGCACGGGCGTCGGGGCGGGCCTGGCGGACGCAGCCGGAGGACATGGGGGTGCCGAGCTCGGCGCGGGTCTGCATCGGCTCGCCGTCCTCGTAGGGGATGTCGTGGAAGCCGATCGCGGCGTTCTTGCCGTGCGCGAAGCGCACCATGTATTTCATCGTGCCGCCGTCGATGCCCCAGGCCCGCTCGGAGCGGGAGTACACCTCGTACGTCCCCGGCTGGAGGTTGTCGTCGACGCTGCCGGAGACGAGGTAGGTGCGCTTCACGGCGCCGCGTTCGCCGACCAGCCACACCCGCTGGGCGGTCTGGTCGAAGACGACGCGGCGGCCCTCGCCGCTGTCGGCGGGAACCTCGAGCGCGGTGCGCGCGACGCGGCGGCTCTCGTCGGCGGCCTTGCCGAACTTCGCGGCGTCGACCTGGATCGGGTCGTCGTCGCGACGGTCGGTCGCGCCCGTGGACGCGTCGGGCTCCGCCGCTGCGGCGGGCTTGTCGACGGGCTCAGAGGGTTGCGCGTTGGCCACCGGCAGCAGCCCGATCCCTCCCAGCACGGACACCAGCGTGACGCCGGCGGCGGCGAGGAGCGCGCTCACCCGGTCGTAGCGCACCCGGGGTGCGGGTCGGGACGCGTGCCTGGCTCGGGGAGGGGCCATGCCCGTCACTCTAGGACGGTCGGGGGCTGCGCTTCAGGAGGTTGGCCGCGACATCCCGGTAGGCGTCCGCGCCACGGTGCCGACGCGTCGTCGCGAGGATCGACCGGCCGGCCGCCGGCGCCTCCGCGAAGCGGATCGACTTCGGGATCGGCGGCTCGATCACGTCGAGCTGGTAGGCCTCCGAGATCGTCTCCAGCACCGCTCGCGCGTGGTTGGTGCGTCCGTCGTACAGCGTCGGCAGCACACCCCACACCTCCAGCCCACGGTTGGTGAACCGGCGTACGTCGTGCACGGTGTCGAGCAGCTGCCCCACGCCGCGGTGCGACAGCGTCTCGCACTGCAGCGGCACGACGACACCGTCGGCGGCGGTCAGCGCGGCGACCGTGAGCACGCCGAGCGAGGGCGGGCAGTCCAGCAGGATCCAGTCGTACGGCGCGTCGGTGGGAAGCTCCTCGACGGCCATCCGCACCACGTGCTCGCGGCCCGTGCGCGTCAGCAGGTCGGCCTCGGCACGCGCGAGCTCGATCGTCGCAGGCAGCAGGTCGACTCCGTCGTCGGTCTCGATGATCACCTTGGTCGGCGGCAGCCCCTTGGTGAGCACGTGGTGCACCGACAGGTCGAGGTCCTCGGGGTCGATGCCGAGCGAGAACGTCAGGCAGGCCTGCGGGTCGAGGTCGACGAGCAGCACGCGCTGGCCGAGCTCGGCCAGCGCCGCACCGAGGGAGGCGACCGTCGTCGTCTTGGCGACGCCGCCCTTCTGGTTGGCGATCGCGAGCGTGGTCGTCACGCCCGCCATTCTGCCCGAGGGGCCGCGACCGGCCGGCGGGGCGTCCGTGGAATCCTTCCGGCGTGCCGACTCCACGCCGCACCGCCCTCGTCACCGGACCGACCGCCGGCATCGGCGCCGCGTTCGCCAGACAGCTCGCCGAACGCGGTCACGACCTCGTCCTCGTCGCCCGGGACCAGGCCCGCCTCAACGCGCTGGCGGACGAGCTCCGCAGCCGGTACGGCGTCGAGGCCGAGGTGCTGGTCGCCGACCTCGCCGACCGCGAGCAGCTGGCCCGCGTCGAGGGACGCGTCGCCGACCCGGACCGGCCGGTGCACGTGCTCGTCAACAACGCCGGCTTCGGCCACAAGCGGCCGTTCCTGGAGAACTCCGTCGAGGACGAGCAGCAGATGCTCGACGTCCTCGTCACCGCGGTGCTGCGGCTGACCCATGCCGCGCTCGGCGCGATGGTCGCGCGCGGCGACGGGCAGATCGTCAACGTGTCGAGCATCGCCGGCTACCTGCCGCGCGGGACCTACAGCGCGGCCAAGGCCTACGTGACGTCCTTGAGCCGATGGGCGGACGCGACGTACAGCGACCGCGGGGTGCGTGTGATGGCGCTGCTGCCCGGGTTCACCAAGACGGAGTTCCACGCACGCATGGACGTCTCGCGCCGGTCGGCGCCGAGCTGGATGTGGCTCGACGCCGACCGGGTGGTGCGTGAGGCGCTGGCCGACCTGGACGCGGGCCGGCCCGTGTCGATCCCGAGCCGGAGGTACAAGGCGCTCGCCGCCCTGTCCCGAGTCGTCCCGCTGCGGGTGCTGACACGGTTCCAGCGGGTCGGCCGGCGCTAGGGGAATGCCAGAGAAGAGCGTCAGCCGACGGCGCGCGTGACGAGCTCGGTGACCTTCTTCTCGACCTCGGGCGTCCACCGCATCACCGCGAACGAGGTCGCCCAGAAGTCGCCCTCGTCGAGCGCGGCCGGGTCGTTGAAGCCGAGCGTCGCGTAGCGCGCCTTGAACTTGTCGGCGGGCTGGAAGAAGCAGACGATCTTGCCGTCCTTGGCGTAGGCCGGCATGCCGTACCAGGTCTTCGCCGCGAGGCCGGCTTTCTCCGTGGCGATCGCGTGGATCCCTTCGGCGATCTCGCGGTCGCCCTCGGGCAGCTCGGCGATCTTGTCGAGGCAGACCTGCGCCTCGGCGGCGGCCTTGCCGGCCTTGCCCTTGCCCTTGGTGCTCTTCTCGAGCTTGATCTCGGCGGCGCGCTCCTTCATCGCCGCCTTCTCCTCGGCGGTGAACTTGCCGTCCTCGGAGTCGGTGACGCGGGAGCGGGTGGTCTTGCTGGTCGTCGAAGCCATCGGAGTCTCCTCTGGTGAGCCGCTGGGGTGATGGCCTCATCCTGGCAAGGACAGATGGTGCCGCGCTTCTCCAAAACTGCTGGCTACGCGAGACCGTCCCAGGCCCGTCGGGGTGGCACGCTGCGGCCCGGCCCGCACGACGACCGGAACTCGCACCAGCCGCACCGCGGCGCGACCACCGCCGGGAACGCCGCATCCGCCTCGGCAGCCGACATCCCCGCCCGGAACGCCGCATCCAGCCGGCCGAGCACGGCGGCGGTCGCGTCGGCCGCCTCCAGGTGCGCGGACAACCAGCCCTCGTCGGCGTCCCAGCCGACAACCGTGCCGGACGGCAGGTGGTGCAGCTCGACCCGCGCGACCTCCCGGCGCAGCACCCGCGCGGCGCCGGCGGCGTAGACCGCGAGCGCGAGCGAGTCGCGGGCGTCGTCGACGGTCAGCACCGACCGCCCGGTCTTGTAGTCCACGACCACGACGCCCGCGCCCGGCCGGTCGTCGATGCGGTCCGCACGACCCCACAGCGACGCGTGCTCGGTGCGGACCGAGACGGTGCGCTCCACGCCGACCGGCAGCAGGTCGGGGTCGACGGTCGCGAGGTAGCGCTCGACGTACGCCCGCGCGCGATCCCGCTGCTCGCGCGACTGCCGCTCGTCGCGGAACCCCTCGGCGGACCAGGCGGCCACGACCAGCTCGCCGCCGGCGGCGGGGGTGCGGCGGGCACGCGGCAGGTCCCACCACCGCGCCAGCGCCACGTGCACGCTCGCGCCGACGGAGTGGTGTCCCCACGCGCCCGTGCGCGGCGGCGTGGGCTCGTCGAGGTAGGCCATCCGGTAGCGCCGCGGGCAGTCGTGGTACGTCGCCAACCGGGAGGGCGCGGCGGGGTAGAGCCGTGCCGGCATCCCCTCGAGCAGCAGCTGCTCCCCCACGCCCGCACCCGTCATCCGCGGACCACCTCCGGGGTGGCCCGGCCGGCCGCGGCGGAGGCCTCTGCGGCCAGCGCGAGCAGACGCTCGAGCTGCTCCGGCTCGGTGGTGTTGCAGCCGAGGTCGTGATCGGTCTTGCCGACGCCGTGGTAGTCGCTGGACCCGGTGGCGACGAGGTCGAGCTCCGCGGCGAGGGCGCGCAGCTCGGCGCGGGTCTCGGGCGGGTGGTCCTGGTGGTCGACCTCGATGCCGGCGAGTCCGGCCTCGCGCAGCGCGGCGAGCCCGTCGCGGTGCAGGCCGTGGTGGGAGTAGCGGCGCGCCCACGGGTGGGCGATGACGGTGACGCCACCGGCCTCGGCGACGAGCCGGATCATCGTGGTCAGGTCGGCGGCGTAGCGGTCGACGTAGGCGGGACCCCTCGGCCCGAGGAACCGGGCGAACGCCTCGTCGCGGTCGGCCACCACGCCCTTCTCGACGAGCGCGTCGGCGACGTGCGGGCGGCCCATCGCGGCGGCGTCGCCGGCCAGCCGGCGTACGTCCTTGGCCTCGATGTCGATGCCGAGCGCCCGCAGCTTGGCCAAGATCGCCGGCAGCCGGCTGTTGCGGCCGTCGAGCACCCGGTCGAGCTCGGCCACGAGCCCGGGATGCGTCGGGTCCGGCAGGTAGGCGAGCAGGTGCACGCTGTCGCCCTGGTAGCGAGCGCTGATCTCGATGCCGCGCACCAGCGTCACACCGAGCCGCTCGGCGACATCGGCGGCCTCCTCCCACCCCTCGGTGGTGTCGTGGTCGGTCAGCCCGAGCACGTCGATGCCGACGTCGTGGGCGTGCCGGACCAGCTCCGCGGGGGTGTCGGTGCCGTCGGAGCGGTCGGAGTGGGTGTGGAGGTCGATCCTCACCCGTTCACGCTATCGGGACGCGGGGACAGATCCAGCCAGGACCACCCAGCGCTCACCAGGCCGGCGGCGAGCCCCCGAACGGCAGGTCGATCAGCTCCGGACCGAGGCCCGCGACGTCGTGCAGCACCCACTCGTCCTTGAGCAGCAGCACCGCCGACGCCGGACGCAGCACCAGCCACAGCCAGCGCCCGTGCGCCTCCCCGGCCAGCACCGACCGGTCGAAGTCCACGTCGCTGTCGCTCGTCGACAGCGACCACAGCGAGATCGGGTGGCCGTCGATGCGCACCTTCGCGTGCGGCGGACCCTCCCCGAGGTCGGCGCCCGGGTCGGTGCGCGCGACGCCGGCGCAGCGGGCGCCCAGCCCGACACCGGGCTCCTCCGACACCACGGCCAGCTCGACCACGCCGTCGAGGTCGCTCGGCCCGGCGCACGACACGAACGTCGCCCGGGCGTCCTCCATCCCCTCGGGGTCACCACCGACGCAGCCGAAGTCCGTCACGGTCCACCCGGGCGTCAACGGCCAGGGCATCAGGCTCGGCATGCCGCCGGCGCGGACGAGGTAGTCGGCGAACGCCTCGTAGCTCGGCACGGACGGCCGCCACAGCGGGTCGATCACGCCGTGGTCCAGGCAGGTCCACTTCCCGTCGGCCTCGGTCACGGGTGAGGCGCAGCGCGGGCAGCCGGCGGCGAGTGTCACCGGATCACCGTCGTGCCCGGTACGGACCGGCGTCAAGACTTAGTCTCGACGGCGTGACGCCCCACCTCGTCCCGTGCGTCGGCGCCGTCGTGACCGACGAGACCGGGCGCTACCTGCTGGTCCGCCGCGGACGCGAGCCGGCCCGCGGGTCCTGGTCCGTCCCCGGCGGCCGGGTCGAGCCCGGGGAGACCGACGCCGAGGCCGTCGCGCGCGAGGTCCGTGAGGAGACCGGCCTGGACGTGGAGGTGCTCGAGCTCGTCGGGTACGTCGAGCGGCCGGGGCCGGACGGCTCGACGTACGCGATCCACGACTACCGCTGCCGGCTCACCGCCGGGAGCGAACCGGCGGCAGCCCGGGCCGGCGACGACGCGGACGCCGTCGGCTGGTTCGACGAGCCGGCGCTGCGTGAGCTGCCCACCTCCCCGGGGCTCGTCGAGACGCTGCAGGAGTGGGGCGTCCTCGGGTCCGGAGCGGTCAGGCGTTCCAGCGGAGGATGACGGGGGTCTCCCGCTCGTAGCCGAGGACCGACACCGTCGCGGTGTCGAGGCGGAAGAACCGCCCCTCGTCGACCGGCTGCTCGATCCAGCGCGCCGCCAGCGCCCGGAGCGCGTGCCCGTGACCGAAGGCCAGCACCGGCCGTGGCGGCTGTCCCGTCTCCAGCGCTTCCTTGCACCGTGCGACCACCCGGTCGAGCCGCACGGTGACAGCGGCCGCGGCCTCGCCGCCGGGCGTGGGATGCGTCCAGATCGTCCAGCCCGGGACGCGCTCGCGGATCTCGGCGGTGGTGATCCCCTCGTAGTCGCCGTACGCCCACTCGACGAGGTCGTCGTCGACCTCCGCTTCCGGGAAGCCGGCCAGCTCCGCCGTGCGTCGCGCCCGGCTGCGCGGGCTGGTCAGCACGAGCCCGAAATCCGGTCCCGCCAGCGTGCTGCGCAGCTCGCGGGCGACCGCGACGCCGGCCTCGGTGAGCGGTACGTCGGTCACGGAGGTGTGTCGGCCGTCGCGGCTCCACTCGGTCTCGCCGTGCCGGACCAGCCAGACCTGCGCGCCGTCCTGGGTGTGCGGGCTCCCGCTCATCCCCCGGATCCTGCCATCCCTCACGCCTGGTTCCGCCGGCCGCGGTCCGGCGTACTTCGCGGAACTGCGCGAAAACCGCGCGGGATGTGCCGTTCGAACGTAACGTCACGATCGGGTCACGCGAGAAATTCGTCCGATACGGCGTGGCACACTTGACACTTGTGTCCCACAAGTCACTCAGGTCCCTCAAGTCAGCGGTGGTTCCTGCCGATGTACGCAGGGTGAAGCGATCCAAGCTCGCCCTGACCTGCGCGGCAGTCCTCACCGCCCTCGCCACCGCGATCTCCCTGGCCTGGGTGCCGGCGGGTGCGACGACCCTCGCCACCGACGGCGTGCCGCGTCTGGCGCGTGCCAGTGTGCCGACGACGTTCACGCTCAGCTCGTTCAACGTCCTCGGCAGCACCCACACGAAGTCCGGCCGCCGCAAGAAGATGGGCCCGGGCGTGGTGCGGATCCGCAAGGTCGCGACGCTGCTCGACACGCACAGCGTCGACGTGGTCGGGCTCCAGGAGTTCCAGATCGACCAGTGGGCCGAGTTCATGCGGGTCGCAGGGGACCGCTACTCGGTCTACCCGGGCGGCGTGAACCGCAAGACCGTGCAGAACACCATCGCCTGGCGCACGACCGACTGGTCGCTGGTCGCCGGCTACACGGTGCAGATCCCCTACTTCAAGGGCGAGGAGTGGATGATGCCGGTCGTCCTGCTCCGCAACAACTCCACCGGCGTGACCGCGTTCTTCGCGAACTTCCACAACCCGGCCACCAACAAGCGGCACAAGGGCAACAGGAAGAACCGCCTGGAGGCCATGAACCGTCAGATCGCGCTGGCCAACTCCCTGGTCCGTGAGACGCGGCTCCCGGTCTTCTTCACCGGTGACATGAACGAGCGCGAGAAGTACTTCTGCCCGTTCGTGGCCGGCGCCCCGATGAAGGCGGCGAACGGCGGGCGCAACCGCGCCGGCGTCTGCAAGACCCCCAAGGTGATGCCGGTCGACTGGATCTTCGGCGCCAAGGGGCGCGCGACGTTCAGCGGCTACGTGCGCGACTTCAGCAGGGCGGTCAAGCGGGTCACCGACCACCCGATGGTCCGCACCCAGGTGACGATCGAGGCGACGCCGAGCCCGTACACGGTCCCGCCGGTGATCCCGACCTACCCGCTGTGGCCGACCGTGGGCGTGCCTTTCCCGCTTCCGCCGACCCCGACGCCGACCCCGACGCCTACGCCGACACCGTCCCCGACGC
>NZ_CAMPGZ010000120.1 GCF_946885725.1 uncultured Nocardioides sp.
CGTCGACCGGCTCGGCGCGTTCGTCGCCGCCGCCGACGCCGCCACCACGGTGGGGCAGTGGGTGCGCGCGCTCGCCGACGGTGTGCACGCGCTCACCGCGGTCGGCGCCCGGGAGCTGTGGCAGCAGGCGCAGTTCGACCGAGAGCTGGCCCGGATCGTCGACGACTCCGACACCGCCGCAGACAGCGACAGCGACGACGAAGGAACCAGCGGGCTGCTGCTCGCCGACGTCCGCCAGCTGCTCGCGCACCGCCTCGGCGGCAGGCCGACTCGCGCCAACTTCCGCACCGGCACGCTCACCGTCTGCACGATGGTCCCGATGCGGTCGGTGCCGCACCGGGTGGTGTGCCTGCTCGGCCTCGACGACGGCGTCTTCCCGCGCACCAGCAGCGTCGACGGCGACGACGTGCTGGCCCGCCGCCCGATGACGGGGGAGCGCGACGTGCGCAGCGAGGACCGGCAGCTGTTCCTCGACGCGATCATGGCCGCGACCGAAACGTTGGTCGTGACCTACACCGGCGCCAACGAGCACACCGGTGCGGCGCGGCCGCCCGCCGTACCTCTCGGCGAGCTGCTCGACGCGCTCGACACCACCGCGTCCACCGGCGACGACCGCGCCGTGCGTGACCACGTCGTCGTGCACCACCCGCTGCAACCGTTCGACGCCCGCAACCTCGAGCCGGGGGCGCTGGTGCCCGACCGCCCGTTCAGCTTCGACCGGGCCGCACTGGAGGGGGCGACCGCGGCCCGAGGTCCACGCACGGCCGTGACCCGGTTGGTGACCGCTCCGCTGCCGCCGCTGCCCAGGCAGGACCTCGCGCTGACCGACCTGCACGCGTTCCTCGCCCATCCGGTCCGCGCGTTCCTGCGGCAGCGCCTCGACGTCAGCGCGCCGCTGGAGGCCGAGGAGACCCCTGACGCCATCCCGATCACGCTCGACGGCCTGCAGACCTGGTCGATCGGCGACCGCATGCTCGACCAGATCCTCGCCGGCGTCAGCCCCTACACCGCCGCCCACGCCGAGCGGCTCCGCGGCGTCGTGCCACCCGGCCCGCTCGGCGAGCGCACCCTCACCGATGTCGACGCCAAGCTCCGCCCGATCGTGCTGGCGGCGCTGCGGCTGCGGCAGGGCGAGCCGCGCACGCTCGACGTCGACATCGACCTCGGCGACGGCCGCCGTCTCACCGGCACCGTCGGCGGGGTCTGGGGCAACAAGCGGGTCAGCGTCACCTACTCCCGCCTCGCCGCCAAGCATCGGCTGGCGTCCTGGCTCGACCTGCTCGCGCTCACGGTCGGCCACCCCGACGAGAGCTGGACCGCGCACGCGCTCGGTCGCGGCCGCGCCGCGACGACGGTCGCCGAGGCCGGCCCGCTCGACCACCGCGCCGAGACCTGGCTGCGCGAGATCGTCGACCTCTACGACCGCGGCATGCGCGAGCCGCTGCCGCTGCCCGTCAAGACCGCATGCTCCTGGGCCGAAGAGCGGCTCCGCGGCAACGGCCAGGAGTGGAAGGCCCGGCGCGACTGGGAGACCGACCGGTTCAGCCCGACCGGCATCCCCGGCGAGGACGCCGACCCCGCGCACGTGCAGGTGTACGGCGAGGGTGCGCCGTTCGACGTCCTCACCGAGCCGCCCCGTCCCGACGAGGACTGGAGCAACGCGCCGCACCGGCTCGGGCAGTACGCCCTGCGCCTCTGGGGCCCGCTGCTCGACGGCGCCGAGCGGGTGACGCACCTGTGACCACGCCACACATCTCGGGCACCCAGGGCGCCCCGACCGGCACGCTCGACGATCCGACGGTCTTCGACATCTGCGCGCCGCTGCCGACCGGCACGACCCTGCTGGAGGCCAGCGCCGGCACCGGCAAGACCTGGACGATCGGCGCGCTCGTCACCCGGTTCGTCGCGGAGGGCGAGGCGACGCTCGACGAGATGCTCGTGGTGACGTTCGGCCGCGCCGCCAGCCAAGAGCTGCGCGAGCGGGTGCGCGCCCAGCTGGTCGAGGCCGAGCGCGCGCTCGCCGACCCGGCGTCGGTCACCGAGCGCAGCGAGCTGCTGGAGCACCTGCTCGACGCCGACGACGAGACCCGCGCGCTGCGCCGGCAGCGGCTGCGCGAGGCGCTCGGCGCGTTCGACGGCGCGACGATCGCCACCACCCACCAGTTCTGCCACCTGGTGCTGCGCAGCCTCGGCGTCGCCGGCGACACCGACGCCAACGCCACGCTCGTGGAGGACCTCGAAGACCTGCTCGGCGAGGTCGCCGACGACCTGTACCTCGCCCGCTACGGCGCCGACCCGATGGGCCCGCCGTTCGACCACGCCACCGCGCTCAAGCTGGCCCGGGCCGCGGCCTACGACCCGCAGGCGCGCCTCGAGCCGGCCGACGCACCGCCCGAGACGCAGGCGGCGGAGCGGGTCGCGTTCGCCTGCGCCGCACGAGAAGAGCTCGACCGGCGCAAGCGGCGGCTCGGCGTGCTCGGCTACGACGACCTGCTCTCGCAGCTCGCGCACGCGCTCGCTGACGACGACGCCCCCGCCCGGCACCGGATGCGGCGGCGCTGGCGGGTCGTGCTCGTCGACGAGTTCCAGGACACCGACCCGGTGCAGTGGCAGGTGCTCGACCGCGCGTTCAGCGGGCACGCGCGGATGGTGCTGATCGGCGACCCGAAGCAGGCCATCTACGCCTTCCGTGGCGGCGACGTCACCACGTACCTCCAGGCCGCGGCCACCGCCACCACCCACCAGACCCTCGGCCGCAACTGGCGCTCCGACTCGGACCTGCTCGAGCCGCTGCAGCTGCTGCTCGGCGGCGCCGCGCTCGGCGACGAGCGGATCGTGGTGCGGGACGTCGAGGCCCATCACGAGGGCACGCGCCTCGCCGGTGCGGGCGCGCCGTTCCGGCTCCGCGTGGTGCGCAAGGAGATCCTCGGCGGCCGCAAGGACAAGGACCTCACGGTCAAGCAGGTCCGGCCGCACCTCTACGCCGACGTGGCCCACGACATCAAGCGCCTGCTCACCTCGGGCGCCACCTACTGCGGCGTCCCGCTGAAGCCCGCCGACGTCGCCGTCATCGCCTACCGCAACAGCGACCTGCAGGCAGTCAAGGGCGCGCTCGCCGACGTCGGCGTCCCGGCCGTCGTCGCCGGCAGCGGCAGCGTCTTCGCCACGCCGGCCGCCACCGAGTGGCTGCGGCTGCTCGAGGCGCTGGAACAGCCGCACCGGTCGTCGCGGGTGCGCAGCGCGGCGCTCAGCTCGTTCTTCGGGTACGACGCCGCCTCCCTCGACAGCGGCGGCGACGCCCTCACCGACGACGTGGCCAACACGCTGCGCGACTGGGCCGAGCTGCTCACGTCCCGCGGCGTCGCGGCGGTCCTCGAGGCGGCCGTCACGCGCGGCCTCACCGCCCGCGTGCTCTCGCGAGTCGACGGCGAGCGGCTGCTCACCGATCTGCGCCACGTCGGGCAGTCGCTGCACGAGGCCGCCACCGCCGACCGGCTCGGACTCGTGGCGCTGCTGGCCTGGCTGCGCGAGCAGATGGCCGACGACAAGCTCGAGGTCGCCTCCGACCGGACCCGCCGTCTCGACAGCGACGCCGCCGCCGTACAGCTGGTGACCATCCACGGCAGCAAGGGCCTCGAGTACCCCGTCGTCTACCTGCCCACCCTCTGGGACCGACACCCGGTCGAGCCCGACGTCCCGCTGTTCCACTCCGACGAGGCCGACGGCGCGCACCGCTGCATCGACGTCGGCGGCAGCGGCCCGCAGTGGTCGGGCAACCTCGCGCGGGCCCGCACGGAGGACGACGGCGAGTCGCTGCGGCTGCTGTACGTCGCGATGACCCGCGCCCGGTCGCAGGTCGTGGTCTGGTGGGCGCCCACGCGCAACACGCCCTGCTCGCCGCTGCAGCGGATGCTGTTCGGGCGCCGCCCCGGCGACCTAGAGGTCAAGCCGCAGCAGTCCTGCCACAGCGAGGACGACGTCGTGCGCATCCTCGACCTGATCCGCCAGCTCGGCGGCGCCGCTTGGGAGGAGTCGCGCATCGGCGCACTGCCCGACGCCGACCTCCCGGACGACACCCGCCCGCTGACCGTGCGGTCGTTCACGCGCGAGGTCGACACGTCGTGGCGCCGTACGTCGTACTCCTCGCTCAGCGCCGCCGCGGCCGACGCCGCGCCACCGCCCGGACCGGCCGCGACCAGCGAGCCCGAGGAGCCGCCACGCGACGACGAGGCCGACCTCGCCGGCGTCCTGGCGACACAGTCCGAGGGTGCGGCCCCGGCGCCCGACGTGCCGTCGCCGATGGCCGGGCTGCCTGTGGGTGCGACGTTCGGCTCGCTCGTGCACGCCGTGCTCGAGCACGCCGACCCGGCCGCTCCCGACTGGCGCGCCGAGCTGCGCGCCCAGGTCGACGAGCAGTGGGTGCGCTGGCCGGTCGAGCTCGACCGCGACGAGCTCGCCGACGCACTCGTGGCCGTGTGCGACAGCCCGTTGGGGCCGCTCGCCGGCGACCGAACGTTGCGGGAGATCGGCCTCTCCGATCGGCTGCGCGAGATGGAGTTCGAGCTGCCGCTGTCGGGCGGCGACCTGCGCACCGACGCTCCCAGTCGTGCGCCGGTGGTGCTCGGCGACCTGGCTCCGCTGCTGCGCGCGCACCTTCCCGAGGACGACCCGCTGCTGCCCTACGCCGACGCGCTGGCGGACCCGGCGCTCGGCGGGCAGCACCTGCGCGGATACCTCACCGGGTCGGTCGACGTGGTGCTCCGCATTCCTGCTGACGGTGGTCACCGCTATCTGGTCGTCGACTACAAGACCAACTGGCTGGGCGGCCCGCCCGCCGACGCCGGCGACGGGGACGACGCGGCACCCGCGCTGACCGCCCTCGACTACCAGCCGTCGGTGCTCGCCGCGGCGATGGGGCACTCCGACTACCCGCTGCAGGCGCTGCTGTACGCCGTGGTGCTGCACCGGTTCCTGCGCTGGCGGCAGCCCGGCTACGACCCGGCCGTCCATCTCGGAGGCGTGCTGTACCTCTACCTGCGCGGCATGTGCGGCCCGGACACCCCGCGCGTGGACGGCCACCCGTGCGGCGTGTTCGCGTGGCAGCCCCCGGTCCCGCTCGTCGAGGCCGTGTCCGACCTGCTGGACGGTGTTCGATGACCGAGCTGTTCGAACCCGTCGACGCCTTCGACCGCCGCCTCGCGCGTTCGGCGACCGGTACGCTGCGCCGGTTCAACGACGAGGGCGTCCTCGAGGCGGCCGACGTCCACGTGGCGACCCAGGCTGGACGGCTGGTGGGGGAGACCGACGAGCAGGTGCTGCTCGCGACCGCGCTGACCGTGCGCGCGGTGCGGCACGGCTCGGTCAGTCTCGACCTGACCACTCTCGACGACCTCGTCGCCGCTGCGCCCGAGCTGCCCTGGCCGGACCCGGGGCCCTGGGCCGCTGCGGTCGCGGGATCGCGCCTGGTGGAGGCCGGGGTCCTGCGCTGGGAGCACGACCTGGTGTACCTCGACCGCTACTGGCACCAGGAGCGGCACCTCGTGGACGACCTGGCCCAGCGGCTGTCCCGTCCCGCGCCGGTCGTCGACGAGGCCTCGCTCGATGCCGCCGCGCAGCGGGTCTTCCCCGCGGAGTCCTACGCCGAGCAGCGCGCCGCCGCGCGTCAGGCCGTGACCTCGTGGACGACCGTGCTGACCGGCGGCCCGGGCACCGGCAAGACCACCACGGTCGCCGGCCTCCTCGCGCTGCTCGCCGAGCAGGCCGCCCGCACCGGCACCGGGCGGCTGCGCATCGCGCTCACCGCGCCGACCGGCAAGGCGGCCGCACGGCTGCAGGAGTCTGTCGCCCGCGAGCTCGCCCGCATCCCCAGGGCCGACCGGGAGCGCGTCGGCACCGTCCAGGCGGTGACCATGCACCGGCTGCTCGGCCCGCTCCGCGACAACGGCACCCGGTTCCGGCACCACCGCGGCAACCGGCTGCCGCACGACGTGGTCGTCGTCGACGAGTCCTCGATGGTGTCGCTGACGATGATGACCCGGCTGGTCGAGGCGGTCCGGCCCGAGGCGCGGCTCGTCCTGGTCGGCGACCCCGACCAGCTCGCCTCGGTCGAGGCGGGGGCGGTGCTGTCCGACCTCGTCGCCGGCCTGGCCGCGCGCGCCGACAGCCCGGTGTTCCGGCTCGCCACCACGCACCGGTTCGGTGCGGAGATCGGCGCGCTGGCCGACGCCCTGCGCATCGGCGACGCCGACCTGGTGCTGGAGCGGCTGCGGACGGGCGGCGTCGGGGTCGAGTACGTCGAGAGCGACGAGCCCGCCGCGGTCCTGCAACCGCGCCTGCTCGAGGCTGCTTCCGCCGTACGACGGAAGGCGGAGGCGGGCGACGTGGCCGGCGCGCTCACCGCGCTCGACGCCCACCGCCTGCTGTGCGCGCACCGCGACGGGCCCCACGGCGTCGCGCACTGGAACCGGCAGATCGAGCACTGGCTCACCGAGGTCACCGGCGACCCGCTGCACGAGCGGATGTACGTCGGTCGCCCGCTGCTGGTGACCGCCAACGACTACGGCCTCGGCGTCTACAACGGTGACGCCGGCGTCGTCGTGCGCACGCCCGACGGGCCGCGCGCGTTCATCGACGGGGCGCAGGGGCCGGTCGACTTCGCGCCGAGCCGGCTCGCCGACGTCGAGACCATGCACGCCACGACGATCCACAAGAGTCAGGGCAGCCAGGCCCGCGAGGTCACCGTGCTGCTGCCGCCACCGGAGTCCCGGCTGCTCACCCGCGAGCTCTTCTACACCGCGGTCACTCGCGCGCAGGACACCGTGCGGGTGGTCGGCACCGAGGACGCCGTGCGCGCCGCCGTCGAGCGCCGTGCCCGGCGGGCGAGCGGCCTGCGGCAGCGGCTCGCAGCCGACGTAAACGACTCGTGACCGGAGCGCGGGTTTGGCTAACTTGAGCGGCGTGGCAATCGAGGTCAGACCCGCGACGATCGACCGGTTCGACGACGTCGCGACCATGCTGGGGCCGAAGAACCCCACGTCGTCGGTGTGCTGGTGCCTGAGCCACCGGCTGGACTCGAAGACCAACCGGAGCCTGGTCGGCCCGGCCCGCGGCGAGTACGTCAAGCAGCTGTGCCGCCGCGACGTCTCGCCCGGCGTGCTCGCGTACGACGGCGACGAGGTGGTCGGCTGGGCGGCGGTCGCACCGCGGTCGGAGCTGCCGTTCTCCCGGTCCCGGCTGATCCCGCACGTCGACGACCTGCCCGTCTGGACGGTGTGGTGCATCAGGGTGCGGCCCGGCCACCGCGGCGGCGGCATCTCGCCGGCCCTGCTCGAGGGCGCGGTCGACTACGCCCGGTCCCACGGTGCACCCGCGGCCGAGGGCTACCCGGTCGACAACGAGGGCGAGAAGGTCGACACCACGATGGCGTTCGTCGGCACCCGCAAGCTGTTCGAGCGGTGCGGGTTCACCAAGGTCGCGGACACCAGTGCGGTGGCGGGCGGCTTCCCGCGTGTGCTGATGCGCCGGCAGCTCGACGGCGGGGCCGTCTGAGCGTGGCGACCAACTGGGCCGGCAACGTCACCTACACGGCCGCCGACGTGCAGCGGCCGATCTCCCTCGAGGAGCTGCGCCGCACCGTCGCCGAGGCCGCTCGTGTTCGCGCCCTCGGCACCGGCCACTCGTTCAGCCGGATCGCCGACACCACCGGCACGCTGCTCCGTCTCGACGGCCTGCCCCGCGAGATCGACGTCGATGCCGCCGCGGGCACGGTGCGAGTCAGCGCCGCGGTGCGGTACGGCGACCTCGGCCCGGTGCTGCGGCGACACGGCCTCGCGCTGCCCAACACCGGCTCGCTGCCGCACATCTCGGTCGCCGGCGCGGTCGCCACCGCGACGCACGGCTCCGGGACGGGCAACCAGGTGCTGGCCGGCAGTGTCCGTTCCTCGACCGTCGTGACCGCCGACGGTGAGCAGCGCACCGTGCGCCGTGACGAGGGCCAGGACCTCGACGGCTGGGTGGTTTCGCTCGGCCGGCTCGGCGTGGTCGTAGCGCTGGAACTCGACTGCGTGCCGGACTTCGAGGTCGCGCAGACCGTGGTCGAGCACGTGGACGAGGACGAGGTCGGTCGCCGCCTGGCGTCCGTGCTCGGTGCGGCGTACAGCGTCAGCGTCTTCACCGACTGGGCCGGGGAGGGCCGCACCCAGGTCTGGGTCAAGCAGCGGACGCCGGCCCAGGCGCCCACGGAGCTCTGGGGCGGCCGTCTCGCCGACGGTCCCCGTCATCCGATCGCGGGGATGCCGACCGAGCACACCACGCTGCAGATGGGGGAGCCCGGTCCCTGGGACGAGCGGCTGCCGCACTTCCGGCTGGAGTTCATGCCGAGCAGCGGTGACGAGCTGCAGTCGGAGTACTTCGTCGCGGCCCGGCACGCTCCGGCGGTGTGGTCGGCGCTGTGCGGCCTGCGCGAGACGCTCGCGCCCGTGCTGCAGGTCTCGGAGGTGCGGGCCGTGGCGCCCGACCCGTTCTGGCTCAGCCCGACCCGCGGCGAGGACGCCGTCGCCTTCCACTTCACCTGGACCTCCGAGGCGGACGCGGTGGCCGGGGCGGTCGCCGCGGTGGAGGGCGCGCTGGCCGGCTTCGAGGCTCGTCCGCACTGGGGCAAGGTGTTCCGCGCGTCGCCGACGCGGCTGGCAGAGCTGTACCCGCGGCTCGCGGAGTTCCGGGAGCTGGTGCGGTCGGTCGACCCGACGGGCAAGCTCGGCAACGACCTCGTCGATGGCTGGCTCGGCCTGGCCTGACCGCCGGCTCAGCCGAGCGAGCGCGCGGTGAGCATCCGGCGTACGACGTCGGCGCGCTCGCGCACCCGGTTGCGCACCACGTCGAGCACGTCGGGGTGCTCGGCGGCCGCGAGGACCCGGTCGAGGTAGGGCTCGTCGACCGCGACGACGGGGAACAGGCAGGCGGTGACGTAGCCGGCGAACTTCGACCCGAGGCGGGTGAGCCCCGGGAGGCACGCGGCGAACTCCTCGGTCAGCTCGCCCAGCACCGGCTCATGACCGGCCAGCCAGAACGCCTGGCTGACACCGCGGATGCCGGGGAAGCCGAGCCGCGCCGTGTCGGCGAACAGGGCGTCCCAGCCCTCGCGCTTGGCCGTGGCGTCCGGCCGGGCGACCCGCGCGGCCAGGGCGTTGCGCCACGCCTCGGGGTCCGGGTCGCGCTCCTGGAGAGCGTCCACCTCGTCGAGGTCGAGCCGACCGAGCCGGGCAAGCCGGGTGAGCCGTGCCCACTGCAGGGCGGTGTCGTCCGGGTGGTCGGCGGCCAGCCGGTCGAGGACGGCGAGCTGCTCGTCGGTCGTCGCGACGGTCGCAAGCCCACGGATCGCGGTCGGCCAGTGGTCCGGATGGTCGAGCAGGCTCACGGTCGTGTCGGCGAGCAGGGACGTGAGCCGTTCGCGATCGGCCGGAGAAGCCCACTGCTCGGCGGCCCCGGTGGCGAGGCGGAAGACCGGCTCGACGACGCTGGCCGCGGTCTCGGCGCGGAGCACGTCGACCGCACTGGTGACGAGGCGTTCTGCGCCGAGGAGGCCGCGGTACATCAGACCCCAGACAGTGGTGACCGCGAGTGCACGGTCAACCGCTCGAGGAAGCGAGCCGGCGTGCCGCGTGAGCAGCTCCAGCGACCGGTCGTCCGGGCGGACGCCGGCGAAAGTGTGGTCGCCGGCGTTGAGGAGCACCAGCGCGTCGGCGGGTACGTCGTCGATCCGCACCGGTCCGGTCGGCTCGAGGTCGTGGGTCGCGCGCAGCGTCAGCGCGCCATCCTCCACGTCGTACACCGCGACGTCGAGACGGTGCGGGAGCGGACCGCGACCGGCCGGCGGCTCGATCTCGACCACCACGCTCTCGCCGTCCCGACGCGCGGCGACCGGGTCGGGGCCGGCGGTCCCGAGCCAGCCGTCGACCCAGGGCGTGAGGTCGCGCCCGGCAGCCTGCTCGACGGCACGCACCAGGTCGTCGAGCGTGGTGTTGCCCCAAGCGTGCCCGGCGAAGTAGCCCTGGAGCGCAGCCACGAACGCGTCCTCGCCGGCGAGGTGCACGAGCTGGCGCAGCGCGGACGCGCCCTTGGGGTAGGTGATCGCGTCGACGGTGCTGCGGGTCGCCTCGACGTCGGGGATGCCGCGCCGGATCGGGTGCGTCGTCGGGGCCAGGTCGGCGGCGTACGCCCGCACCTTGTCGTCGACCGCGTCGGCCGCCCACACGTCGGTGAACTCGGTGACCCGCTCGGCAGCCCAGTGGCAGGCCCACTCCGCGAACGACTCGTTGAGCCACAGGTCGTCCCACCAGCGCATCGTCACCATGTCGCCGAACCACATGTGCGCCATCTCGTGCAGGAGGATCCGCGCGCGGCGCTCGCGCTGCGCGGCGGTCGGCGGCGTCCGGTAGAGCGCGGAGTCGATCCACGTCACGCAGCCGAAGTTCTCCATCGCGCCCGCGCCGAACTCCGGCACGAACACCTGGTCGTAGCGGTGCTGGGGGAACGGCAGCGCGAACTGCTCCCCGAAGAACGCCAGCCCGGCGGCCGTGGTCTCGAACAGCTCCTCGGCGTCGCGCTCGAGCACGTCGGCGAGCGAGCGGCGGCAGTACAGCCCGAGGTCGTGGCCGCCGCGCTCGCTGCGCAGCTCGTGGAATGGGCCGGCGTTGCAGACGATGTTGTACGTCGACAGCGGCGGCGTGTCCGCGAACCGCCACGTGCGCGTCGCCCCGTCGCCGGCGACCTGGGCGTCGCCGGTGTTGCTCGTCGCCGTCCATCGCTCCGGTACCAGCGCCGTGATCGCGAAGACCGCCTTCAGGTCCGGCTGGTCGAAGCAGGCGAACACGCGCCGCGCCTCGTCCGGCTCGAACGTGGTCCACACGTAGACCTCGCCGTCGGCCGGGTCGACCACGCGGTGCACGCCAAGCGCGCTGGAGGTCTCGCGCTGGACCGAGCGCACTTCCAGCTCGTTGTGCTCGGCGAGACCGGTGAGCCGGATGCGGTCGCCCTCGACCGCGTCGGCGGGGAGCGGCGTCCCGTTGAGCGTCATGTCGACGACCTCGGCCTGGCAGTCCAGGAACGTGGCGGCGCCGGGCGTCGCCCGGAACGTGATCCGGGACGTCGTCCGGAGCACGTCGCCGTCGAGCAGGTCGGTGAAGTCGAGCTCGACGTCGTACCGCTCGACCTCGAGAAGCGCCGCGCGCTCCGCGGCCTCGGTCTGCTTCAGGCTCGTGCGTGCGCTCACGCCGAGGAACCTACGTGACGTGTTTCGGCGGACACCGCGCGGTCGCGGCGGTAGCCTCGGCCGTCCGCGAGGACGGGCCTCGCGGACGGGGGAGCGAGGTGGGTCGTGCCGGTCCTCATCCCGGAGTCGCCGTCGTTCACGACTCCGAGCGAGCACCAGGTCTGGAAGCTCCTGCGCGAGCAGCTCGGCCCCGACGACCTGCTGATCAGCGGCCAGCGGATCTCCGCCCGCGACAAGGACCACGAGATCGACATCTGCGTGGCGTTCGCCGACGGCGGCATCGTCGTCGTGGAGGTCAAGGGCGGCCCGGTCTGGTACGACGACGGCTGGTGGATCGACCGGCGGGGGAGCGTGCAACGGATCGACCCGATCACCCAGGCGCGCCAGTCGCAGTACGCCCTGCGCGAGTGGCTCGACCGCGACCCGCGCTGGGGCCGGCGGTCCGGCCTGCGCTGGGGACACGCGCTGGTGCTGCCGCACACCTTGGTCTCCGACGACTTCGCGACGCCCGACGCGCAGCGCTGGCAGGTCGCCGGCCGCGACGACCTCGACGGGCTCGCCGACTTCCTGCGCCGGGTGGTGACCGAGCAGACCAGCAACAAGCGGCTGCTCACGCTCGACGACATCGACGCGCTGCGCGAAGCCCTCGCCGGACGCGGGCTCCCGCAGCGCGACCTGATCGGGTTCGTCGCCGAGCGCGACGACGAGGTGGAACGGCTCAGTGCCGAGCAGGCGGTGATCCTGCGGGCGGCGCGGCTGCTCAACCGCGTGGAGGTGCGCGGCGGCGCCGGCAGCGGCAAGACCTGGCTGGCCGTCGAGCAGGCACGGCGGCTCAGCAAGGAGGGCAAGCGCGTCGCGCTGACCTGCTACTCCCGCGGCCTCGCGGCCTGGCTCGAGCGCCGGGTCGCCGCGTTGCCGCGCCGGGAGCGTCCGGCGTACGTCGGGACGTTCCACAACCTCGGCGTCGAGTGGGGCGCACCGACCGGCAGCGAGGACGACAGCCACTTCTGGGAGGTCGAGCTGCCGACCCGGATGGTCGACCTCGGCCGCGAGCAGCCCGAGGGTCGGCTCTACGACGCCCTGGTGATCGACGAGGCGCAGGACTTCGCCGACCTCTGGTGGCCGGCCGCGCTCGCCGCGCTCAAGGACGAGGAGACCGGTGGGCTGTTCGTGTGCACCGACGAGGGGCAGCGGGTGTTCTCGCGGTACGGCGGACCACCGCCCGGCCTGGTGCCGCTGGTGCTCGACCAGAACCTCCGCAACACCCGCCAGATCGCCGAGAGCTTCTCCACGCTCGCGCCGATCCGGATGCGGCTCGGCACCGCGCACGGCCCGGACGTCACGTTCGTCGAGTGTGCGGCCGCCGACGCCCTCGACGTGGCCGAGGACCACGTCGACTGGATGCTCGACCAGGGCTGGCGTCCCGAGGACCTCGCCCTGCTCACGACCGGGTCCCGCTCGGCAGAGCAACGGCTGCGGCAGGAGGCCGGCGCGGAGGCGTACTGGAGCACGTTCTGGGACTCCGACCAGGTCTTCTACGGGCACGTGCTCGGGTTCAAGGGGCTGGAGCGGCCGGCGGTGATCCTCGCGCTGAACGAGCAGACGATCAGCGAGCGGTCCAAGGAGCGGCTGTACGTCGGCCTGTCGCGGGCGCGCGACCAGCTGCTGGTCGTGGGCGATCCGGAGTTCGTCGCGAGCGTCGGGGGACCGGCGGTGCTGCGGCACCTGCGCGGCGGCTGACCTGCTGGTTTCCGGATCTGCCGGGAAATGTCGGTGGTCGGGCCTAACGTGGTCTCTACAGGGT
>NZ_CAMPGZ010000121.1 GCF_946885725.1 uncultured Nocardioides sp.
CGCCAAGGTGTTCCTCGGCGGACCGCCGCTGGTGAAGATGGCGACCGGCGAGGAGTCCGACGACGAGTCGCTCGGTGGCGCGGAGATGCACGCGCGCACGTCGGGACTGGCGGACTACCTCGCGGTCGACGAGCACGACGCGATCCGGATCGGCCGGCGAATCGTGGCGCGGCTCAACCGCCGCAAACCCGATGCGTCCGCAGTCGCTCCGCGTGGGACGGACGCAGTTTCGCGGACGAATCGGGGTTGGCGTGAGCCCGACGCCGATCCCGAGGAGCTGCTCGACCTCGTGCCCACCGACCTCAAGGAGCCGTTCGACCCGCGCGAGGTGATCGCGCGGATCTGCGACGGCGCGGGTCCCGGCAACGAGGTCGCGTTCGACGAGTTCAAGCCGCTCTACGGCCCGTCGCTCGTCACGGGCTGGGCCCGGCTGCACGGCCGGCCGATCGGCATCCTCGCCAACGCGCAGGGCGTGCTGTTCAGCGAGGAGTCGCAGAAGGCGGCGCAGTTCATCCAGCTCGCCAACCAGATCGACGTACCGCTTCTCTTCCTGCACAACACCACCGGCTACATGGTCGGCGCGGAGTACGAGCAGCGCGGCATCATCAAGCACGGCGCGATGATGATCAACGCGGTCAGCAACAGCACCGTGCCGCACATCTCGATCATGATGGGGGCGTCGTACGGCGCCGGGAACTACGGCATGTGCGGCCGCGCCTACGACCCGCGCTTCCTGTTCACCTGGCCGTCCGCGAAGTCCGCCGTCATGGGGCCCGCCCAGCTCGCCGGCGTGCTGTCGATCGTCGCGCGGCAGGCGGCGGAGGCGAAGGGGCAGCCGTACGACGAGGAGGGCGACGCGCAGATGCGCGCGTTCGTCGAGCAGTCCGTCGAGGAGCAGAGCCTGCCGTTCTTTCTGTCCGGGATGGTCTACGACGACGGCGTCATCGACCCGCGCGACACCCGCACCGTGCTCGGCATCTGCCTGTCCGTCATCGAGAACGCACCGATCGAGGGCACCGACCGCTTCGGTGTCTTCCGGATGTAGGGGAGTCATGGTCTCGACAAGCTCGACCACCCGCCTGGAGCGGCTCCTGGTCGCCAACCGCGCCGAGATCGCGTCCCGCGTCTTCGCCACCTGCCGACGGCTCGGCATCTCCACGGTCGCGGTGCACTCCGATGCGGACGCCGGGCTGCCGTACGTCGCCGAGGCCGACGTCGCCGTACGCCTCTCCGGCGACAGCCCCACCGACACCTACCTCCGGGCCGACCTGCTGGTCGAAGCCGCGCGAGCGGCGGGAGCCGGCGCGGTCCACCCCGGCTACGGCTTCCTGTCCGAGAACGCCGACTTCGCCCGCGCGGTCATGGCGGCCGGCCTGACCTGGGTCGGCCCCGACCCGGAGTCGATCGAGCTGATGGGCTCGAAGGTCGAGGCCAAGAAGCGGATGGCCGATGCCGGCGTACCCCTGCTCACCGACCTCGACCCCGCTGCCGTCTCCGAGGCAGACCTGCCCGTGCTGGTCAAGGCGTCGGCCGGTGGTGGCGGCCGTGGCATGCGCGTCGTCCGCGAGCTCGCCGACCTTCCCGCCGCTGTCGAGGCCGCCTCCGCCGAGGCGCTGTCGGCGTTCGGCGACGGCACCGTCTTCGTCGAGCGGTTCGTCGAGCACGGCCGGCACGTCGAGGTCCAGGTCGTCGGCGACGCCGAGGGCGTCACGGTGTTCGGCGACCGCGACTGCTCGGTCCAGCGCCGGCACCAGAAGGTCGTCGAGGAGGCGCCGGCCCCCGGGCTCACCGACGCGACCCGCACCGCGCTGCACGACGCGGCTCGCCGAGCCGCGGAGGCGATCGGCTACCGCGGCGCCGGCACCGTGGAGTTCCTGCTCGACCCGCGCGACCAGCAGTTCTGGTTCCTCGAGATGAACACCCGGCTCCAGGTCGAGCACCCGGTCACCGAGATGGTGCACGGCGTCGACCTGGTGGCGCTGCAGATCGCCGTCGCCGAGGGGTCAGTTGTGTCGCGACACGCCGCCCACGAGGCTGATTTATTGACTCCTCGCGAGAACGGCGGGCACGCCGTGCCGCCTTGGCCGGGGGACGCCGGACACGGGCACGCCGTGGAGGTGCGGCTGTACGCCGAGGACCCGGGGCGGGACTGGCAGCCGCAGACGGGGGTGCTGACGGCGTTCGAGTTCCCGGAGCTGCCGGGGCTGCGGGTGGACGCGGGGTACGCCGCGGGCAGCACGGTGTCGACGCACTACGACCCGATGCTGGCCAAGGTGATCGCGCACGCGCCGACCCGGGAGCAGGCGGTCCGGCTGCTGACCAGCGCGCTGACCAAGGCCCGCATCCACGGCGTCGCGACCAACCGCGACCTGCTGCTGAAGGTGCTGCGGTCGGAGGCGTTCCAGGCCGGCGACCTGAGCACCGACTTCCTCGACAGGCACCGGATGCTCGAGGACGAGCCGCGCGACCTGGCGGTCAGCGCGTTCGCCGCCGCCGTCGCACTCGCCGAGACCCAGGCCGACACGCGTCCGGTCCAGCTGGGCATCCCCCCGGGCTGGCGCAACGTCGTGTCCGCCCCGCAGACGACCCGCTTCACGCATCGCGACGAGGACGTCGAGGTGGGCTGGTACGGCGGCCGCGACGGCTACGTCTCCGCCGACGGCACGATGCGTGCGGTCAGCGCGAGCCCGGCCGAGGTCGTCGTGGAGCGCGAGGGCGTGCGCCACCGGTGCGAGGTCGCGGTCACGGAGCACACTGTCGACGTCGACTCCGCCGCCGGGCACGTCGCGCTCCGCCGTACCCCGCGGTTCGTTGACCCGGCCGACCAGGTCGCCAGCGGCTCGCTGCTCGCGCCGATGCCCGGGGCCGTCGTCTCGCTCATCGTCGAACCGGGCGCCGAAGTCGAGGCCGGGGCGCCCGTGCTCGTGCTCGAGGCGATGAAGATGCAGCACACCGTGTCCGCGCCGCACGCCGGCACCGTCACCGAGATCCCCGTCTCCGTCGGCGCCCAGGTGGCCGCCGGCGACGTGCTCGCGGTGGTCTCGACAGGCTCGACCACCCGAGACGACGGCTCGACCACCCATACGCAGGAGGAAGACGCATGACCGAGACGCCGTTCACCGAGTCCGAGGAGCGCCAGGCGCTGCGCGCCGCGGTCCGCAAGCTGGCGACCGGCTACGGCCGCGAGTACTTCGTCACGCAGGCCCGCTCCGGCGGCAAGACCACCGACCTGTGGCTGGAGATCGGCCGGCACGGCTACCTCGGCATCAACATCCCCGAGGAGTACGGCGGCGGCGGAGGCGGCATCGGCGACGTCGCCGCGGTCTGCGAGGAGCTGGCCGCGCAGGGCTGCCCGCTGCTGATGATGGTCGTGTCCCCGGCCATCTGCGGCACGGTGATCAGCCGCTACGGCACCGAGGAGCAGAAGCGGCGCTGGCTGCCCGGCATCGCCGACGGCACGCAGACGATGGCGTTCGCGATCACCGAGCCGGACGCCGGCACCAACTCGCACAACATCACCACCACCGCGAGGCCCGTTTCCGATGAGCGGGGCGACGGCTGGGTGCTCAACGGCCGCAAGATCTACATCTCCGGCGTCGACGAGGCCGCCAACGTGCTCGTCGTCGCGCGCACCGAGGACGCCCGCACCGGGAGGCTCAAGCCCTGCCTGTTCGTCGTCCCCACCGACGCCGCCGGTTTCGAGTACACCCCGATCCCGATGGAGATCGTCAGTCCCGAGCTGCAGTTCTCGGTGTTCATCGACGACGTCCGGCTGCCCGCCGACGCGCTCGTGGGCGACGAGGACGCCGGGATCAGCCAGCTGTTCGCGGGACTGAACCCGGAGCGGATCATGGCGGCGTCGTTCTCCACCGGCCTCGCGCGGTTCGCCCTCGACAAGGCGGTCGCCTACGTCAAGGAGCGCGAGGTCTTCGGCGCCCCGATCGGCAGCCACCAGGGCCTCGCGCACCCGCTCGCGCAGTCCAAGATCGAGATCGAGCTGGCCCGGCTGATGACGCAGAAGGCCGCCGCGCTCGTCGACGCCGGTGACGACGCCGCCGCGGGCGAGGCCGCCAACATGGCGAAGTACGCCGCCGCCGAGGCCGCCTGCGACGCCGTCGACCGGGCGGTCCAGGCGCACGGCGGCAACGGGATCACCCAGGAGTACGGTGTCGCCGGTCTCCTCGTCGCGGCACGCGCCGGCCGGATCGCGCCGGTGTCGCGCGAGATGATCCTGAACTTCGTGGGCATGCACTCGCTCGGCCTGCCCAAGTCCTACTGAGCTGTCCTACTGAGCTGTCCTACTGACCAGGGAGCGCCCGTGACAGAGCTGGTCCACTACGCCGCTGCCGACGGCGTCGCCACCCTCACCCTCGACTCGCCGCACAACCGCAACGCGCTCTCCAAGCAGCTCGTCGCGGAGCTGTACGACAGGCTCGGCCGCGCCGAGGAGGACGAGTCCGTCAAGGTGGTGCTGGTCCGCGCCGAGGGCCGCACGTTCTGCTCCGGCGCCGACCTGTCCGAGGCCGCGGGCGAGGGCATGGAGAAGGCCGCCGGCGTGCTCGTCGACCTGCAGCGCCGGATCGTCACGCTGGCCAAGCCGGTCGTCACCCGCGTGCACGGCAACGTCCGCGCCGGAGGCATCGGCATCGTCGCCGCCTCCGACATCGCGATCAGCGCCGCCGACGCGACGTACGCCTTCACCGAGGTCCGCCTCGGCCTCACCCCCGCCGCCATCTCGCTGACCGTCGTCCCGCGGATGACCGACCGCTCGGTCGCGCTGACGTTCCTGGGCGGCGAGGTCTTCGACGGTACGGCGGCCGCCGCGACCGGCCTGGTCACGGAGGCGCTGCCCGAGGACGAGCTCGACGCCCGCGTCGCGGAGGTGTGCGCGTCGCTCGCGAAGGGCAACCCGCAGGGGCTCCGGGAGACCAAGCAGCTGGTCGGCCGGCACCTCGTGCAGCGGATCGACGAGCAGGGCGCCGACCTGGCCGCGCTGTCCGCCCGGTTGTTCGGCTCCGACGAGGCCAAGCAGGCGATGCTGGAGTTCCTCAACCGCAAGAAGCGCTGAGTTCAGGCGCCGCCGACGCCCGCGTCGCGCGCCAGCGCGATCGCCTGCGCGCGGGTGTCGCAGCCGAGCTTGGTGAGGATCGCCGACACGTAGTTGCGCACGGTCTTGTCCGACAAGAACAGCCGCCGCGCGATGTCGCCGTTGCCCGCACCTTCCGCGACGAGCGCGAGCACCTCGCGCTCCCGTTCGGACAGCGCCGGGAACGGCGTCGTGGCGAGCACGCCGCCGTTGAAGAACGACCGCATCCGCCGCGCCACCTCCGCCGACCACACGCCCTGTCCGGCGGCGACCGCCTCCAGGGTCCGGCCGATCTCATCCTGGCCGGCGCCCTTGAGCAGGTACCCGAGCGCGCCCGCCTGCATCGCCGCGAACAGTGCCTGGTCCTCGTCGACCATCGTCAGCACCAGCACCTTCACGTCGGGCCACCGCCGGGTGAGCTCACGCGTGGCCTCGATGCCGCCGAGCCCGGGCATCTGCAGGTCCATCAGCACCACGTCCGGTCGGTGCTCGAGCACGGCCGTGACTCCCGCCTCCCCGTCGGCCTCGTCGGCGACGACCGCGACGCCGAGGTCCTCCAGCAGCGTGCGCAGGCCGGTCCGGAAGACGGGGTGGTCGTCCACCACCACGACGCGGAGCTGATCGGTCACGACGTCCTCCTCGGCAGATGAGCGACGACGCGCGTCCCCGGTGACTGCGGGGCGACGGTGCACCAGCCACCCACCTCCGCCGCGCGCTCGCGCATCGACGCGAGGCCGACGCCGGGGCGGGCGTCCGCGGTGATCCCGGCGCCGTCGTCGCGGACCTCCACGACCAGCGCGTCGGTGCCGGCAACCAGCCGGACCTCGATGCGCGAAGCCCCGGCATGACGCACGGCGTTGGTGACTGCCTCGAGGGCGATGCGGTACGCCGCCACCTCGACCGCGGCCGGCAGGTCCTCCATGTCTCCCTCGGCGCAGACCTCGACGCGCGGGCCACCAGGAGCGGCGATCGGTCCCGCGCTGCGCACCGCGCCGACGAGGCCGAGGTCGTCGAGCACCGGCGGCCGGAGCCCGTGCGCCAGACGCCGTACGTCCTCGACCGCCTCCCGCGCCTGCTCGGTCGCTGCCCGCGTGAGGTCGGTCGCCCGGTCGAGGTCGCCGCGCCCGAGTGCGGAGCCGACGACGTCGAGGCCCATCACGACACCCGCGAGCTGCGGTCCCAGACCGTCGTGCAGGTCGCGGCGGAGCCGGCGCCGCTCCTCCTCGCGCGCCTCCAGGATCCGCCGCCGGGACTCCTCCAGGTCGCCGGACAGCCGGACGGCGTAGGCCGCCGACGCGAGCGGGCCGGCCAGCGTCGTGACGGCGCGGAGGTCGGTGCCGCGCACCTCTTCGCCGCGCTTCCGGGGCTCGACCAGCAGGGTGCCGACGCGGTCGTCGTGCAGCTCGAGGGGTACGGCGGTGGCGGCCGTCGTCACGGTGCCGTCCTCGGCGCGCACCACGTCGCCCGACGGCAGCCGGACCTCCAGCGCCGCGCCCGGGAGCCGCAGCCCCGAGCGCACCACGTGCACCGCGTCCTGAAGGGCGGCCCGCGGGGTCGGGGCCTGCCGGAGCGCGGCGTCCAGGTCGTGCAGCAGCGCCAGCGGGTCGCGCCGCCGGCCGAAGAAGAGCCGGTCGACCCCGCGCTGCACCCGGATCCTTGCCGAGTGGAACACGAGCGCGACGGCGAACGCCGCGAGGAACGGCGTCACCCCGCCGGACGTGCCGACGAGCGCCCCGATCCAGGCCACCACGGCGACGTACGCCAGCGCCGCGAGACCGAGCAGCACGCCCGCGACCAGGGTCCGGTTGACGAGCAGGTCGAGGTCGTAGAGCCGGTAGCGCAGGGCTGCCACGGCGATGCCCGCCGGAACCAGCAGGATCGCCACGTTGACCCACAGGTCGGGCGCGAACGCCACGAGCGCCACAGCGACGACCACGACGTACGCGACCCACCCGATCTGCCGGCGCTCGGCGCCGTCGGCGCGCCGCAGCCGCACGACAACCGTGACGAGCGAGGCCAGGATGAGCACGGGCACCAGCGCGTCGAGCGCCGGGCCGATGGGGTCCAGCACCGCGGCGACCGCCGGCATCGCGAGCGGGTTGTCGATCGCCGGGAAGAAGCCGACCTCGCCCGGTGCCGTCGCGAACCACACGATGCCGACCACGAGCACGAACGCCACCGGCCACAGCAGCAGCCGCCAGCGGCCCGGCAGCGGGCGACCGTGCGGCAGCACCTGAGGGAGCGCCGTCGAGACCAGCAGCCAGGACGGGAACCAGGCCCATCCGGTGACCCACGCGGCAACCTCGGCCATGCCGGCTCCCTCCGGCAGCGGAGCGGTGACGTCGGCGCGCAGGACGAGGACGACGTACGACGCCGACGCGGCGTACAGCGCGCTGCACAGCCCGATGCCGAGCAGCAGCCAGCCCATCGGGCGGGCGATGCGGCTGCCGACCAGCCACGCGCCGGTGACGGAGAAGGCGATGCCGGCCGCGATCTCCGGTGTCTGCAACAGCTCGTCGAGGTAGCCGAGCCCGCTGATCAGCGGCAGCGCCGCGGCGGTGGCCGAGAGAACGATCGCCAGCAGCGCCGCGAGCCGGGCCACCCGAAGGGCGGTCCGGCTCGCGTCACGGCCACCGGCCACGAGGAACATCTCAGTCACGGTAGGGCTGTCGCGACGCGCCGTCAGGCGTTCGCCCAGGCACGGCCGCGGTCGCGGAGGAGGTGGACGGCGAGGCCGCCGGCGCCGGCGAGGTACAGCCAGTGCGGGTCCACCGGGCCGACCGCGCCGATGCTGAAGTCCAGCACGAGGAAGAGCAGCCAGCTCGCGGGGATCCAGCGCGGCACCGCGCCGGTCACCAGCAGACCGATGCTGAGGAGCAGCATGCCGAGCACGGTGCCCGCCATGAACGGCAGCCCGAACAGCACACCCAGCAGCGGCTGGCCGTCCATGCCGTGGAGATACGTCGCCGCGTCGGTGCCGGCCGGGTCGAGCATCGCCGTCAGCTGGATCAGCTCGGCGGTCTGCACCGCGAGGAAGCCCCACATGCCCAGCGCCAGCAGGATCGCCGCGACCGTCCCGGTGCGGCGGGCCCGTCCGCGCAGGAAGCGGGCGGCGGCCAGGAAGCCCACGGCCATGAACGGCACCGCGACGGTGCCGAGGACGCACATCGCGGTCACGATGACCGGTCGCTCGTTGGCGAGCACGATCTGGTCGGCGACCTCGGACGGCCGGTCGATGATCTGCCCGAGCGCGGCCTGGGCGGTGTTTCCTGCGGCGCCGAGCACGAGACCGGCGGCGGCGAGGCCGGCGCCGAACGGCACGGGGCGCCGGGCCTCGCGCGTCCCGGTCGGCCCGGTGCTGAGGGTGGTGGTCATGGCGGTTCCTGTTCTGTGTCGCGCCGGCGGACCTGCTCCGCCGTACGACACAGACAGTCGCGGGCGCGACGTCCCGGGCGCAGGTGGGCGATGTCCCGACCTCGGTGGGACAAGACTCCTGTCGGTGGACTCGTCGATACTGACGCCATGAAGTCGGACGCCACCCTGGTCGAGGAGTACCTCGACGAGCTCCCCGAGGACCGCCGCGAGGCCATCAGCACCATCCGCGACGTCGTCAACGCGAACCTGCCCGAGGGCTACCAGGAGGCGATGGCCTTCGGGATGATCGGCTGGGGCATCCCGCTGTCGGACTACCCCGACACCTACAACGGCCAGCCGCTCGGGGTGGCGGCGCTGGCGTCCCAGAAGCGCCACATGGCGCTCTACCTCAACGCCGTCTACAGCGACGAGGAGCTGGAGACGTGGTTCCGGGAGCAGTACGCCGAGCGCGAGATGTTGCTCGACATGGGGAAGTCGTGCGTCCGGTTCACCCGGTTGGAGCAGGTCCCGCTCGACGTGATCGCCGAGGTCATCCGCCGGGTGCCGCCCGAGAGGCTCATCGCGCAGTACGAAGCCGCCCGCGCCCTGACCAAGAAGGGTCGCTGAGCCGCCGCACCGAACCTGGCAAACCCCGGGAAACCGCCCGTGCCACGCGGGTAGACTCTCGCCCTTGCCCGTTTCCGAACCGGAACCGGGTGGCCGTCACAGGCACGTCACGAGCAGCACCAGGGGAAGCGTGAACCACGGGTCAGTCGACCAGATGGCGCCTGCCGTCGAGAGCGGCGTCGACGTCGAGGAGCGGGAGATCGCCCACGAGCAGGAGTTCGTGGACCGCGTCTACCGTCAGCTGGAGGCGTCGACGCGCAGCGCCGAGGCGCTGGCGCGGGAGGGCTACGGGCGCGGCTCGCTCGGCCACGAGGGCGGGCTCGTCGAACGAGACGCCATGGTCTTCCAAGCGGCCAAGCGGATCGCCACGCTGAACGCCGCCCACGAGGGCCTGGTCTTCGGCCGACTCGACCTGAACCCGTCCGTCAACGGCGGCGACGGGCCGCGCTACATCGGCCGGATCGGCCTGCGCGACGAGAACCGCGACTCGCTCCTGATCGACTGGCGGGCGCCCGCCGCCGCGGTGTTCTACCAGGCCACCGCCGCCGACCCCCAGGGCGTCGTACGCCGGCGAGTGCTGCGCTGCTCCGGACCCAAGGTCACCGCGGTCGAGGACGACCTGCTCGACCCCGACGCCCCGAACGCCGGCGAGCTGCCGATCGTCGGCGAGGGCGCGCTGATGGCCCAGCTGTCGCGCGCCCGGGACCGCACGATGCACTCCATCGTCGCGACGATCCAGGCCGAGCAGGACAAGGCCATCCGCGCGCCCAGCAAGGGCGTCGTCACGATCAGCGGCGGCCCCGGCACCGGCAAGACCGTCGTCGCGCTGCACCGTGCGGCGTACCTGCTCTACTCCGACCGGCGCCGCTACGAGACCGGTGGCGTGCTGGTCGTCGGCCCGTCGGGCGTGTTCATGCGCTACATCGAGCGCGTGCTGCCGTCGCTCGGCGAGACCTCGGTCGCGCTGCGCTCGCTGGGCGAGGTGGTCGACGGCATCCGGGCGACCCGCCACGACGCGCCGGCGGTCGCCGACGTCAAGGGCGCGGCGCGGATGGCCGAGGTCATGCGCCGGCTGTCGCGCCAGGCGGTGCCGGGCGCGCCGCGGGAGTTCTCGGTCTTCTACCGCGACGACCGGCTCACGCTGACCAGCCGCGAGCTCAACCAGCTTCGCCGGCAGCTGCTCGGCCAGGGCAAGCGCAACCGGCAGGTGCCGCGGGTGGCGTCGACGCTGCTCGACGCGCTGTGGCGCAAGGTCACCGGTGAGCGCGGCCGGGCCCGCGGCAAGGACGAGTTCGTCGACACGATGCTCGGCGACCGGGCCTTCGTGGAGTTCGCGCTGAGCTGGTGGCCGGTGCTCGACGCCACCCAGGTGCTGCGCTGGCTGCGCGACCCCGAGCTGCTCGCCCGGGTCGCCGACGGCGTGCTGTCGCAGGAGGACCGCGAGCTGCTCACCGCCTCGTGGGCCGGCCGGGCCGACAACGACTGGTCGGTCGAGGACGTGGCGCTGCTCGACGAGCTGCGCTACCTGCTCGGCGACGCCCCCGAGACGCCGCACGAGGACGACCCGCTCGCCCACCTCGTCGACGAGAACATGCCGGAGCTGACGACGGTCACCGACCGCGAGTTCTCCCGCCGCCCGGCGTCGACGACGCGCACCGAGGACGACGGCTACGCCCACGTGCTGGTCGACGAGGCGCAGGACCTCACTCCGATGCAGTGGCGGATGCTCGGCCGGCGCGGCCGCATGGCGACCTGGACGATCGTGGGCGACCCCGCGCAGTCGTCCTGGCCGGTGCCCGCCGAGGCGGCCCGGGCCCGCGAGGAGGCGCTCGGCGACAAGCCGCGGCACGAGTTCCACCTGTCGACCAACTACCGGAACAGCAAGGAGGTCTACGACTTCGCGGCGCGGTACGCCGAGCGCGTGGGCCTCCGCGCCGACCTGCCGCAGGCGGTCCGCTCCACCGGCGTCGAGCCCGAGGAGCGCGTGGTCGGCGACCTGCACGACGGCGTGCGCGATGCGCTCAAGGAGCTGTCCGCCGCCGTCGAGGGCACGGTCGCCGTCGTCGTACCGGTGGAGCGGCGGGACGAGGTGACCGCCTGGGTGCAGTCCTGGCCCGAGCACGCCGACGACCTGCGCGGCGACGCCAGCCACGACGCCCGGATCGCGGTGCTGACCGGCCTCGACACCAAGGGCCTGGAGTTCGACGGCGTGCTCGTCGTCCAGCCCGAGGAGATCGAGCGGGAGGCGACGACCGGCCGCGCCACGCTGTACGTCGTCTACACCCGTGCGACCCAGCGGATGCTGACGGTCACCACCACGCAGACCCGCTGACCTGCGACCAGGTGTAACGCGGGGTTATAGACGCTCAACAAGGGATATTCCGCTTGGGCAGCGTCCATATGACGTGGGAAGACCTGCTGGTGATACGCCCCCGGCGGGATCGGGCCGGACACGTAGGCTTCCGGCCATGACGGACCCCACCACCTCAGCCCGGGACGCGCTCGACGCGATCAGGGGTCACGAGGCGTGGGCGATCATCCGTCGCTCGACGCGGGTCGGCGACCGCGACACCGTCGGCCTCGTCGGCGGGCGGCGCTGGGTGGCCGAGACCATCGCGGACATCCCGCTGGAGGAAGGCGTCCCGGCGGACGGGCGTCGATGCGACCGGCTGGTCGCCGTGCCGTTCCGGCAGGTGGCCGAGCGCGGCTTCGAGGCGCACGACGACGGCACTCCGCTGGTGGTGGTCGACGTCGAGGACGAGTACGAGATCTCGGTGGCCGACGCGCTCGCCGTGCTCCCCGACGTACCCGTGGAGTTCACCGACCGCGGCGGGTTCGAGGTCGACGACGACGAGTACGCCAAGATCGTCGCCGCGATCATCGGCGACGAGATCGGCTGCGGTGAGGGCGCCAACCTCGTGATCGGCCGGCACTACCGCGCGGTCCTCGCCGACTGGAGCGCCGAGGTGGCGCTGACGGTGTTCAGGCGGCTGCTGGCGCGTGAGCGTGGCGCGTACTGGACGTTCTGCTTCTTCACCGGGGACCGCTACCTCATCGGCGCGAGCCCCGAGCGGCACGTCAGCGTGCACGGCGGCCCCGACGGCGGCGACGTGCGGATGAACCCGATCAGCGGCACCTTCCGCCTGCCCGGCGACCACGTGGCGCGGCCCGACGGCGAGCCCGAGCCGGACCTCAAGCGCGACCTCCTGGCGTTCCTCAAGGACGAGAAGGAGATCTACGAGCTCTTCATGGTGGTCGACGAGGAGCTCAAGATGATGTGCGACATCTGCCACGAGGGCGGGCAGGTGCTCGGGCCGTTCCTCAAGCCGATGTCGCACCTGGTGCACACGGAGTACCTCCTCGCCGGCCGGACCCGCCGCGATGTCCGCGACGTGCTGCGCGACACGATGTACGCCGCCACCGTCACCGGCAGCCCGGTCGAGAACGCCTGCCGGCTGATCAAGCAGTACGAGCCGAGCGGCCGCGGCTACTACGGCGCCGCGCTCGCGATCTTCGGCCGCGACCCCGAGGGGTACCCGGTCGTCGACAGCCCGATCGTGATCCGCACCGCCGACGTCGACCTCGGCGGACGGCTCACCGTGACCGCCGGTGCGACACTGGTGCGCGACTCCGACCCGGCGTACGAGGTCGCCGAGACGCATGCCAAGGCCGGCGGGATCCTCAGCGCGTTCGGGCTCCGGCCGCCCGCGCCGACGCCGTCGACGGACGTCGTCCAGCTGGTCAACGACGAGGACGTGCTGGTCGCGCTCAACGCGCGCAACCGCCGGCTCTCGACGTTCTGGATCACCGACCAGGCCGGCGCGCCGCCGGACCCGCGGCTGCGCGACAAGCGCGTGGTGATCCTCGACGGCGAGGACGACTTCGTGAACATGCTGCG
>NZ_CAMPGZ010000122.1 GCF_946885725.1 uncultured Nocardioides sp.
ATCCGTACGTCGGGACGTGTGGTCGCCGACGCGACCGAGGCGGCGCCGGTGAGCGAGGTCGAGCGCAGGTTCAGCCGCTTCCGGGCCGACCTGGTCGAGGGCGTCCGGGTGGTCGGGGCCTCGCGCACGCTGCGGGTCGTACTGGTCTTCGCGCTGATCACTGCCGCCGGCGAGGGCGTCATGGGCACGTTGTTCGCTCCGTTCGTCAACGACGTGCTCGGCGGCAGCGGCCGCGCCTACGGTCTGATCGCCGGGTCACAGGCGGTGGGCGGCGTGGTCGGCGGCCTGGTCGCGGCGGCCATCGGCCACCGGCTGTCCCCGGCCCTGCTCCTCGGCGCCGGCGCGATGACGCTCGGCGTCATCGACCTCGCGATCTTCCTGTACCCGCTCGCGCTCGGCGAGACGTGGTGGCCCGCTCTGGCCGGGATGATGGTGGTCGGCCTACCCGCCGCGCTGACCACGGCCGGCTACACCACGCTCTTCCAGCGCGCCACCGACGACGCCAGCCGCGGACGCGCGTTCAGCCTCCTCGCGCTCACCCGCACGGTCGCGGTCCTGGTCGGGACCACGCTCGCCGGCCTCCTCGGAGACCGCCTGGGAATCATGCCGGTGCTGGCGTACCAGGGAGTCGGGTACGTCGTCGCCGGCGCGGTGGTCCTGCTGGCCCTCCGGCTCGGGCCACCTCAGGCGCCGGCGGTGGCGAGCCTGGCCAGCAGCAGCGGCCGCGCCGGGTGACGCTCGGGCAGAGCGGTCAGGGCCACCTCCACGACCTCCGTGTCGTACGGCGCCAGCGAGCTGTAGCGAAGCACCGCGGCCGGCCGTGGCTGGGCCAGCAGCGCCTCGCGCACGGCGACGGCGACGTACTCCGCGAGCTCGACCAGGGCCGGTGACGTCGTGCCCGGGAACAGCTCGCCCCCGAACACCTCGACCGCCGCCTCGACGTCGCCGGCCCGGAGCAGGTCGAGCACCCGGTCGACGTCGGAGTCGACCGGCATCATCAGCCGGTAGGGCCGCGACGCGAGCTGGCCGCCGAGCGCGCTGCGCAGGTGCGAGATCTCGGCCTTGAGCGTCGACATCGTCACCGCCGCGTCGCCGTACAGCAGCGCGTGCAGCTGCTCGAGCGTGAGCCCCTCGGGGTGCAGCGCGAGCAGCGCCACGATCTCGGACTGCCGGCGGGTGAGCAGCAGGCGGCTGCCGTCGAGCACGACCTCGACGCGGCCGAGCAGGGTCAGCTCGAGGCCGTCGTTGAAGGACGCTCCGCCGCCGTTGCGGCGCGGCACGGCCGTGGTCGGCAGCGCGTTCTCGAGCAGCCGCGCCATCACGCGCGCGGTGGCGAGCCCGATCGGGTGCGTGCGGTCCCAGGTCGTCGACAGGTCGATCACCCCGAGCTGCTCACCGGTGACCGGGTCGTGCACGGGCGCCGCCCAGCACACCCAGTTGTGCACGATCGGCGCGAAGTGCTCGGCGCTGAACACCATCGAGGGCCGGGAGTTCACGTTGGCCAGGGCCAGGGCGTTGGTGCCCACGGCGGTCTCCGACCAGCGCCCGCCGGCGACGAAGTTCACCGACTCGGCCTTGCGGCGCATCACCCGGCCGCCGTACGTCCAGAGGATGCGGGTGTCGGCGTCGGTCACGGCCAGCACGAGGTCGCCGTCGTCGGCGGTGCGCCGCAGCTCCTCCTCGATGCGGCTGACCGCGACCGAGAGCGGCGACTCGGCGAAGAACGTGCGGGTGTCGTCCTCGTCGGCCATCGGCGCCTCGGGGACGTCGGGCGTGATCGCCGACCCGGACCGCTGCCAGGACCGCAGGATCTCGTCGCGCACCTCGCCGAAGGCGTCGCCACCCTCCACGAACGCCGTCCAGGCGCGGACGGCGTCGACGCGCCGGCCGTGCAGCTCGTGCCGGGACGTCGACATCAGTGGTGGATCCGGTCGTCGAGCTCGGCCAGGCGCTTCCCTCCGCCGCCCCACTGCAGCGCGATGATCTCGGCCGCGATGCTGACCGCGGTCTCCTCCGGCGTGCGCGCTCCGAGGTCGAGCCCGATCGGCGAGGACAACCGCGAGAGCTCCTCCTCGGTGAGCCCGGCCTCCTGCAGCCGCTTGAGCCGGTCGTCGTGCGTGCGCCGCGAGCCCATCGCGCCGACGTAGCCGACCTCGGGCAGCCGCAGGGCCACCTCGAGCAGGGGTACGTCGAACTTCGGGTCGTGCGTGAGCACGGCGATCACCGTGCGCCGGTCGATCCGGCCGGCGTCGGCCTCGGCCTTGAGGTACTTGTGCGGCCACTGCACGACCACCTCGTCGGCCGCCGGGAACCGGCTGTGGGTCGCGAACACCGGCCGCGCGTCGCACACGGTGACGTGGTAGCCGAGGAAGTCCCCGATGCGCGCGACCGCGGCGGCGAAGTCGATCGCGCCGAACACCAGCATCCGAGGCGGCGGCGCGAACGCCCACACGAACACGCGCATGCCCTCGCCGCGGCGCTCGCCGTGGGGTCCGTAGGTCAGCGTCTGGTGGTGCCCGGCGGCGAGAAGGCCGCGGACGTCGTCGACGACGGCGTCGTCCATGCGGTCGCTGCCGAGCGAGCCCTCGACCGGCGTGGCGTTCTCGACGTCGGCCGGCCGCACGACCACCCGCTTGCCGACCCGGGCGGGGTCGGGGTGCTCGATGATCGTCGCGACCGCGACCGGGCGCTTCGCCTCGATGTCGGCCGCGATGGCGCCGAGCTCGGGGAACGTCTCCTGGTCGACCTTCTCGACGAACACGTCGAGGATCCCGCCGCACGTCAGCCCGACCGCGAAGGCGTCGTCGTCGCTGACGCCGTACCGCTGCAGCACCGGGGTCCCCTCGGCGACCACTGACTGGGCCAGGTCGTAGACCGCGCCCTCGACGCAGCCGCCCGACACCGAGCCGACCGCCTCGCCGGACGGACCGACGAGCATCGACGCCCCCGGCGGACGCGGCGCGGACCGGAAGGTCGCCACGACCGTGCCGACCCCGACCGTCTTGCCCTCCTGCCACCACTGCAGCAGCTCGGGAAGCACCTCACGCATCGGCAACCACCTCGATCAGCTCTGCGAACGCCGCCAACGAGTGACCCGCGACGAAGTGGTCGACGTGGTCGAGGGCGGCGACGATTCCCTGCTGCACGGGCTGGTAACCCGCGCGGCCGACGTGCGGGTTGACCCACACGACGGAGTGCGCGAGGGCGTGCAGCCGGCGCATCTGTGCGGCCAGCAGCGCGGTGTCACCGCGCTCCCAGCCGTCGCTGAAGACCACGACCACGGCGCCGCGCGCGAGCCCGCGCTGGCCCCAGCGGTCGAGGAAGATCCGGAGTGTCTCGCCCAGTCGGGTGCCGCCGGACCAGTCCGGCACCGTCCGGCCCGCCGCGACGATCGCCTGGTCGGGGCTGCGCAGCCGCATCGCCCTGGTGACGCGGGTGAGCCGGGTGCCGATGGTGAACACCTCGGCGTTGGAGCCGGTGGTCATCACGAACCGGTGTGCGAGCCGGAGCAGCGCGTCGGCGTACGGGCTCATCGACCCGGACACGTCCACGAGCAGCACCACCCGCCGCGGTTTCGTCGTACGGCGTCGCCAGGCGATCTCGGCCGGCTCCCCCATCCGCTGCAGCGAGCGGCGCATGGTCCGGCCGGCGTCGATGTCGCCGCGGTGCCACGGCTGCCGCCGGTGCGCCCGGCGGCGGGGTGCGCGCGGGCGCAGCTGCTCGAACAGGGCGGCGAGCCGGGCCCGCTCGGCGGGCGGCATGTCCCCGATGTCGCGGTGCCGCAGCACCTCGACGTCGCTGGCCCGGGCGCGCAGCGGGTCGTCGTCGCGCTGGCTGCCCTCGCCGGCGCCGCCGTGGTCGAGCGACGCCCGGGTCTGCGGCGCCTGCTGCTGCTGGCCGGGACGCGGCCGCGGCTGGTCGTCGCCGAGGAACCAGGCGGTGAACACCTGGTCGTAGCGGTCCAGGTCGTCGGGGCAGCCGCAGAGCGTGGCGCGGCCGGCCCAGTAGGTCGCCCGTCGGTCGTCGAGCCCGACGACGGCGGTGGCGGCCAGGAACGACTGGGCGCGGTCCATCGTGACCGGTACGCCGGCGGCCCGCAGCGCGCGAGCGAACCCGAGGAGGAGCTCGTCCGGGGCGTGCGCCGGCCGGTCGTCGGCAGGGTGGTCGAGCCTGTCGAGACCACCACCTACCGGGTGGTCGAGCTCGTCGAGACCACTCACGCTGGTCATGTCGTGAGAATCCTGTCGAGAGCCTGGCGCACGCGCTGGGCGTCCTCGCGGTACTTCACCACCGCGCCGAGGGTCGCGGCGGCCGTGGCGACGTCGAGGTCGCGGGTGCCGAGCCGGTTCAGTGCCCGGGCCCAGTCGAGCGTCTCGGCGACGCCCGGCGGCTTGAGCAGCTGCTCGTCGGACCGCAGCCGCTGCACGACGCCGACCACCTGCTCGGCGAGCTGCGCGGGCACCTCGGGCGCCCGCGTCCTCACGATCTCGACCTCGCGCGCGAGGCCCGGGTGCTCGACCCAGTGGTACAAGCAGCGACGCTTGAGCGCGTCGTGGATCTCGCGGGTGCGGTTGGAGGTCAGCACTACCACCGGCGGCCGCGTGGCGGTGACGGTGCCGATCTCGGGGATGCTCACCTGGTACGTCGAGAGCACCTCGAGCAGGAACGCCTCGAACTCGTCGTCGGCGCGGTCGATCTCGTCGACGAGGAGCACGGTCGGCGCCTCGCGCAGCGCGCGCAGCACCGGCCGGGCGAGCAGGAACCGCTCGTCGAACAACGACGACTCGGCCTTGTCGACGTCGATCGCCTGGCCGGCCGCCTCGAGCGTGCGCAGGTGCAGGATCTGCCGTGGGAAGTCCCAGTCGTAGAGCGCCTGCGTGGCGTCGATGCCCTCGTAGCACTGCAGCCGCACCAGCGGCGCGTCGAGCGCCTGCGCGAGCGCCTCGGCGAGCGCGGTCTTGCCCGTGCCGGGCTCGCCCTCGAGCAGCAGCGGCCGCTGCATCTCCAGCGCCAGGAAGGCGATCGTGGCGAGGGACTCGTCAGCGAGATACCCGGTCTCTGCCAGCCGGGCGGCCAGGTCTCCCGCCGTGGCGAACCCCCCGGGCTCCGCACCGGTGGTCATGCCTCGAGCCTACTCACGGCCGGAACTCTCCGGGCGTGTCCACGTCACGACCGGTCGCCAAGTCACCGCACTCGACGGTCAGCACGTCCCGGTCGCGCAGGTAGTCGCGCGCCCCGCGGTCGCCGGTCGCGGTCTCCACGACGCCGGCCCAGTGGTCGCGGCCGAGCAGCACCGGATGCCCAGGCACCCCGTCGTACGACGCCCGCGCCAGGGAGTCGCTGCGGTCGTCCGCGGCGAGCACCCGGGCGACCACCGCCTCATCGACGTCGGGCAGGTCGACGAGCGACACGAGCGCGGCCGTGACGTCGTCCCGGCCGGCCGCCAGCGCACTGAGGCCCGCGCGCAGAGAGGCGCCCATTCCTTCGGCCCAGTCCTCGGCGACGACCACGTCGACCGCGGGGTCGACGCACCAGCCGTCCTCGTCGAGGATCGCGCGGACCTCGTCGGCGGCGGCGCCGAGCACGACCGTGACCAGGTCACAGCCGCCGTCGAGCAAGCGGCCGAGCGCGCGGTCGACGTACGGGACGTCGCGTTCGTCGCGCAGCAACGCCTTCGGCGTACCCATGCGGCGGCCGGCCCCGGCCGCGAGCAGGAGGCCCGCGACGCTCATTTGGCGCAGGACTCCATGTCGTGCATCGCGCGCAGCACGTTGCCGGAGCCGATCGCGTGCAGGTCCGCCTCGCGGTAGCCGCGCGACCGCAGCTCGTCCCAGAGCAGCGGGTAGCCGGACACGTCCTCCATCCCGGCCGGGAAGTTGGACGCGCCGTCGTAGTCGCCGCCGAGGCCGACGTGTGCGAGACCCGCGACCTCGCGGACGTGGTCGACGTGGTCGGCCACCTCGGCGACCGTCGGCGGCGCGGGCGCGACGTTGGTGCGCTCGCGCATGATCGGGTCGACGTCGTCGAAGCTGCGCTCGTCGAGGCCGCGCTCGCGGGCGACGGCGAGGCAGTCGTGGTACCAGTCGACCCATGCCTGGCTGATGAAGAACGACGGGAACCCGATCATGCAGACGCCGCCGTTGGTGGCGAGCGACTGCAGCACGTCGTCGGGCACGTTGCGCACGTGACCGGCCACCGCGCGGGCGCTGCTGTGGCTGAAGATCACCGGCGCGATGGTCGCGTCGAGGGCCTGGCGCATCACGTCGTCGGAGACGTGCGAGAGGTCGACGAACATGCCGAGCGCGTTCATCTCGTGCACGACCTCGAAGCCGAAGTCCGACAGGCCGCCGAGCACGCGGTGGTCGGTGGCGGAGTCGGCCCACGGGACGTTCTGGTTGTGCGTGAGCGTCATGTAGCGCGCGCCCCGCTCGTGCATCGACCGCAGCGTGTCGAGCGACGAGTCGATCGAGTGGCCGCCCTCCATGCCGATCAGCGACGCGAGGCGGCCGTCGGCGATCGCGGCCTCCGTCTCGTCCGCCGTACAGCAGAGGGTGAAGTGCTGCGGGTACGTCGACGCGAGGGTGTGCACGAAGTCGATCTGCTCCTCGGTGGCGCGGACCGCGTCGGGGCCGGGCAGGTCGCCGGGGACGTAGACCGACCAGAACTGGCCGACCACGCCGCCGCGCGCGAGCCGGGGTACGTCGGTGTGCACGGACGGCTCACCGCCGACGAGGTCGACCGCGGACAGGTCGTAGCCGCAGTGGTCGCGCAACGTCCAGGGCAGGTCGTTGTGACCGTCGATGACGGGCACCGGGGCAGCGGTCACCGGCTCACCGGTTGCGGGTCACGGGGGTGTTGGGACGCGACAGCGGCATCCACAGCGTGTAGCGGTCGGCGCGGAACGTCGACCGGGAGACCTCGATCGCGATGCTCCCCGCGAACGCGCGGCGGGCGATGCGCAGCACCGGCTGGCCGGCCTGGATGCCGAGCAGCTCGGCCTCCTCCGGACGCGCGAGAGCGGCGTCGACGGAGTCCTCGCCCCAGGTCGGCAGCAGGTCGCGCCGCCTGAGCTCGTCGTACAGGCTCTCCGGCAGTGGCTGGTCGAGGAAGTTCGGCACGATGCTGTCGGCAAGGTAGGCGTCCTCGATGCACATCGGCGTCCCGTCGGCGAGCCGCAGCCGCTGCCAGTGCACGACCTTGGCGCCCTCGGGGATCTCCAGCGCGCGGGCGACGCCGGGGCCGGCGGCCTCCATGCGGGCGAGCAGCGTGCGCGCGCCGGCCTTCATGCCGCGGCGGCCCATCTCCTCGGTGTAGCTGGACAGGCGTACCTGGACGTCGATCTTGGCGCGGGCCACGAACGTGCCGCGGCCGGGCACCCGCTCGAGGAGGCCCTCGGAGACGAGAGCGTCGAGGGCCTGCCGGACGGTCATCCGGGCCACCCCGAAGTGCTGGACGAGCTCGCGCTCCGACGGAGCCGGGCTGCCCGGCTCGGCACCCTGGATCAGCCCCCGGACGTATTCCCGGACCTGCACGTGCTTGTGCACGGTCTGGCGTGGTCGATCTGGAGTCGCCACGTCGCCCATCGCACCTCCCTCGGCTCGACTCACCACCATAGCCGCATCGAGTGCGGCCGGGGGAAGCCGGAAGAAGCGCGATGGGCGACCAGTGGCGGCCTTTACCGCGGGTATGTCCGGGTCTCGCCGGCGGCCTTACCCGGCGTCTACTCGGTGGCGATCGCCTGCAGTACGTCGAGCTTCGCGGCGCGACGGGCCGGGAAGACCGCCGCGAGGACTCCGACGAAACCGGCGGCCACGACGTAGCCGCCGAGCTGCAGGACCGGCACGGTGATCACCTCGAGGCCCTCGTCCGCCAGCGTCGACATCAGCGCGAGCCCGAAGACGATGCCCATGCCGACGCCGAGCACGGCGCCGAGCACGGCGATCGCGATCGCCTCGAGCCGGATCATCCGGCGCAGCTGGCCGCGGCCCAGGCCGATCGCCCGAAGCAGGCCGACCTCGCGGGTCCGCTCGATCACCGACAGCGCCAGCGTGTTGACGATGCCGAGCACCGCGATCACCAAGGCCAGGCCGAGCAGCGCATAGATGATGTAGAGCATCTGGTCGATCGGCGCACGCTGCTCGTCGGCGAAGCCCTGCTGGTCCTTGACCGTCACCGTCGGCAGCTCGGCGGTCTGCTTCTCGATCGTCTTCTGCAGCGCGGCCACGTCCGTGCCGGACTCGGTCTGGATCAGCAGGTAGTTGTCGGCCTCGCGGAAGCCGACGTCCTTCAGCGTCGAGAGCGTGAGCGTGAAGGGGTACGACAGCACCGGGTTGTTGTCGGCGGTGTAGATCCCCGCGACCTCGAGCGCCTTCTCGCCGGTCGGGAAGCCGATCGTCACCTCGTCACCGACCCCGACGCCCTCGTCCTCCGCGCGGCTGTCGGAGATCAGCACCTTGCCGTCGTCGAGGTCGGTGAGCTCGCCTTCGACCATCGGCACGTTGGCGACCTGGCGCAGGGACACCGGGTCGACGCCCATGACGCCCTGGCCGTGGCCGTCCACCTGCGCGATGGCGTAGCGCAGCCGGCTCACCGACGCGACGCCGTCGGTCTGCTCGATCGTGTCCGCGACGGAGGTGGAGAACGGCACGCCGATCACGTTGGAGACGACGAGGTCGCCGTAGAAATTCTCCTCGATCGTCTCGTCGACGCTGTCCTTCGCGGACGAGCCGAGGATCGACATCGTGGTGACCAGCGCGAGGCCGATCATCAGCGCGGAGGCGGTGGCCGCCGTACGACGCGGGTTGCGCAGGGCGTTCTGCCCGGCGAGGTTGCCGACCGTGCCGTAGATCTTGCGGTAGACCAGCGCCGACAGCGCGACGACCGGCCGGCTGATCACCGGGCTCGCGGCCGCCACCCCGAGCAGCACGGCGAGGATGCCGCCACCGACCCACCAGCCGGGGCTCGGGACGTCGGCCAGCAGGCCCGCGCCCATGGCCACGGCGCCGACCGCGATCAGCGCACCACCCGTGACGAGCCGCCAGTGCAGCGCGGACTCCGGCATCGCCACGTCGTCGCGCAGGGCGGCGACGGGAGCGATCCGAGCCGAGCGCCGGGCCGGGATGTACGCGGCCACGACGGTGACGAGGATGCCGACGGCGTACGCCGCGATCGGGGTGCGCGCCGCGATGATCAGCTCCTGACCGCTCAGGTCGAGGCCGAACGTCGCGAACAGCGCGCGGATGCCCATCGCCAGCACCACGCCCAGGCCGAGCCCGATCGTGGAGCCGACCGCACCGAGCACGACCGCCTCGAACATCACCGACCGGGTGACCTGCCGGCGCGAGGCGCCGATCGCCCGCAGCAGGGCGAGCTCGCGGCTGCGCTGCGCGACCAGGATCGAGAACGTGTTGACGATCAGGAACGACCCGACCACCAGCGCGATGCCGGCGAAGATCAGCAGGAACGTGCCGAGGAAAGAGATCGCCTCGACCAGGTCGGAGGCGGCCTCGTCGGCGGCCTCGTCGCCGGTGACGGCCTCGAAGCCCTTCGGCAGCGCCGCGGCGACCTCGTCGCGCAGCTCCTCCTGGCTGACGCCGTCCTCGGCGGTGACCCAGACGTCGTTGAAGACGTTCTCGCCCTCGGTGAAGAGCTTCTGCGCGGTCTTGGTGTCGAACACCGTGATCGTCGCGCCGTTGGTGGAGCCGCCGTCGGCGAACTCGGCGATCCCGACCAGCGTGGGCCGCAGCACGGCCTCCGAGCTCGACGTCACGAGGTGGACCTGCTCGCCGATCTCGTAGCCCGCGCGCTCCGCCGTACCGGCGTCGATGGCGACCTCGTCGCCGTTGCGCGGCGGGTGGCCCTCAGTGACAGCGAGCCCCTCGAGGCCGTGCGCGGCCGGAGCGTCGCTCCAGTTGGCACCGATGCCGGGCGCGCCCTGCCCGCCGATGACCTTGCCGTTCTCGCCGACGACGAACGTGCTGAACGAGTTGACGTTGCCGTCGGCGCGGGCGGCGCCGTCGACCTTCGCGAGGTCGTCGACCAGCGAGGCCGGGACGGTGCGGGTGGTGGCCGGTCCGTCGTCGTTGTTGGTGCCGGACGGGCGCACCACGACGTCGCCGACGGACGAGGCGAAGATCGCGTCGAAGCTGCGGCTCAGCGTGTCGGTGAAGATCAGCGATCCCGCGACGAACGCGACGCCGAGCACGATCGCGAACGTGCTCATCAGGAGGCGCAGCTTGCGCCCCAGGAGTGACTTCCATGCAGCCTTGAACATCAGACCTGCGCCCCCGCGAGGTCGTCGTCCTGGCGGGCGACGCGGTCGACCTGCCGCGCGTCCATGCGGGTCATCCGGTCGAGCACGGTCTCGCGGTCCGGGTTGCGGATCTCGTCGACGACCTTGCCGTCGGCGAGGAAGACCACGCGGTCGGTGAACGCCGCCGCCACCGGGTCGTGGGTGACCATCACGATGGTCTGGCCGAACTCGTCGACCGACCGGCGCAGCAGTGCGAGCACCTCTGCGCCCGAGCGGCTGTCGAGGTTGCCGGTCGGCTCGTCGGCGAACACGATCGACGGCCGGCTCGCGAGCGCCCGCGCCACGGCGACGCGCTGCTGCTGGCCGCCGGAGAGCTGGTTGGGCCGGTGGTCGAGCCGGTCGCCGAGGCCGACGGTCTCGATGACGGTGCGGTACCAGTCGGCGTCGGGCTTGCGGCCGGCGATGGAGAGGGGCAGCAGGATGTTCTCCTCGGCGGTCAGCGTCGGCACCAGGTTGAACGACTGGAAGACGAAGCCCACCTGGTCGCGACGCAGACGGGTCAGCTCCTTGTCCTTGAGCTTCGACAGGTCGGTGTCGCCGATCAGCACCTGCCCGCTGGTGGCGGTGTCGAGCGCCGCGCAGCAGTGCATCAGCGTCGACTTGCCGGACCCGGACGGGCCCATCACGGCGGTGAACTCGCCCCGGTGCAGGTCGAGGGTGACGTCGTCGAGCGCGACCACCTTCGCCTGGCCGGAGCCGTAGGTCTTGGTCAGGTTCCGCACCCGGGCGGCCGGCCCTGCGTGCGAGCCGGCGCGTGCTGCTGCGCCCGAGGCCCCTGAGGTAGTGGTGTGCGTAATGCTCGTGTCGGTCACGACGGTTCCTCTCTCGTCCCATCCGCGCGCGGCCGTCCCAGGGCCGTGGCATCGTCGGGGACAACGATCCCGGCATCCGGATCGTCCCGGTACCGGATTCCCCACCCCACGATCCCTGGCCCACCCCTGATCCGACCCTGACCATCCGGTGCAGATCTGTCCGGGTCCGCCCCTGACCAACCCGGGTGCCCCGTCGCTGCGCGACAGACCGCCGAGGGGTCAATAAATCAGCCTCGTGGGCGGCGTGTCGGTGCAGAGCTGACTCCTCGACCGGACGTTTCACTCGCGTCACGACGTGGCTGCACGACGTCCTGATGCGAGTGCCTGGCTGACTCCGTGCGTCCGTGACCAACCCACGTGCTGGCGGGTGTGCTCGGTCGTCCTGTGACTAGCGGACGTTGAACGGGCGGTACTGGATGCTGATGCGAGGTCCGACGGCGCGATTGGTCTTGAGCACCGCGTGCTCCCAGGTGCGCTGGCAGGAGCCACCCATGACGAGCAGGTCGCCGTGGCCCATCGCGAAGGAGATGGAGGCACCGCCAAGGCGCGGCCGGAGCGAGAGTCGGCGGGTGTCGCCGAGGGAGACGATCGCGACCATCGTGTCCTCGAGCTTGGAGCGGCCGATGGTGTCGCCGTGCCAGGCGACGCTGTCGCGGCCGTCGCGGTAGTAGCAGAGACCCGCGGTCACGAACCGCTCGCCGAGCTCGGGCTGGTAGTGCCGACTCAGCGCCTCTCGGGCCTCGACGAGCGCCGGGTCGGGTAGCTCGTCGTGCTCGCCGTAGAAGCAGAGCAGGCGCGGCACGTCGACGACCCGGTCGTACATCTGCCGGCGTTCTGCGTACCACGGCACGTCGCGCACGAGGCGGGCGAACAGGTCGTCGGCGCCGCGCAGCCAGCCCGGCCGGACGTCGACCCACGCACCCCGGTCGAGCACGTGCCGCTGAACCTCGCCGTCGAGGGCCCCGACGGTCACGTGGTCGGCCGCGGGCTCGTCGAACAGGGTGGTCTGGAAGTCGACACTCATGGGACGAGCGTACGTCCATTCGAACACATGTTCTAGTGCGCCTCGCCTGTCACCGAGGGGTCAAATGTGCACCGACACGCCGCCCACGAGGCTGAATTAATGACCCCTCGGCGTCATGTCGCGAAGCGACAGGCCCGACGGAGACACGAGCAAGGCCCCTGCCGTGCGGCAGGGGCCTTGCTGGTGGAGAGGGGTGTTGCCTGGGTGTTGCTAGAGCGGATGGATCAGAAGTCCATGCCGCCCATGCCGCCGTCGGCACCGCCGGGCATGGCCGGCTGCTTCTCGGGCTTGTCGGCCACGACGGCCTCGGTGGTGAGGAACAGCGCGGCGATCGACGCGGCGTTCTGCAGCGCCGAGCGCGTCACCTTGGCCGGGTCGATGATGCCGGTGGCGATCATGTCGACGTACTCGCCGGTGGCGGCGTTGAGACCGTGGCCGGCCTCGAGGTTGCGCACCTTCTCCGCCACAACGCCGCCTTCGAGGCCGGCGTTGACCGCGATCTGCTTGAGCGGAGCCTCGGACGCGAGCCGCACGATCTGGGCGCCGGTGGCCTCGTCACCCTCGAGGTCGAGCTTCTCGAACGCCTTGCCGGAGGCCTGGACGAGGGCCACGCCACCGCCGGCGACGATGCCCTCCTCGACGGCCGCCTTCGCGTTGCGAACGGCGTCCTCGATGCGGTGCTTGCGCTCCTTGAGCTC
>NZ_CAMPGZ010000123.1 GCF_946885725.1 uncultured Nocardioides sp.
TCGCCGACCTCCGGGACGCCCTTGCCGGTGAACCGGGCCGGCTGCTCGAACAACAACGGGGAGGCCGCGTCGTCGATCTCGTGCATCGCCGCCCACTCCCGGGCGAGCTCGAGGATCCGGACCTCCTCGCGGTCCGCGGCCGCGCGAGCCTCACGCACGGCAGCCAGAACCGCGTCGGCGGAGTCCGCCTGCTGCTCGGGTGCCGGTGTCACTGCCATGCACCTATCGGATCAGGAGCCACCGACAGTTTTCGAACGCCTGTCCGATGCCGCGGATGGACACGCTTCCCTCCAGTGACGGCAAACCGACCGGGTAGGTCGGTGCCCCCAGCCTGCGCTAGAAGCAGAAGAAGTCCCCGTACGTCATCGGGTCGAGACCCAGAACCAGGTCGAACACGGCGGGGCGACGAGCGCGAGCACCAACAACCGGCGTTGGGCGCGGTCGATCGCCGCGAACCGCAGCGGCTCACCGCAGGCACTGACCGCCTGGAGCCCGATGAGTACGGTCGCGGCGGCCACGGCGAGGAACCCCACCACGGCCACCAGGAGCAGCGCGACCCAGCGCCACGCGGGCCAGCCGAGCACGCGCGGCGTCTCGCGGCGCGCACTGACCAGCCGGGAGACGTACTCAACCCGGCCCACACCCGCTGGCCCGGGAGCAGGGTGCGCGACTGGCTAGCCGTGCTGCCGAGCGGCAGGCTCCGCCGGCGCGGCGGCGGCCGGCCGGCGCGGCTTGTGCCGGGCCAGCGCCACGCCGACCAGGCAGAGAACCCCACCGACGTACGCGAGAGTTGGTGGCGTCTCGCCGAGCAGCAGCCACGCCATGACCACGGTGATCGGCGGGACGAGGTACGTCGTCACGCCGAGGCTGCTCGCGCTCATGTGCGTGAGGGCGTAGGCGTACGTCGTGAACGCGATCGCGGTCGGGAACACCCCGAGGTAGACCACCCAGCCCACGTCGGCGGCGGCCATCGTGCCGAGGTCGGAGACGAGGCCGGGCGCGAACGGGAGGCACGCGACCGCGCCGACCGTGCACGCCACCCAGGTCACCTGGATGGCCGGCAGTCGCGCCATCAGCGGCTTCTGGAGGATCACGCTGACGGCGTACACCGCGGCCGACAGCAGGCACAGCAGTACGCCGACCATGTCGCGGTCGCCACCGGGTGAGGTGCTGAGGCTGATCACCGCGACGCCGCCGAAAGCGACGACCAGGCCGACCCACAAGAAAACAGACGAGCGCTCGCGCAGGAACAGCACCGCCAGTACAGCGATGAGGGCGGGGGAGAGCTGGATGAGCATCGCGGCCGTGCCGGCGTCGACGCGGCGCTCGCCGGCGTTGAGCGCGACGTTGTAGACGCCGAACCAGAGCAGGCCGATCGCGACGAGACCGACCCAGTCGGAGGCCTGCGGGCGCCGCCACGCGCGTCGGGTGAACAGGACCGCACCGAGGCACAGCGAGCCGACGACGAGACGGCCGAGGGACAGCTCGCCGGGACCGACGTGGTCGCCGAGGTGCCGGATCGCGACGAACGCCGACGCCCAGAACACCAGCGTCACCCCGACGGCCAGCAGCGGCAGGGCGGAGGTGGTCGAGTCGGATCGGTTGGTCACGGAGCAACGCTAGTCGCGAGCACCGACAGGCGGGTCAGGCCTCGAGCTTGTAGCCGAGACCGCGGACGGTCACGAGGTACGTCGGAGCCGACGGGTCGGGCTCGATCTTGGCCCGCAGCCGCTTCACGTGTACGTCGAGCGTCTTGGTGTCGCCGACGTAGTCGGTGCCCCACACCCGGTCGATGAGCTGGCCGCGGGTGAGCACCCGGCCGGGGTTGCGCAGGAACATCTCGAGCAGCTCGAACTCCTTGAGCGGCAGCCGGGTCTCCTCGCCGTTCACGGTGACGACGTGCCGCTCGACGTCCATCCGCACCGGCCCGGCCTCGAGCGTCGACGACGCCGGCTCGACCTCCTGGCCCCGGCGCAGAACCGCACGGATGCGGGCGACGAGCTCGCGCGGCGAGTAGGGCTTGGTGACGTAGTCGTCGGCGCCGAGCTCCAGCCCGACCACCTTGTCGACCTCGGAGTCCTTGGCGCTGACCATGATCACCGGCACGTTCGAGACCTGCCGGATGCGCCGGCACACCTCGGTGCCGGGCAGGCCGGGCAGCATCAGGTCGAGCAGCACGATGTCCGCGCCCGTGCGGTCGAACTCCGTCAGCGCGTCCGGGCCCGTGCTCGCCAGCGAGACCTCGAAGCCCTCCTTGCGCAGCAGGTACGACAGCGCGTCGCTGTAGGACTCCTCGTCCTCCACGACCAGCACGCGGGTCATCCGACGTTCTCCTCGTGGTTCCGGGCCGGTACGTCGGGCGCGGTACGGCGCGGGAGCTCGAGCGTGAACGTCGACCCCTGCCCCTCGACGGAGCGGACCCGGACGTCGCCGCCGTGGGAGGCCGCGACGTGCTTGACGATCGACAGGCCGAGCCCGGTGCCGCCGGTCGAGCGGTGCCGCGCCGGGTCGACGCGGTAGAACCGCTCGAAGATCCGGTCGATCTCCTCGGCCGGGATGCCGATCCCCTGGTCGGTCACGGAGAGGTGCACGCGTGTCGGCTCGGACCGTGCCGACACCACGACCCGGCCGCCATCGGGGGAGTACGTGACCGCGTTGGAGACGAGGTTGCCGAGCGCCAACGCGATCTCGTCGCCGTTGCCGAGCACCTCGAGCCCGCGCTCGCCGTCCCGGACGACCTCGACCCCGCGGGCCTGCGCGTCGATCACGCTCTGGTCGATCGCCCGCGCCACAACCTTGTCGACGTCGACCGGCTGCGGGTCCTCGAGCGGGTCGTCGCCCTGCAGCCGGGACAGCTCGATGATCTGCTGCACCAGCCGCTCGAGCCGGGCCGCCTCGGTCTGCATGCGCCCGGCGAAGCGGGCCACGGCCTCGGGGTCGTCGGCGGCGTCCTGAACCGCCTCGGCCAGCAGCGTCAACGCACCGACTGGTGTCTTCAGCTCGTGCGACACGTTGGCGACGAAGTCCCGCCGGATGGCCTCGACCCGGCGCTCCCTCGTTCGGTCCTCGACGAGGGCGAGCACGAGACGGCTCGACAGCGGCGCGACCCGGGCGGTCACGTGGACGTCCGCGCCCTGCCTGCTCCGTGGCACGACCAGCTCGACCTCGCGGATCTGCCCGTCGCGCCGTACCTGCCGCACCAGGTCCGCGAGCTCGGGCAGGTCCAGGGTGTGGCCGCTGACCAGACCCATGACATACGCGGGCGCGGACGCCTTCACGACGCGGTCGTGCTCGTCGATCACGACCGCGCTGGAGCGCAGCACACCGAGGACGGTGGCGACGCCGGGCGGTACGGCGGCCTCCGGCCCCTGGGGGACATTCGACATCTGGCGCTCCGAGAAGCGCCAGGCGAGCACGACCCCCGCCCCGAGCGCGCCGCCCAGCGCCGCGAAGAGCAGCGCCTGCACCGCGGTGTCCACGCTCGTGATCGTACGGGCCCGCCGGTCGTCGTCCGCGTCGCGAGAGCCCTCCGCCGTACGACTTCCCCGACTGTTCACCTGTCGTTCACCGGTGCTGCTCCGCCTGCCATGATGAGCGGGTGATGAGTCGAGGCACGGCAACCGGCATCGACTTCGTCCGGCAGTTCGCCGAGGCGGCGGGGAGGTTCGCCGACGGGGTGGCCGTGGCCGACCTCAAGGCGCCAGTCCCGGCATGCAGCGGCTGGGCCGTGCGCGACCTCGTCGTGCACCTCGGCAACACCCATGCCTGGGCCGCGACCATCGTCGAGACCGGCGCCAAGGCGCCCACGCAGAGCGACGACCCCGGCTCGCACCGGTCACGTGTGGTCAGCGAGTGGTACGCCGGGAAGGCCGAGGACCTCTACCGCGTCCTGCGCGACACCGACCCGGCCAAGCCCGCGTGGAACTTCGCGTTCGGCGAGGGCGACGCGAGCTTCTGGCGGCGTCGCCAGCTTCACGAGACCACCATTCACTCCGTCGACCTGGCGCAGGCGGTCGGTGCCACGCCGCAGATCGCGCCCGAGATCGCCACCGACGGCATCGAGGAGGTGCTGACGGTGATGGTCCCCCGCATGCACCACCGCGGTCACCCCGCCGCGCTCACAGCGCCGCTCACGCTGCAGTGCGAGGACACCGGACGTGTGTGGACGTTGACGCCCCGCCCGGTCCGGGACGGGGCGGTGCCCGCCCAGACGCGCGCCCCCGAGGACGAGACGCGCGCGCCGGCCTCGTCCGGCCCGCCCCTCGTCGTCGACCGGCGCCACCCGCAGGCCGACCAGGTCTCGGCGCCGGCGGCCGTGCTCTTCCAGGCGCTCTGGCACCGCGCGCCGTACGACGTACTCCACACGTCCGGCGACCAGTCCCGGATCCGCTCCTTCCTCACGTCGCGTCTCGTGCCCTGAGGCGGCCCGGGCCCGGTTTCGGTACGTTTTACCCTTGCGACAGCTCGGAGACGCACTCATCGACGGGGGAGCACCGTGGGCCAAGACGTGAAGATGTCGGCGGACGCCGCCGCCCGGATCCAGAACCGCTTCAACGACCTGAGCCAGGAGTTCGCGAACACCCGCTACTCCATCACCGCCCACGCTGTCGACATCACGGCGGCCTGCGGCGAGTTCAGCCCGTCGGTCGAGGACGGCAAGGAGAGCTGGGAGTTCTCCTGGCGCGAGACGTTCGACGTGTGCCGCACCGCCGCCGCCGTGATCGCGGGGAACACCAACACGTTCGAGGTCGAGCTCACCCGGCTCGACCAGGACTACGCCCACGTCCCGACCCTCTGAGGCGCTTCCGTGAGCGACAAGCACTTCACCCTCGACATCGACCCCGACGGCCTCCGCTCCGTGGCCACCAAGCTGTCCACGCTGAAGAACCACATCGAGACCAAGGCCGGCACCGTCAAGGGCACCCCGGGCGACATCGGCGACAGCTGGACCGGCGAGGCCGCCACCAGCATCAAGAACGAGATGACCGGGCTCGGCAACCTCATGGACCGGTACGGCGACAAGCTCCAGCCCGCCATCGAGAAGCTGCGCTCGCTGGCGCGCGACTACGACGACGCGCTGGACCGCCTGCCCGAGCTCAACCGCAAGTGGGAGCAGGCCGAGACCGACTACCAGAACGCCCTCGACGCCAACCAGGACAAGGTCGACCGGACGCGCGCGCACTGGCGCGAGCAGGGCATGACGATCAACACGACCCTCAACCACGAGCTCGACCAGATGCGCACCAGCGGCGCCTCGGCCGCCTTCGACGCCAAGCGGCAGACCCAGCACAACCTCGAGATCGACTTCGGCTACATGCGGATGTACCTCGCCCAGCAGACCCGCGGGCTGAGCACCACCCTCGCCGACGCCGTACCCCTGAAGATCGACCCCGACGCGCTCGACAAGTGGCGCAGCGGCGAGTCCGACACCAACCCGCTGGCCGGACTGCTGGGCGGGTTGGGCCTCACCAAGCAGATCAACGACAACGCGCACGCGGAGGCCGTCGAGGCGATCCACGACCAGGCCGAGGAGGACATCGACGCGCTCAAGGAGGCCTTGGAGGACGGCGACCAGCAGGCGATCGAGGAGGCGATGGACGCGATCGGAGAGAACGCCGACAACGACGTCTACGCCGACCACCTCGTCGACGTCCTCGGTGCCGACGGCGTCAAGGACCTCTACCTCCAGATCGACGAGGGGCTGAAGGACACCGACCTCGTGATGGAGGAGATCTGGCCCTCGCTGGAGCGGCTCAACGACGCGATCGCCAACGGCGTCAGCCACCGCTCCGACGAGGAGATGGCGGCGTTCCTCGAGAGCTTCATGGAGTCCGACTACGGGCCGAAGATGTGGGCGCTCGTCGCCTCTTCGAAGTACGCCGACGGCCGGGTCAACGCCGCCGCCCTGAGCTACCACTCCGAGGTCTACAACGCCTCGCTCAGCGACGGCATGGGCATGCCGGGGCTCTTCCCGCAGGTGTTCAGCTACGCCTACGGCGACAACGACATGCTCGCCCAGTGGGACGAGAACTCCACCGGCGCTGACCTCGCGGACATCCTCGAGCACGCCAAGAAGGAGCACCGGGAGGACATGATGTTCCGGCTGCTCAACGTGCAGGTCCCCGGCGGCACGATGAACGAGGACGACTACCAGCACATCGCCAGCCTGTACGGCGAGATGCTCGTCGAGCTCAAGGACCGGCACCTCGCGGCGCTGGAGGACTCCGCCGGTGCGCGTCCTGACCTGCTGATGGAGATGCTCGAGCACCGCTACCGCAACGCGTCGAACCCGGCGTACACCGACCCGTTCAAGCCCTACCTCGCCCAGCTCGTGAACGACCCGGAGTGGGCGCTCTGGTACATGAACAACTCCCGAGACGGCTTCGTCCCGGCGAGCACGTTCAAGGACCTCATCCAGGAGAGCGACACCAACCCCGAGGACCTGATCGCCGCGATGACGACGTACCAGATCCAGCGCGGTGACGACCCCGACCAGGTCGCGGTGAACCTCGGCCTGCTGATGCGGGAGAAGGACCTGCTCGGTGACCACGTCAAGTGGGGCGGTGTGCTCAAGTCCGTCGCCGAGAGCCTCATCTCGGCCGGCGCCAAGACCCCGCTCACCGGCCCGGCGCTCGGTGTCTTCAACGCGCTGCTCAGCGAGATCGAGCGGCTCGAGAAGGCCGACAAGGACCTCGACGACGCGATGTCGAAGAACGCCGTCCAGGAGGTCTTCGCGTTCGGCATCTACACCCAGGTGCACGGCGGTGCTCCGGAGGGCTACACCTACGAGCGCAACGGCCGGACGGTCGAGGTGCTCGGTTTCGACGAGTACGTCCGGCAGGAGAACCTCGGCGACGACGACCGTGCGGTGAACCTCTACGTCCAGTACCTCGAGGAGCAGGGCGGACCGACCTGGCGCGAGATCGACAGGCTCATCACGAAGATCGACGAGAGCCGGGACGAGCAGTGATCCTTTCCCGACTCCGTCTCGCGGCCGTCGCAGTAGCGGGCGCCGTGCTGCTCGCCGGCTGCAGCGGCGGCGGTGCCGACGCGGCTTTCGACAACGACGACTTCGTGTCCTGCATCGAGGACGCCGGGCTGTCGGTCGACGGGTCGTCCGACTGGTCCGACGACGAGCTGCGCGCGTTCTTCTCCGAGCCGGCGGCGCTCGACTGCGCGGCGACCGAGCTGTCCGACGGCGAGCGCTCGGAGGCCCTGCAGGCCGCGTTCCCGGCGACCGAGGACTTCGACGAGGCCGGGCTCGACCAGCGTTTCGCACCCATCGACGCCTTGGTCGGCTACGTCCGCGCCGACATCGCCGATCTCGGCGAGACCGAGGTGGTCGCGCGTGCCGGGCGGCTCATCGACGCGATCGAGTGGGAGCCGGAGGGCACGAGGACCGAGGCCCGCGAGCAGGTCGCCCTGACCGTCGTGCGTGAGACCGAGGGCGTTCCCGACTACAACTCGTGGCTGGACGAGCACGGAGTCGAGGACGACTACACCGGCCGCGCGAAGTACGTCACCGCCGCCCAGCAGGACGGCACTCCGACGGCCGAGAAGATCGACAAGGTCGTCCAGGAGCTCGAGGGCTAGAACGGGACGGACCCGGCGGACCGGGAAAACCGGTCGACCCTGTCGGTGACCAGGACTAACTTCGCGAGCATGGTCACCGTCCCGGCCACGTCCTCTGCCCAGTCCGCCCAGCCTCTCGAGTCCGGCCGGCCCGTCGTCCGCGCGCTCGACCTGCGCCGCAGCTACCGCACCCGCGCCGGCACGTTCCGCCGGGAGCGCAAGGAGGTCGAGGCCGTCCGCGGGGTGAGCTTCGACATCGAGGCCGGCGAGCTGTTCGGCCTCCTCGGTCCCAACGGTGCCGGCAAGACCACGACGATCAAGATGCTGATCACCCTGCTGCTGCCGACCGGCGGCAGCGCGCAGGTGCTCGGTCACGACGTCGTCGCCGACGCACGCGTCGTGCGCCGCCACATCGGCTACGTCTTCGGCGGCGACCGCGGCCTCTACGAACGCCTCAGCGCGCTCGACAACCTGCGCTACTTCGCCGAGCTGTACGGCGTCCCGCCCGGCGAGCAGCGGCGGCGGATCGGAAGCCTGTTGGAGATGGTCGGCCTGACCGGCCGCGAGAAGGAGCGTGTCGAGGGCTTCTCGCGCGGCATGCGGCAGCGCCTGCACATCGCGCGCGGCCTGCTGCACGACCCCGAGGTGCTGTTCCTCGACGAGCCGACGATCGGCATCGACCCGGTCGGCGCGCGCGAGCTGCGCGGCACCATCGCCGACCTGCGCGAGCAGGGCAAGACGATCCTGCTGACCACGCACTACATGTTCGAGGCCGACGAGCTCTGCGACCGGATCGCGGTGATCCGCGGTGGTGAGATCGTCGCCACCGGCACACCCGCCGACCTCAAGCAGCGCGTCACCGCGGGCCACGTCGTCGAGGTCGAGACGTTCGGCCTGCCGGCCACCTCCGTCGACGCCGTACGAACGCTGGACGGCGTGCGCTCCGCCGCCGTCGAGGAGCGGGGCCAGGCGCAGGTGCTCATCGTGCAGGCGCACCCAGGCGCCGAGGTCACCTCGTCCGTGCTCGGCTCGCTCGAGGGCGTCAACGTCGGCCGGGTCAGCTCGCGCGAGCCGACCCTCGAGGACGCCTACGTCGAGCTGGTGTCCGCCGAGCCCGCCGGAGCGCCGGCGTGAGGGTCCTGAGACTCGTCGCCGTCTCCTACTGGCTGCACCTGAAGATGATCGCGGTGTCGGTCTTCGAGGGCGTCTTCCAGGTGATCTGGCCGATCTACTTCGCCACGGTCGCGTTCCTGCTCTACGGCCGCACCGACGACCAGAGCGTGCTCGTCTACGCCGGTCTCGGTGCCGCGGTGATGGGCATCTGGTCGGTGGTCACCACCACCGCCAGCGGGCTGCTGCAGCGCGAGCGCTGGCTGGGCACGCTCGAGCTGCTGGTGGCGTCGCCGACCCGGTTCGCGCTGGTGCTGGTGCCGATCACCACGGCGATGGCCTCGCTCGGGCTGTTCAGCCTGGGCTCCACGCTGCTGTGGGCGTGGCTGCTGTTCGGCATCACCGTGCCGGTCGCGAGCCCGCTGGCCTTCGCGATCTCGATCGGGGTATCAGTGTTCTCCGTTGCCCTGCTGGGCTTCCTGCTCTCGGTAGCGGTCGTGCGCTACCGGACGGCGTGGGCGATGGGCAACCTGCTCGAGTACCCCGGCTGGCTCCTCTGCGGCTTCGTCGTACCCCTGTCGCTGTTCCCGGGCTGGGTCGGCTGGATCTCCTACGCGCTGCCGCCGACCTGGGGCATGCAGGCGATCCGCGCGTCGGCCGCGGGCGAGTCGCCGTGGCTGGACGTCCTCATGTGCCTGGCCGTGGGGCTCGCGTACGGCGTCGTCGGGTGGCTGCTGTCCGAGACCGTCCTGCGCTCCGCGCGGCGCCACGCGACGCTGAGTCTGACGTGAGAGCGGCCCGATGACCTCGTTGCGGATCTTCTTCGTGGGCGGCCTGATCAGCTTCCGGGCGCTGTTCAACTGGCTGAGCCCGTGGATCTACGTCCCGTCGCTGCTGATCGCGCCGATCGTGCAGATCCTGCTGTTCGCCTACATGGGCCGGGCGGCCGGGCAGGAGTCCGACGCGTTCTACGTGATCGGCAACGCGGTGCAGTACTCCGCGATCCCGTGCCTGTTCGCGATGGCCAACACGGTCGCCGGCGAGCGATGGACGCAGACGCTCGGCATCGTGCTGGTGACGCCGGCCAACCGGGTCGCGCTGTTCCTCGGCCGCTCGCTGCCGGTGGTGGTCAACGGGTTCTTCGTCTCGATGTTCAGCCTGTTCGTGGGCGGCCTGCTGCTCGGCGTGCACATACCTGGCTCCTCGTGGCTGCCGCTCGCGCTGGTCGTGGCGATCGCGGCGATCTCGTGCACCGGCCTCGGCCTCGCCAACGCCGCCCTCGGCCTCCGGGTGCGCGAGACCGCGGTGATGTCCAACGTGCTGTTCGGGCTGCTGCTGATCTTCAGCGGCGCCAACGTCCCGGTCGACGCGCTGCCCTCCTGGATGGAGGCGGTCTCACGCTGGCTGCCGCTGACGCACGCGATCGAGGCCGCGCGCGAGGTCGCCGCAGGTGCGGGACTGTCCGCCGTGTCCGGGCTGATCGGCCGCGAGCTGATGCTCGGCGTGCTCTACGGCGGGGTCGGGCTCGGCGCGCTGCGGCTGCTCGAGGAGGAGGGCCGACGCCGGGCGACCCTCGAGATCCAGTAACCCTGCTGGGTCAGCGGCCCTGGTTGGCGACCGCGGCGATGGCCTCCTTGGCGGCCTCGGGGTCGAGGTACTCGCCGCCCTTCTGCACCGGCCGCATGTTGTCGTCGAGCTTGTAGACGAGCGGGATGCCGGTCGGGATGTTGAGGCCGACCACGGCCTCCTCCGACATGCCGTCGAGGTGCTTCACCAGCGCGCGCAGCGAGTTGCCGTGCGCGGCGATGCACACGACGTTGCCGGCGCGCAGGTCGGGCACGATGGCGTCGTACCAGTAGGGCAGCATCCGGTCCACGACGTCCGCGAGGCACTCGGTGCGCGGCCGCAGCTCGTCGGGCAGGGCGGCGTACCGCGGGTCGTCGACCTGGCTGAACTCCGAGGAGTCGTCGAGCGGCGGCGGCGGCTCGCTGTAGGAGCGGCGCCAGAGCATGAACTGCTCCTCGCCGAACTCCTCGAGCGTGGCCTTCTTGTCCTTGCCCTGCAGCGCGCCGTAGTGCCGCTCGTTGAGCCGCCACGACCGCTTCACCGGGATCCAGTGCCGCTCGCACTCGTCGAGCGCCAGCTGCGCGGTGGTGATCGCGCGGCGCAGCACGGAGGTGTGCAGCACGTCGGGGAGGAACCCGGCCTCCGCCATCAGGGAGCCGCCGCGGACGGCCTCCTCGCGGCCCTTCTCGGACAGGGCCACGTCGACCCAGCCGGTGAAGAGGTTCTTGGCGTTCCACTCGCTCTCGCCATGGCGGAGCAGGACGAGGGTCGACTCAGCGCTCATGGGCGCAGGCTAGTACGACGCCCTCGCCACGCGGGACGGGCGTCCGTCAGGGGAGCGGGATGTCCTCGAAGGGACCGGTGGGCGCGACGACCGGCGCCTGCAGGGTGACCGAGGAGGCGTTCTCGAAGGAGAACGTGAGCGGCACGAAGTTGCCCGCCGCCACGCGCTCGCCGGTCACGGTGACGCTTCCGTCATCGATGGTGAGCAGGCCGCCGGCCGGGATCTCGGTGTCGCCGCCGAGCTCGACCTGTACGCCCTGACCGGAGACGTCGACGAGGGAGTCGCCCTCGTCCTGGTTGTTGTTGGCGAACGTCGCCACGAGTGCGCCGCTGCCATCGGACCCGGAGACGATCAGCACGTTGAGCGCGTCGACCTCGCCGCCCTGGACGTTGACGCCCACGGCGGGGTTGTAGCGCTGGTCGGTCGGAGCGTCGAAGCCGCAGCCGGAGAGGCCGGCCGTCAGCACAGGCAGCGCCAGAGCGACGGCTGCGGTGGTGAGGCGACGACGAACGTTCACGACTGGGTCCTCTCGTACGGGCGCTGGCGGTCGCCGAGTCTAGCCGTACGACGCCTTGCTACTGCCGCAGGCCGACCTGCAGCACGGCCCAGACGAGCCCGCCTGCAACGAGCAGCGTGTAGGCGCTCGCGAGCCAGAGCAGCCGGGTCGCGCCGGTGCGCAGCGCGATGCGCAGCGGCAGGTGCCGCAGGCCGGTCTCGCGGTCCTCGACCAGGTCGGGCAGCGCCGCGAGCACGTGCACGCCGATGCCGAGCAAGGCGGCCAGCACGGTCACCTCGATCGTCGGTGGGCCGCCGTGCATGCCGCCACCCCATCCGCCGTACGACAGGAAGGCGGGGAGCAGCCCGAAGCCCACGGCCGGAGGCAGCCACGACAGCCAGGTGCGCTTGAACCAGAGGTGGTAGAGCCACGCACTCGCGACCGCGCCGAGGTGGGCGATGCCGGCGTACGTGCCGTTGGCGACCGACAGCGGGACGACCGCCAGCGTGGCGACCGCGATCGCGAACGCGACCGTGCCCGGGTCCACCCACCCCATCGCGACCGGCCGGTCCTGCCGGCCGACCTGGCGGTCGCGGTGGCGGTCGACGAGGTCGTCCATCCAGCCCACGGTGAGGCGCCCGACGAGCACGGTCGCCGCGACCAGTGCGCACTCGCGCGACGGCCGCCCGGACAGTGCCGCGGCGGCCGTGAGGGCACCCGTGAACGCCAGAGCGGGTAAAGGATGCGAGGCCAGGACGAGTGAGACGGCCGCCCCGTGCCGCCTGCGGAACCTCATGCGCGGAGTATTGCCCAGCGCCCGCCCGGGTCAACCGGGACTGGCCGTTCGACCTGCGGTTATGTCCGTTCGGAGGGGTCGGGACCACCCGTTGGGAAGGGGCCCGGGAGCCCGCTCAGAGGCGGTCAAGTGGTTGGTTGAGGCACATGAAATGCCGTCCTGTCAAGCCCTGATGTGGCCTCTGACCTGCGCAAACGCTTCGAGACGAGGTTCGGGGACGTGTTATCCTAGTCACCTAGGAAGGGGTACTTGGCACATGACATTTACCGTGGGCGAAACGGTTGTTTACCCGAATCACGGCGCAGCGGTCATCGAGGACATCGAAACCCGACAGATCAAGGGGGAGGACAAGCAGTACCTGGTGCTGCGCATCGTCGCCCAGCAGGATCTCGTGGTGCGCGTCCCCGCTTGCAACCTGGATCTCGTCGGCGTCCGTGACGTCGTCGACAAGGAGGGTCTGGACCGCGTCTTCGACG
>NZ_CAMPGZ010000124.1 GCF_946885725.1 uncultured Nocardioides sp.
GGCGTTCTGGCCCTCCTTGCCGATCGCGAGCGACAGCTGGAAGTCGGGGACGATGACGCGGGCGGACCGCGCCTCCAGATCGACGATCTCGACGCTGTTCACCCGCGCCGGCGACAGCGCGTGGGCGACCATCTCGGCGGGGTCGTCGGACCAGTCGACGATGTCGATCTTCTCGCCGTGCAGCTCGTTCATCACCGCGCGCACCCGCTGGCCCATCGGCCCGATGCAGGAACCCTTGGCGTTCACGCCCGGCACGGTCGAGCGCACCGCGATCTTGGTGCGGTGGCCGGCCTCGCGGGCGATGCCGCAGATCTCGACGGTGCCGTCGGCGATCTCGGGCACCTCGAGTGCGAACAGCTTCTTGACCAGGTTGGGGTGCGAGCGCGACAGCATCACCTGCGGGCCGCGCATGCCCTTGCGGACGCTCACCACCAGGCAGCGGATCCGGGCGCCGTGCTCGTACTTCTCCCCCGGCACCCGCTCGGCCATCGGCAGCAGCGCCTCGAGACGTCCCAGGTCGACCATCACGTCGTTGGGGTCGCGACCCTGCTGGATCACGCCGGAGACGATGTCGCCCTCCTTGCCGGAGAACTCGCCGAACTTGATGTCGTCCTCGGCGTCGCGCAGCCGCTGCAGGATCACCTGCTTGGCCGTGGTCGCGGCGATCCGGCCGAAGCCGGCCGGGGTGTCGTCGTACTCCGCGATCACGTTGCCCTCGTCGTCGACCTCGGCGGCGTAGACCGTCACGTGGCCGGTCTTGCGGTCGAGCTCGACCCGCGCGCGCTCCACCGCGCCGGGGGTCTTGTGGTATGCCGTGAGCAGCGCCTGCTCGAGGGCCTCGACGACGATGTCGAAGGAGATCTCCTTCTCGCGCTCGAGGGCACGGAGCACGTTCATGTCGATGTCCATGCCTCAGCCTTCCTTCCGGTTGAGCTCGACCTGCACCTTGGCCTTGGCCACGTCGTCGTAGGCGACCTGCTCGGTGCCCGAGCCCTCGACGTCGAGCGAGGCGTGCTCGTCGTCGCTGTCGACGACCCGGCCGGTGACCGTGCGGCCGTCGTGCAGCGAGACCTTGACCAGCCGGCCCTGGTTGCGGCGCCAGTGCCGCGGCTGGGTCAGCGGGCGGTCGACGCCCGGCGAGGTGACCTCGAGCGTGTAGGGCTGCTCGCCCATCACGTCGGACTCGTCGAGCAGCCGCGAGACCTCCTTGGTCGCGTCCGCGATGTCGTCGAGTGTGACGCCGCCGTCCTTGTCGACCGCGACGCGCAGCAGCCGGCGCTTGCCCGCGGGGGTCAGCTCCACCGCCTCGAGGTCGAGGCCTACAGCGCTCAGCGGGTCGGTGAGGACCCCTGCAAGTCGGTCCCGGGTCTGGTCGATGCTCACGGGCGTCCTTCCTGCGTCTCTGCTGTTGTGGTGTCGTCAACCTTAGGGCATCGGACCACGTGCTCAGTGCCGCCCGGGGCCGCGGACCGCGACCCCGATCGGACCTCGATAGAGTCGTCCGGTGAACGTCCCGCCAGCCCCGTCGGTCACCCGACGCACCGCGCTGGTGGCCGTGGCAGGGTCCGCCGCAAGCGTGGCGGCCTGCAGCCCCAACGCCTCCCGGGCCCGGGCCCGGCGCCGGGCCCGCCGCAACCGCGAGACCGAGCCCGCCGTCGACCCCGACGTACTGCTGGCGGCGACGGTGCTGGCCGACGAGCAGCGCGTGCTCGACCTCGTCGACGCCACGATCGCCCGCTTCCCGCGCCTCGAGGACGCCCTCTCCCCCGCGCGTGACGCGCACACCGCCCACATCGCGCTGCTCCAGGACGCCGCGCCCGACGAGCCGCTGCCGACCGCCGGCCCCTCGGACACAGCAACCGAGGCGCCCGAGCGGAGCTTCGAGGTGCCCCCCGACCGGCGCCGGGCCGTCAAGCGGCTGGCGCGCCACGAGGAGGACCTGGCGCTGATCGACAAACGCAGCGCCTTCGCCGCCGAGTCCGGCGCGTTCGCCCGCGTGCTCGCCAGCATGGCGGCGTCCGCGGCCCAGCAGGCGGCCGTGCTCGACCGGATCGCGGAGGGCTCGGCATGACCCCCGAGGAGGCGCTGCAGACCACGCTGGCCGGTGAGCACGCCGCGGTCTACGTGTACGGCGTGCTCGGCGGACGCGTGTCGTCGTCGGCCGCGCCCGACCTCGCCTCGTCGTTGCGGGCGGCGTACACCGTGCACCGGGGTCGGCGCGACCAGGTCACCGCGATCCTGCGCAAGCAGGACGTCGAGCCGGTGGCGGCCGAGGTCAGCTACGAGCTGCCCAACGAGGCGAGGACGGCGGCGCAGTGCCGGGCGGCCGCGGCCGAGATCGAGGAGCGCTGCGCCGAGGTCTACGCGACCGCCGTGGGCAGCACCGCCCGGGCCAACCGGCAGTGGGCGATCGACGCGCTGACCGACGCGGCGGTGCGGGCGCTGTCGTTCGGTGCGCAGCCGGAGCCGTTCCCCGGCGTACCCGAGCTCTGAGGCCCGCGGAAAGCGCCGTGCCCCGCCCCACGCGCGGTGGGACGGGGCACGGTCACGAGACCCGAGAAGAAAGCGGCGCCGTCAGGCGCGGTAGGCGTTCCACATGTCCGCCACGCGGGCCGCCTGGCCCGGGGTGAACTGGTTGTAGCAACTGTCGTACGAGTAGTCCATGTAGTTGTGGACCGAGTCCAGGCCGTCGCCGGCGCAGGAGTCCTGACCCTCGGGGCAGCCGTTGGTCGCGACGCTCTGCGGCGGGGTGTCGGCGACCTGGTCGCCGCCCGACGGCTCCTTGCAACCGCCCTCGAACACGTGGTACAGCCCGAGCCAGTGGCCGGCCTCGTGGGTCGCGGTCTCGCCGAGGTTGTAGTTCTTCTCCGGACCGCCGGGCAGGCTGGCCCACAGCACCCGGATGCCGTCCACGTCACCGGAGCTCTTGTAGTCCCACGGGAACGTCGCGATACCGAGGTAGCCGAACTCCACCAGCCAGATGTTCAGCGCGTCCTTGCCGCCCTGGCGGGTGAGCTTGCGGTACTGGTTGGAGTTCTTGTCGTTGTGCCACGCGTCGTTGTAGTAGCGGTCGATGCCGGCCAGCGTGAACGTCGCTCCGACGTCGGCCGCGGCACTCGACTCCTTGCCGCCGTACGTCTTGTTGAGCACCGCGATCTGGTCGTTGATCTGCTTGTCGGTGACGTCGCCGGTGACGCCGTCCGCGGCGACCATCACGTGCACGTAGACCGGCACGTCCACGTCGATGAGCGGCTTGCCGGCCTTGTTCGGTTTCGCCGCCGCGACGCCCTTGGCCGCCAGCTTCTCCTTGGTCTTGGCCTCGATGGACTTGGCCTCCTTGACCGAGACGTCCCGGTGGTCGGTGCCGCGGCCGCCCTTGGCGGCGGAGGTCGTGTCGCCGGACGGGTTCAGGCAGGTCCGGCCACCACGGTCGGCGCTCGGCAGGGCCGCCTGCGCCGGGGTGAGCGTGCCGGCGACGAGGAGAAACGCGACCCCGGCCGCGGCAGCGCCGCGCCGGAGGGTCCTGTGTCGGGTCATCAGTCGGGTCCTTCTTCATTCCTGGGAGTCCGGCACACCCTGCGCCGGCCAGGACCGATCGTCACGGTGCCGGCGGCGAATTCGGTGGACCCGCGGCCTTGGCGACGATTCGGCGTGTTCCCACCCATTCCAGTCGAAAACGGACGACGGCGCACGACCGGACCCAGGGTCCGGCCGTGCGCCGCTCCTCGCGCCGTGCCCCGACGGGAGGGTCTGGGCTGCTACCCACGGGGCTCAGGCGCGGTAGGCGCCGAACATCTGCTGCATCCGGGTGGTCTGCCCGGCGGTGAACTCGTAGTAGCAGGAGTCGTAGGAGTAGTCCATGTAGTTGTGGATCGGGTCCAGACCCGGCAGCGAGCACGAGTCGCGGCCGGTCGGGCAGCCGCTCGTCGCCGAGCTCTGCGCCGGGGTGTCGGCCACCTCGTCGTTGGTGCTGGTGCAGCCGCCCTGGAAGGTGTGGTACAGCCCGAGCCAGTGGCCGGCCTCGTGCGTCGCGGTCTCGCCGAGGTTGTAGTTGGCGATGGGGCCGCCCGGCAGCGAGCCGTAGTGGACCCGGATGCCGTCGATCGACGGGTTGCGGCTGTAGTCCCACGGGAAGGTCGCGATGCCGAGGTAGGAGAAGTCGACCAGCCAGATGTTCAGCGCGTCGGCACCGCCCTGGCGGGTCTGGCTGCGGTACGTCGAGCTCGACCGGTCCTTGTGCCAGGTCGAGTTGTAGAACCGGTCGACGCCGGCCAGCGTGAAGGTGAAGCCGGTGTTGGAGGCGCTGCCCGACTCCTGGCCACCGTACGTCTTGTTCAGCACCTGGATCTGCTGCGAGATCTGGGAGTCGGTGACGTCGCCGTTGCCGTTGGCGTCGGCCATCACGTGCACGTAGACCGGGATGTTGCCGGCCGCCGCGACGGTGGTGCCGCCGTTCCCCGGCTTGCCCTTGCCGGCCTTCAGGATCTTCGCGGTGCGAGCCTCGATCGCGCGCTGCTGCGCCGGGGTGATCTCGCGGTGGTCGCGCTTGCCGAACTCGGCGCCGCCGCGAGCGGCCGCGCTGCCCGCTCCGGCCGCGGCCGGGTCGAAGCACGCAGGCCCACGCTCGCCGGTGGGCAGCGCGGCCTGGGCAGGGGCGGAGAGTCCGCTGAGGGCCAGCATGGTGGCGCCGGCCAGCGCGGTCGCACGGGACAGTGTGCGAAGTCGGATCATGTCCTGGTTCCTTCCCGAGATGGTCCCGGGCACCCGCCCGGGTGCCGGAATCCTGCCGAGCGGGACAGGTCACGGGGAAGAGCCGGGCCGTGCAGGTTCACGCAGGTGCGCAATCGTGCAGGCCTTGCGAGCCCGCGGCTCAGCGCCAGCGGTCCAGCACGGTGAGCACGTCGGCGAGCCGGTGCACGACGGCGTCGGGCTCGCCCTCGCTGTGACCCACCTGGGTCGAGGGGATGTCGCTGTGCGGCACGTGGATGGTGCGCATCCCGACGTTGCCCGCGCCCCAGATGTCGTCGAACAGCCGGTCACCGACGAACGCGCACCGCGCCGGCTCGTCGACGCCGACGGCGGCCATGGCGGCGTGGAACGCCTCGGGCGCCGGCTTCGTCCACGGCACCTCGCTGGTGTAGACGGCGCCGTCGATCAGGTGCAGCACGCCGTCCCGGTCGAAGAACTCCTCGTGCCACTCCCGCGGCCAGACGGTGTTGGACAGCACGCCGACCCGGATGTCCTGCTCGCGCAGCGCCTCGAACAGCGGGCCGACGTCGGGGTCGGTGAGGGTGTGCGGGTGCCAGAAGTCGCGGTACGCCGCCAGCCGCGACTCGTCGTGCTCGAGCCCGGCCTCGCGGAACAGGTCGGCGACGGTGGCGCTGGTGTGGTGGTCGCGGCTGCGCGCCCACACCGCGTCACCGGCGCGGCGCAGCAGCTCCGCGGCGTTGTCCGGCGGGTCGACAACCGCGGCGAGCAGCGCCTCGGCCTCCTCGGTGAAGTCGACCGTGTGCCACGGGGTGAGCGTGCCGCCCCAGTCGAAGATGACCGCGTCGACGCCCCGGACGTCGTCGCGCGCCTCGACGCGATCAGCCACGGACGACCTGGAGCAGATGGGCGGGCGCCTCGTCGAGCGACACGTTGGTGCGCTCGCCGGTGGCGCGGTCCTTGACCTCGATGACGCCGTCGGCGAGGCCCTTGCCCACCACGACGATGGTCGGCACGCCGATCAGCTCGGCGTCCTTGAACTTCACGCCGGGCGAGACCTTCTGCCGGTCGTCGTAGAGGACCGTGATGCCCTGGCCGTGGAGGTTCTCGGCCAGCGCCGCGGCGGCCTCGAACACCGCCTCGTCCTTGCCCGTGGCGACCAGGTGGATGTCGGCGGGCGCCACCTCGCGCGGCCAGACCAGGCCGAGCTCGTCGTGGGTGTTCTCCGCGATGGCGGCGACGGCGCGCGAGACGCCGATGCCGTAGGAGCCCATGGTGACCGTGACGAGCTTGCCGTTCTCGTCCAGCACGCGCAGGTCGAGCGCGTCGGCGTACTTGCGGCCGAGCTGGAAGATGTGGCCCATCTCGATGCCGCGCGCGGTCTCGAGCGTGCCGCCCTGCTCCGCGCCGCAGCGGGGGCACGCGTCGCCGTCGCGGACCTCCGCCGCCTCGATCGTGCCGTCGGGCGTGAAGTCACGGCCGGCGACGAGGTCGATGACGTGGCTGCCGTCGCGGTCCGCGCCGGTCACCCAGCGAGTGCCCTCGACGACCCGGGGATCGACGACGTAGCGGATGCCGGAGGCGTTCTTCTCCCCCAGCACGCCGGGGCCGATGTAGCCCTTGACCAGCGCGGGGTGCGCGGCGAAGTCCTTCTCCTCGAAGGGCACCACCTCGATCGGCTCGAGCTGGCCGCCCAGACGCTTCTCGTCGACCTCGCGGTCGCCGGGCAGACCGATGGCGAGCGGCTCGCGCGTGCCGTCGGGGTGCTTGAGCACGACGAGGACGTTCTTCAGCGTGTCACCGGCGTGCCAGGGCCGGTCGTCGCGCGGGAACTTCTCGTTGAGGTGGTCGACGAGCGTCTCGATCGTGGGCGTGTCGGGCGTCTCCTCGGCGTGCGCCTCGGGGACGTCGTCGTACGACAGGGCCGGGGGCGCGGGTACCTCGACAGCCTCGACGTTGGCGGCGTAGTCGCAGCGCGTGCAGCGGACGTAGGTGTCCTCGCCGTTGTCGGCGCGGGCCAGGAACTCCTCGGACTTCGAGCCGCCCATCGCGCCGGACGTCGCCTTGACGATGACGTACTCGAAGCCGAGCCGGTCGAAGACGCGGACGTAGGCCTCGCGGTGCGCGGCGTACGACTTGTCGAGCCCCTCGTCGGTCGTGTCGAAGGAGTAGGAGTCCTTCATGATGAACTCGCGGCCCCGGAGCAGGCCGGCGCGGGGACGCGCCTCGTCGCGGTACTTGGTCTGGATCTGGTAGAGCCAGACGGGCAGGTCCTTGTACGACGAGTACAGGTCCTTGACGACGAGCGTGAACAGCTCCTCGTGCGTGGGGCCGAGCAGGTAGTCGTTCTGCTTGCGGTCCTTGAGCCGGAAGATGCCGTCGCCGTACTCCGTCCAGCGACCCGACGCCTCGTAGGGCTCGCGCGGCAGCAGCGCGGGGAACTGGAGCTCCTGCGCACCGATCGCGTCCATCTCCTCGCGCACGATCCGCTCGATGTTGCGCAGCACGCGCAGGCCGAGCGGCAGCCAGGAGTAGATGCCCGGCGCGGCACGCCGGATGTAGCCCGCGCGGACGAGGAGCCGGTGGCTCGGCACCTCGGCGTCGGCGGGGTCCTCTCGCAGCGTGCGCACGAACAGGGTGGACATCCGCAAGATCATTTCGAGGCCCCCGCGGAGGTGCGAGCGAAGCGAGCGGCTTCGTGGGGAGAGATCATGCGGAGAAGGCTATGCGACCCCGTTGTGCCGTCGCGAACCAGTTACCGACGACAGCAGGTCGTCAGAACATCACCGTGGTGAACTCGGCCGTCTGCACGAAGCCGACGTGCTCGTAGGCGCGGCGGGCGGGCACGTTGTGCTCGTTGACGTAGAGCGACACGGCCGGCGCGACGTCGGCGAGCGCGGCGTTGACGACCGCGGCCATGCCGGTGGTGGCGAGCCCCTCGCCCCGGCGTTCCGGAGCGACCCACACACCCTGGACCTGGCAGGCGTGCGGGGAGGCCGCGGCGATCTCGGCCTTGAACACGACCTTGCCGTCCTCGATGCGCGCGAACGACCAGCCCTTGGCGATCAGCTGTGCGACCCGGGCGCGGTAGAGCGTCGCTCCCCCGCCGGCCTCCGGGGACACGCCGACCTCCTCGGTGTACATCGCGACGCACGCCGGGTAGAGCACGTCCAGGTCCTCGGCGGTCGTACGCCGGACCAGCGGGTCGGGCGTCACGGCGGACGGCGTCCGCATCTCCATGTGCGGCTGGCGCCGCCGCACCTCCCGGCCCGGTCCCCACACCGGCGACAGCAGCTCCCACAACGGGTCGACCTGGTCGGAGGGGCCGACGATCGTCGCGCAGCGCCGGGGTTGCGAGGCGGCGCGCTCCGCGAACGCCCGGACCGCCTCCGGGCCGGCGTTGACCGGCACCAGGTTGGCGGCGGCGTGGCAGGCCGCGACCAGCTGACCGTCGACGCGGTAGCCCCACACCTCGCCGCCGAGCCAGCGCGGGTCGAGCCGGGTCAGCCGGGCGCGGTAGTCGGCGAACACGTTGACCACGGGATCGCGCGCGGTCAGCTCCTCCATGTCGGGGAGGTCGGCGGGCCCGAGCAGGTGCAGGCCGGAGTGCGTGCGGAGCACGCTGCGAGCCTAGGCCATCACCGCCGGGGTCGGCGCCGGCACGACCACGCTTCGGTGCCATGCCCGGAGCACCAGGCTGCCTGCCCACGCGAGCGGTACCGACAGCGCGACGAAACCGCCGATGGCGGTGAGCAGCTCGGAGAAAACCTGCTCCTCGGCGGGCACCATCGCGATGAAGATCGCGACCGGGAATGCCCCGAGCACGACCGCCAGCACGACGCCGCGCACCAACGTGGGCAGGCGGCTCCCCCATGCCCAGCCCCCGACGACGTACGCCGGCAGGAACAGCATCCCGGGGCTGAGGAAGAGCAGCAGCGACGGCAGCGCCGCGAGCCGCCACCAACCCGAGCCGTTCCTGATCCGGGCGGCGTGGACCAGGCCGACCCACAGCCCGGACCAGGCGGCGACTCCGATGATCGCGAGCGTGCCGGACCAGGTGAACTCCGGCTCGTCGGTGATCAGCCGCATCCACACGCGGGCGAGGACGCCCCAGCCGGCACCGAGCAGCAGCCCGGTGCCGGCAACGCGCAGCGTGCTCATCACGCCACCGCCGGGTCCGTCCCGAACGTGCCGCTCGTGACGGGGGCGCGCTTCGGCCACGGCCGGAAGAACACCGCGCCGGCCGCGGCGAGCGCGACCTCGAGCACGAGGAAGCCGCCGATGGCGGCGTACGGCGAGACCAACTGCTGCACGGTCCAGTCCGAGGTCGACCAGCCGTAGAAGGGCAGGCCGACCAGCGGCAGCACCGCGAGCGCGCGGAACACCGCCGGCACCCGGCGGCTGCCCCACGCCCAGCCGCCGAGCAGGTACGCCGGCAGGAGCGGCACGCCCGGTCCGAAGAACAGCAGCAGCGACGGCAGCGCCGCCACCCGCCACCAGCGGCTGCCACCCCGCCGCCGCGCGGCGTGCACCAGCCCCAGGCAGCCGCCGGCGAGCGCGGCGAGCCCGACGATGAACAGCGTGCCCGTCCAGCTGAAGTCGGGCACCGTCGAGACGAGCCGCATCCAGACCCGTGCCGCGATCCCCCATCCGACGCCCAGCAGCAGTCCCGTGCCGAAGGCCCCCAACGCCGCCATCACCCGGCTGCCACCCCCACTGTCACGCCCAGTCGCCGTCCCGAGCGCGAGGCCCGGGTGCTGCACCGTCTGGTCGGTGCTCGTCATGTCCCCTCCTTGGAGTCACCCCTTGTGAACACCCCGACAGACGGGCCACCCGGGCCGTCGGGTGACGCGTCAGAAAAGAAAAGAATTTTCGACACACGTGTCACCCGCTGGCGCGTCTCGTCCGTCAGCATTGAGATGACCACGTGGAGGGGATGGAGGCGCGCATGGCGGGGGGTGCCGTCGACGACACGGTCACGCCCGCGGGCGCGTCCGGTTCGTCCGGCACCGTCGCCGATGTCGACGAGCTCGTCGTCGCGCTCTACCAGTCGGAGGCGGCGCGACTGGTCCAGATGGCTCGGTGGTTCGTCGACGACAAGACGGCCGCGGAGGACCTCGTGCAGGAGGCGTTCATCCGCCTCACCCGGCACGGCCACCGGATCCGCGAGCGCGACCGTGCGGCGGCGTACCTGCGCTCGATCGTCATCAACCTGGCGCGCGACCACAACCGTCGTGGTCTCGTCTCGCTGCGGCACCGCCCTCCGGCCGAGGAGGACCCGCGGTCGGCCGAGGACCACGCGACCAACAACGAGGACGTGAGCGAGGTGGTCACCGCGTTGAGGAACCTGCCACGGCGGCAGCGGGACTGCGTCGTGCTGCGCTACTACCTGGACCTGTCGGTCGACGAGATCGCCGACACCCTGGGCGTCTCGCGCAACTCCGTGAAGACCCACCTCACCCGGGGACTGAAGAACCTCTCCGCCGACCTGGGAGGCCTGCGATGAGCCAGCTCGAGGACCGGCTCCGCGAGACCCTCGCGAAGGACACCAGCGGTGTCCCGTCGCCCGACCTCTTCGCGCGGGTGCGCGACAGCATCCACGACGACCGGGCGCGCCGTCGCGCCCGCAACCGCGCGCTCCTGATCGGCGCCGGCGTGCTGGCCCTGCTGGCCGCCGCCGTACTCACGTTGACCCCCTACGAGAACGGACGACCTGCCATGCCCTGGTGGTTCCTGGAGCTCTTCACGACCGGCGTGCTGATCGCGATGGCGCTCTGGCTCGGCCCCTTCATCAAGCGGTTCGGACGGGCGTACGCCGCCGACGTGTTCCACGACAACCCGATGACCGGCAAGAGCTACATCGTGCTGACCGACATCGTGTACTACCTGATCTTCGCGTCGTACATCCTGTTCACGGTGAACTTCGAGCGAGCCATCGACTGGGACCCGACCGTCGACGCCGACCAGCTCAAGGTCGAGACCGCGCGCATCGCCGGCATCCTGCTGATCATCGGCGTCCTGCACGGGGTCAACATCGTGCTGATGCCGGTGCTAGGCCGGCTGTTCTCCCTCAACCGCAAGCTCTCGGGCACGCGCGAGGGGTGAGGTCCAGGCGACCAGCACGCCGACGAACGACACCGCGGTGCAGGCGACCATCGTCGCCTGCACGCCGACCGTCCCGGCCAGTGCGCCGGCGAGGAACGCGCCGCCGGTCCACCCGACTCCCCACGACAGCATCCGGCCGGCAGTGTTGACCCGGCCGAGGAGCGGCTCGGGCGTGACCTCCTGCCGGTAGGAGATCGAGTTGATGACGACGGTCGTGTAGAAGACGCTCCACACCATCAGCGACAGCGCCCCGAGCCGCCAGTCGGTCCACGCCGGGGTGACCACGCCGAGCACCGCCGAGAACGGGAGGGCCAGCAGTGTGACCCGGGCGGGCGTCGTACCGCGGAGCAGGCGGGGCAGCGACAACGAGGCGACGATGCTGCCGACCGCCCACGAGCCGTAGACGAGGCCGAACCGCAGGCCTTCCGTGCCGATGCCGAGCTGGCGGTCCGACCACACCACCATCAGCGAGACGAAGCCGCCGCCCGCGACGCACTGGGTGAAGCCGACGATCGTCATCGTGCGGATGCCGGCGTGCCGCCACAGGTAGCCGAGCCCCTCTCCGATGTCGGCGGCGATGCCGCGCAGGCTGAACGGCGGCCGGGCCCGGCTGTCGTCCTGCAGCGGCCGGGCGATCCCGGCGAGCAGCAACGCCGACGCCGCGAAGCTCAGCGCGTCGATGCTGAGCAGGGTCGCCGGGTGCAATACCGCGAGCGCGAGCCCCGCCAGCGACGGCACGACCACCTCCGCGAGGCTCTGCACCGTCCAGACGTAGGAGTTGGCCTGGGCGACACGCTTGCGGCCGACGAGCGTCGGCAGCGCGCCGAACGCGGCGCCGTCGAAGAACACCGCGAGCGCCGGCCCGAGGAACGCGACGGCCAGGATGTGCGGGACCGTCAGCACGTCCAGCCAGTGCGCGGCCGGCACGCTCGCGAGCAGCATCGCCCCGAGCAGGTCGGCGCGCACCATCGTCCGCTTGCGGTTCCATCGGTCGCCGAGCGCGCCGGCGAGCAGGCCGAGCAGGAGGTACGGCGCGGCCTCGAGCGCGGTGACCAGCGCGGTGAACGCCGCCGAGCCGCTGAGCCGGTAGACCAGCACCGGCAGGGCGATCAGCGTGGTGATCGTGCCGATCAGCGACAGCCCGCGCGCGGCGGTGTACCCGAGGAAGTCGCGGTCCCGCAGCAGCGGGGCCGCGGGGTCAGCCGACGGTGACGGTGGCGCCACCAGTCTCCCCGTCGACCGGCTCGCCCATCTCCTCTGCGATGCGCATGGCCTCCTCGATGAGCGTCTCCACGATCTTGGCCTCGGGGACGGTCTTGATGACCTCGCCCTTGACGAAGATCTGGCCCTTGCCGTTGCCGGAGGCGACGCCGAGGTCGGCCTCGCGCGCCTCGCCGGGGCCGTTCACGACGCAGCCCATGACGGCCACACGCAGCGGTACTTCGAGGCCCTCGAGCCCGGCGGTGACCTCGTCGGCGAGCTTGTAGACGTCGACCTGGGCGCGGCCGCAGGACGGGCAGGAGACGATCTCGAGCCGGCGCGGGCGGAGGTTCAGCGACTCGAGGATCTGCAGCCCGACCTTGACCTCCTCGACCGGAGGCGCGGACAGCGAGACGCGGATGGTGTCGCCGATGCCCCTGGACAGCAGCGCACCGAAGGCGACCGCGGACTTGATCGTGCCCTGGAACGCCGGGCCGGCCTCGGTCACGCCGAGGTGCAGCGGCCAGTCACCGCGCTCGGCGAGCATCTCGTAGGCCTGCACCATCACGACCGGGTCGTTGTGCTTGACCGAGATCTTGAAGTCGTGGAAGTCGTGCTCCTCGAAC
>NZ_CAMPGZ010000125.1 GCF_946885725.1 uncultured Nocardioides sp.
AGGGATCCGTGTACCAACGAGCCGATGGCCGTTGGGCGGGCGTGCTCGACCTCGCCGTGCTGCGGCCCGGGGCGGTGCCGCCCCATGGCCTGGTCGTGCAGGAGCTGCGGCGCGAGCCGCTGGTGGCCGTGCTGCCGTCGGACCACCCTTGTTCGTCCCTCGCTGAGGTGTCGGTCGCAGCGCTGGCGGGCTCGCCGTTCGTGACCCATCCCTCCAGCAGCCGGTCGACGATGCAGCCGCTGGTGCTCGACGTGTGCCGGGCGGCCGGGTTCGAGCCCGACGTGGTGGAGGTCGGCGAGACCGGCACGCTCGTGGTGCTGGTCGCCGCAGGGCTGGGGGTCGCGCTCGTGCCCTCATCGGTGCGGGCCCTGCGGCTGGACGGGGTGGCTTACGTGCCGCTCGCGCACACCGAGGTGCAGGTGCCGCTCGCGCTGGTCCATCGCCCCGACCCCGGCCCCGCCGTCGACCGGGTCGCGGCGATCGTCCGCGCCGCGACGGCCGGCCCTCGGTGATCGATCTTCGACCGGCGGGCTCAGTCCTCCAGCACCTGCTGGGCGATCCGGAAGGCGGTGTTGGCGTCCGGCACGCCGCAGTAGATCGCGGCCTGGAGCAGCACCTCCTTGATCTCCGCCACGCTCAACCCGTTGGTGCGCGCCGCGCGCAGGTGCATCGCGAGCTCCTCGTGGTGACCGCGCGCGACGAGCGCCGTCAGCACGGCCACCGAGCGGGAGCGCCGGTCGAGCCCGGGACGGGTCCAGATGCCGCCCCAGGCGTACTCGGTGATGAACTCCTGGAAGTCGCGCGTCAGGTCGGTCGCAGCTGCGGTCGCCCGGTCGACGTGCGCGTCACCCAGCACCTCGCGGCGCACGACCATCCCAGCGGACCGGCGATCGGTTCCGGGGTCGGTGACCTCGGGCCCGAGCGCGTGCGACCGGATGAGCGAGGCGACCCGCGCGTGCGACTCCGCCGGGGCCAGGTGCGCCGCGTCGGGCAGCACCTCGAGCCGCCCGTCCGGCACCCCGCGCGCGAGGTCGGCGAGCAGAGAGGGCGGCGTCGCCTCGTCGTACACCCCGGCGACGGCGAGCACCGGAACGCTGACCGACCCGAGCCGGTCGCGGACGTCGAAGTCGGCGAGGGCGCGGCACACCGCGGCATAGCCCTCGTCGTCCGCGTCCCGCAGCGAGTGCAGCAGGGCGGAGCCGCGGTCGGGCTCGCGATCCAGGAAGCCGGGCGCGAACCAGCGCTGTGCCGACGCGGAGACCAGCCCCGCCGTGCCGGAGCCGGCGAGCGACTCGATGCGCTGCTTCCACGACTCAGGGGTGCCGATGCGAGCGCCGGTGCACAGCAACGTCGCGCTGAGCAGACGGTCCGGGGCGTCGAGCGCGAGCTGCAGCCCCACCGCGCCGCCGACCGAGTCGCCGGCGTAGTGGAAGCGCGCTGGGTAGTCGCGCGCGACCTCGTCGACCACGCGCAGCACGTCGGTCGCGAGCGACGCCATCGTCACCGGGTCGTCGTCGAGCGGCAGCCGGTTGTGCCCGTGGCCGGGCAGGTCCCACGCGAGGACCTCGAAGTGCTCGGTCAGGTGCGCGGCGGCCGCGGACCACAGGGCGGTCGCCGACGTGCCGAGCGAGGGCCCGAGGACGAGCAGGGGCAGTCCGGGTCGGCCGCCGAGGCGGGTGGCGGTGACGGTCATGAGTGCTCCTCGAAGGTGCGGCGGGCGCGGTCGAGCACCTCGTCGACGAGGTCGCCGGCGAGGCCGGTGGGGTCAGGTCCCGGGGCGCGGCCCGCGAGTTCGGCCATCGAGCGCTGCTCGGCGAGGACGTCGTCCCGCACAGAGTCGAGCCGCGCGGCCATCGCGTCCGGGCGCACCTCCAACCCGTCGAGCAGCTCCCGGGTCTGGGAGGCCGCGACGACGGTACGGCGCAGGAGCGTCGCGAGCGTCGCCCACTCAACGTGCCAGCCACCGTCGGCCCGCTGGTCGACCTGGTCGGCGGACGCGGAGTGCAGGGTCGCTGCGAGCGCCGGGGCAGCGAGGGCGGCGCGGCGCACGAGCACCGGCAGCGTCGGATTGGCCTTGTGCGGCATCGTCGACGAGCCGCCGCCCGACCCGTCGCGCAGCTCCCCCACCTCGGGGCGGCCGAGCGCGAGCACGTCGCGCGCCACGTGTCCCCACGCGTCGGTGGCGGTCACCACGGCGTCCCCGACCCGGGTCAGCGGCGCGCGCGAGGTGTGCCAGGGCGGCACCAGGTCGAGACCGAGCGCTCGCGCGTGCTCCCGTCGTACGGCGTGCGCGGCCTCGCGCCCGACCAGCTCGACCAGCGCGCTGAGGGTCCCTGCCGCCCCGCCGAGCTGCGCCGGCCAGCGCAACCCGGCCAACGCGTCGGCGGCGTCGAGCACGCCCTGCAGCCACCCGGCCACGACCGCCCCGAACGTGGTGGGGACGGCCGGCTGGGTCAGCGTGCGCGCGATGCACGGGGTGTCGCGGTGCTCGGTCGCGAGATCGACGAGCCGACGAACCTGGGCGGCGAGGTCGCCGCGGACGGCAACCACCGCGTCACGTGCGCACAGCACCAGGGCGGTGTCGAGCACGTCCTGGCTGGTGAGTCCGCGGTGCAGCCATAGCGAGGCCTCCTCCGGCGTGGCCGAGCGCAGGGCCGCGACCAGCGGGACGACCGGGTTGCCGGACGACTCGGCGTCGACCGCCAGCCGAGCGACGTCCAGCTCGACCAGCGACAGGTCAGCAGGCGCCGCGACCCCGGCCGAGGCCAGCACGTCCAGCCACGACTGCTCGACGCGGACCATCGCCTCGACCAGCGCGCGGTCGGACATGGCCGTCGGGGCGCGATGGTCGCCGGGCCACAGGAGGGAGCTCACCTGGCCGAGTGTCCCGGATAGGTGAGGAAGACGGTCTCATCCGCGCCCTGCAGGGCGATGTCGAACCGCAGCCCGTCCGCGTCGCGCTCGCACATGAGCGTCGAGGCCCGGTCGCCCGCACCACGAAGCACCGCGTCCGGCGACGCACCGTCGAGCGGGAGGTAGGCGCGGGTGAAGAGCCGGTCGAGCAGCCCGCGCGCGAAGACGGTGACGGCGAAGAACGGCAGCCCGCCGTCCACGGCTCCCGGCAGCAGCGTGGTGAACGTGTAGCGCCCGGTCCGGTCCGTCGACGCCCGCCCGAACCCGGTGAACGCGTGACCGTCGCGGCGCAGCGACCCGGTCCGCCGCGGCACGACGCCGTCGGGCCCGGCCTGCCAGATCTCGACCAGCGCGTCCGGGACCGGGTTGCCGGCGCCGTCGCGCACGGTGCCGTGCAGCAGCACCGCGCCGGGGGTGCCGGGCGCGACCAGGTCGCGGTCGCCGTCATACGGCAGGGCGTAGTGGAAGAACGGACCGACGGTCTGGCCGGCGGTCGGACGACGTGCGCCGGCCATCAGGCGTCCTCCTCGAGGGGTGTGCGGTGCGACCCGGTCAGCACGATGTCCCAGCAGTAGCCGAGGCTCCACTCGTGCTGTGAGGCGTCGTGGTCGTAGGTCGCGACCAGGCGCTCGCGGGCCTTGGGGTCGCGGACCGACTGGAGGATCGGGTCGAGGGCGAAGAGCGGGTCGCCGGGGAAGTACATCTGCGTGACGAGCCGCTGCGTGAACTCGTGCCCGAACAGCGAGAAGTGGATGTGCGCGGGCCGCCACGCGTTGTGGTGGTTGCGCCACGGGTAGGGCCCCGGCTTGATCGTGGTGAAGCGGTAGCCGCCGTCGTCGTCGGTGAGGCAGCGCCCGACACCGGTGAACGCCGGGTCGATGGGCGCGGGGTGCTGGTCGCGCTTGTGGACGTAGCGCCCGCCCGCGTTGGCCTGCCAGATCTCGACCAGCTGGCCGCGCACCGGCCGGCCGTCGCCGTCGAGGATCCGGCCTGAGACCGTCATCCGCTCGCCGATCGGCTCGCCGGCGTGCTGGATCGTGAGGTCGGCCTCGAGCGGGTCGACGTCGTTCTCGCCGAAGCACGGCGCCCACAGCTCGACGCCCTCCGGGTCGGCGTGCTGCAGGTCCTTGGTGGGGTGGCGCAGCAGCGTGGAGCGGTAGGGCGGGTAGTCCAGGCGCGGCCCGGTCTCCTCCACTCCGTCGCGCTCGTACGCCGTCGCGAGCTCGGCGATCTCGTCGCTGAGCGCCGACTGGGGCTCGAGGTCCGGTCCAGGTGATGTCACAGGTGCGGCCATCCGGTGTATCCCTCCGCAAGGTAGGTCGCCCCGGCCTCGGACGAGGCCACGGTGGAGAGCTCGCCCAGCTGGCGCAGCTCGTCGAACTCGGTGCTGCCGCCCGGGGCGTTGAGCGCCCGGTGGAGCATCGTCGTCATCCAGTAGGAGAAGTGCTGCGCGCGCCACACCCGTCCGGACGCGCGTTCCGCGTAGTCCCCGAGGGCGCCCTCGTCGTTCTTCAGGAGGTACGCCGACAGGGACTCGGCGAGCACGCGCGCGTCGGCGAGGGCGAGATTGAGCCCCTTCGCGCCGGTCGGCGGGACCGTGTGGGCGGCGTCGCCGGCGAGCACCAGCCGGCCGTGCCACATCGGCGCCTGGACGAAGCTGCGGAAGGGCAGGACGGTCCGCTCGATGACCGGGCCCTCCTTGAGCGAGTAGCCGTCGGGGCCGGCCAGGCGGGCCTGCAGCTCCGACCAGATCCGGTCGTCGGACCAGGCGGCGGCGTCCTCGCCGGGGTCGCACTGGAAGTACATCCGCTGCACCGACTCGGTGCGCTGGCTGATGAGCGCGAAGCCGCGGTCGGAGCGGCAGTAGATCAGCTCGTCGGAGCTCTTCGGGGCCTCGCAGAGGATGCCGAACCAGGCGTAGGGGTAGTCGCGCGTGTAGCGGCGATGGCCCGCGACCAGGTCGCGGCAGATGCTGCGCGAGCCGTCGGCCCCCACCACGACGTCCGCGACGACCTCGTGGGCGCCACCGTCCGCGTCGCGGTAGGTCACGCGGGGGCGGTCCTCGACGTCGTGCACGGCGACGTCGGTGACGGCGTACCTCACGTCGCCGCCGTCGCGGGTGCGGGCGCGGTGCAGGTCGACGAAGACCTCGGTCTGCGGGTAGAGCCAGACCGACTCCCCGACCAGCTCCTCGAAGTCGATGTGGTGGCTCTCGCCGCCGAAGCGCAGGTGGATGCCGCGGTGCTTGTCGCCCTGGGTGAGCACGCGCTCCTCGGCGCCGTCGGCGTAGACGCCGGTGTTGGTGAGCATCCGGACGCTCCCGGGCTCGAGGATCCCGGCGCGGTGGGTGGTCTCGATCTGGTGCACGCTGCGGTGGTCGACGACCACCGACTCGACGCCGGCGCGGTGCAGCAGGTGGCTGACCATGAGCCCCGCGGGACCCCCGCCGACGACGGCGACCTGGGTGCGGGTGCTCGTTTCCATGCGCGGCACGCTAGGCAGCCGCGTCGGCACCAGTCGACACCCGCCTTTCACTCAGTGGAAGATGGGGCCCATGGCAGGCGGATCCATTCCGGGCGCGTCGCTGGTCGACCGCACCCTCGACGTGCTCTACGCCTTCGACGAGGACCACCCCCGGCTGCGGCTCGTCGACCTCGCCGAGCGCAGCGGCCTGCCCGTCCCCACGACGCTGCGGATCGTGCGCCGACTCGTGGCGCGCGGCGCCCTCGCCGCTCGCGAGGACCAGACGTACGTCGTCGGCCGGCGGGTCTGGGACACCGGTCTCCTCGCCCCCGTGCAGACCGGGCTGCGGGAGGTCGCCTCGCCGTTCCTCCACGACCTGCAGGCGGCCACCCGGGCGACGGTCCACCTCGCGCAGCGCGACGGCGACCAGGTGCTCTACGTCGACCGGCTGTCCGGGCTCACGTCGGTCCCGGTCGTCAGCCGCGTCGGGTCGCGGCTGCCCCTGCACACGACGGGGGTCGGCAAGGTGCTGCTCGCCCACGCCCCTGCCGAGGTGCAGGCACGTGTGCTGGGGCACCTGACACGCGTGACGCCGTACTCGATCACCTCGCCGGGATTGCTGCAGGAGCAGCTCGAGGCGGTGCGGCGCGACGGCGTCGCGACCACGCGCGAGGAGATGTCGCTCGGCGCCTGCTCGGTCGCGGTGCCTGTGCTCGGTCCCGACGACGAGGTCGCCGCCGCGCTCGGGATCGTGGTGCCGGCGCTGCGGCATCGCGCAAGGCTCGCCAGCGCGCTCACCGTCGCCGCGCACGGCATCGCGCGGGAGCTGCGCCGGCCGACACATTGATCGTCAGCGGAACAACCGCGTCGACAGCGTGCGCACGACGGTGTCGGCCAGCCACTCCCGAGCCGGTCCCGGCGAGCGCCGGGTGTAGGCCGCGACCTCGATCGGCTCGACCACCCACGGCAGGTCCCATGCGGTGACCGCGTGGCGGGCGGAGAAGACGTCGGCGATGTGGCGCGGCACGATCGCGACCAGCTCGCTGGCTGCGACGACGTACGGCACCGCGGAGTGGTTGGTGAGCTCCAGATCGACGCGGTCCTGCAGCCCGAGGCGCTGGATCAGCCGCAGCGGACCGAGGTGGCCGGTCGTGCCGCGGACGCTGACGAAGCGCTCGGCGGCCAGGGTGGACGCGTCCGGCGTCGACGTCAGCCGCGGGTGCCCGTCGGCGCACATCGCGACGTAGTCGACGGTCATGAACGGCCGCCGCACGAGCGGATCCTCCGGCAGCCGGGTGCTGGTCACCACCAGGTCGACGCGACCGCGGCTGAGCAGGTCGGTGGCGTCGTCGACGACGAGGTGCTCGACCCGCAGCCGCACGCCGGGCGCCTCGCGGCCGAGCTGCGCGAGCAGCAGCGGCAGGAACGTCAGCTCGCCGAGCTCGGACAGCATCAGTGTGAAGTCCCGCGTGCTGGTCGCCGGGTCGAACTCGACCGGCGCCTGCGTCGCCTCCACCAGCGTCTCGAGCGCCGAGCGCAGCGGCTCGTAGAGCGCGGCCGCCTGCGAGGTCGGCTCCAGCCCCTGCGGCGAGCGCAGGAACAGCTCGTCTCCGAAGTGCCGGCGCAGCTTGCGCAGCGTGTAGCTCACCGACGGCTGGGTGACGTGCAGCAGCTCCGCGGTCGCGGTGACCGACCGGGTCTCGTAGAGGTGGACGAAGGTCTGCACCTGCACCAGGTCGATCACGGGCCGATCACGGGTCCATAGAACCCGTCTATGTCGCCGCCGGGCAACTTCTATTGGCGCTCACGCCCACGCCGTTCGTACCGTCGAGTGACCGCAGTCACGCCGATCTCGGGAGGCCACCGGTGCCCACCACCGTCCGCGACGTCACTCACCGCCTGCTCGAACGAGCCGGCGTCTCGGTGATGTTCGGCAACCCGGGCTCCAACGAGCTGCCGTTCCTGACCGGCCTTCCGGCCGGGATGCGCTACGTGCTCGGCCTCCACGAGGGCGTCGTCGTCGGGATGGCCGACGGCTACGCACAGGCCTCCGGACGGGTCTCGGTGGTCAACCTCCATGCTGCTTCCGGCACCGGCAACGCGATGGGCGCGCTGACCAACGCCGCGATCTCGCGCACGCCGATGGTTTTGCTCGCCGGGCAGCAGGTCCGCGACACCGTCGGCCAGGAGGTCATGCTCGCCAGCCACGACGCCTCGCTGCTGACCCGGCCCCTCACGGGCTTCGCGGCCGAGCCGCTGAGCGCCGCCGACGTGCCACGCACGCTGTCGCAGGCGCTGCACTCCTCGGGCACCGGTCGCGGCGGCCCCTCCTTCGTCTCCGTGCCGTACGACGACTGGGGGCGTCCCGCTCCCGCCCACGCCGAGCTGCTGCTCGACCGGTCGGTCCGCAACGCGTCGCACGCGGACCCGACCATGCTCGACGAGCTGGCCGAGCGGCTGGCCGCGGCGGAGAATCCCCTCCTGGTGCTGGGATCCGACCTCGACGGCCGGGTCGGCTTCGACCCGCTGGTCGCACTCGCCGAGCGGCTCGAGGCACGCGTCCGCGTGGCGCCCTCGCCGTACCGGCTGCCGTTCCCCAACCGTCACCCCCTGTTCGGCGGGGTGCTGCCCGCCGCAGTGCGCTCGGTGGCGAAGGCGTTCGAGGGCCACGACCTCGTGGTGGTGCTCGGCGCCCCGGTCTTCCGCTACCACCAGCACGAGCCGGGTGACCTGCTGCCCGCGGGGACCTCGCTCGTGCAGGTCACCGACGACGCCACCGCCGCTGCCCGTGCGCCGATGGGCGAGGCGCTGCTCGCCGAGCCGGGAGCCGTCGTCTCGGGGCTCGTCGCGCGACTGGACGCCACCCGCTCCACCGATCCCGGCTGGGTGCCGTGCTCCGAGCCGCCCACCGCCGAGGACGGGCTCCACCCCGGCGAGGTGTTCGCCACCCTGCGCGAGACCCAGCCGGCCGACACGGCCTACGTCGTGGAGTCGACCTCGACCAACGCGGACTGGTGGGCGCAGATGGACCTGCGCCACCCGGGCAGCTACTACTTCCCGGCCTCCGGCGGGCTCGGCTTCGGCATGCCCGCGGCGGTCGGCGTCGCGCTCGCGCAGCCTGAGCGGCGCGTGGTCGCCGTCATCGGCGACGGGTCGGCCAACTACGGCATCACGGCGCTGTGGACTGCCGCCCAGCTCGGCGTGCCGGTGACGTTCGTGATCCTGCGCAACGGGTCCTACGGCGCGCTGCGCTGGTTCGCCGACCTCCTCGGCACCCCCGACGTCCCCGGGCTCGACGTGCCCGGCATCGACTTCGTCCCCCTCGCCACCGGCTACGGCGTCCCCGCCGTACACGTGAAGGACCGTGCGGCTCTGGCCCACGAGCTGCGGCGGACACCTGACGGGCCCCGCCTGGTCCAGGTCGACACCGCGCTCACCACGCCCGAGCCGCCCCAGCGCTGACCCCTCCGTCCAGCGAACCAGGAAGGAACCGCACGATGAGTCTCCGCTCACCCGCCCCCACTGAGGCCACACCACCCGCGGTGGGCTCGGGCTGGACCCGCGCCCTGTGCTGGACGACGGTGACGCTCGAGGGCTTCGACATCGTGGCGCTCAGCGCCTCGCTGCCGACGATCCTCGACACCGCGCACGTCGGGATCGACAAGGCCGCCGCCACGTTCATCACCACGATCTCGCTCGTCGGCATCCTCGTCGGCGCGCTGATGGTCGGCCCGATCTCGGACCGGCTGGGCCGCAAGTCCTCGCTGCTCGGCTCGATCGCGCTCTTCTCGGTCCTCACGCTCGTCGTGCCGTGGGCGGGTGACGTCACGACCTTCGCCGCCCTGCGGTTCTTCGCCGGCATCGGTCTGGGCGCCTGCATGCCGGTCGCGCTCACGATGATGAGCGAGACCGTCCGCCCCTCGCAGCGAGCGCGCGGCGCCACACTGGCGATGACCGGCTACCACACCGGTGCGCTGCTCACCGCCCTCGTCGGGCTCGTCGTGATGCCGGACTGGGAGTGGCTGTTCATCCTCGGTGGCGTCGTCGGACTGCTCGCCCTGCCGGTGATGTGGGTCAAGCTGCCCGAGACCAGCGAGGTCGTGCTCGCCCGCCGCGGTGGCGAGAAGGCCGACGACCGCGTGCCGCTCTCGGCGCTGCTCAAGAAGCCGTTCGTCGTCGCCAGCGTGGCCACCTGGGCCGCCTCGTTCATGGGCCTGCTGCTGGTCTACGGCCTGATCTCGTGGCTGCCGACGATCATGAAGGAGGCGGGCTACGAGCTGTCCACCTCGCTGGTGATGCTGTTCCTGCTCAACCTCGGTGGTGTCGCCGGGCTGGTGCTGGCCGGGTTCGTGGGCGACGCCCGCGGCATCCGCCCGAGCGCGATCCTCTGGTTCGTCGCCGCCGCGGTCTTCCTCGGCCTGCTCAGCGTGCGCATGCCGACGCTGCTGCTCGACGCCGCGGTGTTCGTCACCGGCATCTTCGTGTTCAGCGCGCAGGTGCTCGTCTACGCGTGGATCACGCGCAGCTTCCCCTCCGACGTGCGCGGGACGGCGCTCGGCCTCGCCTCGGGCGTCGGCCGGCTCGGCTCGATCGTCGGCCCGGCCATCACCGGCGCGCTCGTGACCGCGGGTATCGCCTACCCGTGGGGCTTCTATGTATTCTCCGGCGTGGCGGTGCTCGCCGTCCTCGCGATGATCGCCGTGCCGCGGCGACTAGAGCAGGAGGGCGAGGCGTTCCAGAAGGCTCACCGCCTTGCTGCCGAGGAGGCTGCTGCCCGATGACCACCACCGCACCTCTCTGGACCGAGCGCCTCTTCTCCTCCGGCTTCGTCGCCGGCAGCGGTGAGCCGCTCCCGGTCGTCGAGAAGGCCACCGGCGCCGAGCTCGGCCGGGTGGGCTCTGCGACCAACGACGACCTCGACACCGCCGTCGTCGCGTCCCGCGCCGCGCAGCGCGCCTGGGCCGAGGAGCCCTACCACGTTCGCGTCGAGGTGCTGCTGCGCGCCGCGGCGCTGCTCGAGGCCGAGCCGGACCGGCTGCTCCCGTGGCTGGTCCGCGAGGCCGGGTCCGCCCCCGGCAAGGCCGGCTTCGAGCTGGGGCTCGTGGTCTCCGAGCTGCGCGAGTCCGCCGCGACCGCGTCGGCGCCGTACGGCGAAATGCTGCGGTCGAGCAAGCCGCGCCTGTCCCTGGCGCGCCACGTGCCGATCGGGGTCGTCGGCGTGGTCTCGCCGTTCAACTTCCCGTCGATCCTGTCGATGCGGTCGGTCGCCCCGGCGCTCGCGCTCGGCAACGCGGTGATCCTCAAGCCGGATCCGCGCACCGCGGTGTCCGGCGGCCTCGCGCTCGCGCAGCTGTTCGCCGACGCCGGGCTCCCCGAGGGCCTGCTGCACGTGCTGCCGGGCGGTCGCGAGCTGGGCGAGCACCTGGTCGCGCACCCCGGCGTGCCGTGCATCAGCTTCACCGGCTCGACGCCGGCGGGGCGGGCGATCGCGGCGAAGGCCGCGCCGATGTTCAAGAAGCTGCATCTCGAGCTCGGCGGCAACAACGCCCTGCTGGTGCTGCCCGACGCGGACCTCGAGGCGGCTGCCTCCGCGGGCGCGTGGGGCTCCTTCCTGCACCAGGGCCAGATCTGCATGACGACCGGCCGGCACCTGGTGCCGCGCGCGATGGCCGAGGAGTATGCCGCGATGCTGGCCGCCAAGGCCGACGCACTGCCGGTGGGCGACCCGTCGACGGGTGAGGTGGCGCTCGGTCCGCTGATCGACGAGACCCAGCGCGACCGGGTGCACGCGCTCGTCACCGGCGCGGTCGAGGGCGGCGCGCGGCTGGCCGCCGGCGGGACGTACGACGGCCTGCTCTACCGCCCGACCGTGCTCGCCGGGGTCGACCCGTCGCAGGAGGTCGCGCGGGAGGAGATCTTCGGCCCGGTCGCGCCCGTCGTGGTCTACGACTCCGTCGACGAGGCGATCGAGATGGTCAACGACGACCCCTACGGGCTGTCGGTCGGCCTGCTGTCCGGCGACGCGATGGCCGCCTACGAGCTGAGCAGCCGGCTCGAGGTCGGCATGGTCCACGTCAACGACCAGACGGTCGACGACGAGGCGGTCATCCCGTTCGGCGGGATCAAGGCCTCCGGGTCGGGCGGGCACTTCGGTGGAGCGCGCGCCAACCTCGACGCGTTCGGCTACCTGCAGTGGGTGACCGTGCAGTCGGAGATCGCGCGCTACCCGTTCTGAGCCGGCTCGGGATGACCGAGGGGTCACTTCTTCAGCGACACGCCGACGACGCGGCTGAAGTAGTGACCCCTCGCGCATCACCCGGCACGGGTGGTCGAGCTTGTCGAGACCACGTCTCGACAAGCTCGACCAGCCGGTGCGGTCAGTGGAAGGTGCGGCCGGTGACCTTCTCGGAGATGCCCTCGCGGTCGAGGAGCATCGTCAGGCCGCCGTTCCAGAACGAGAAGCCGGCCCCGGTGATCATCGCCAGGTCGAGGTCCTCGGGCGCGGCGACGACACCCTCCTCGAGCATCCGGCGGGCCTCGTCGGCGAGGGCCTCGAGCGTACGGCGGCGTACGTCGGCCGGCTCGAGAGCGGTGCCGCCCTCGGGGGCCGCGAACATCTCGGCGACCTCGGGGTCGATCGAGAGGTCCGGGAGGTACACGCTCGTCTTGCCGGCGGCGACCAGAGCCTCGAGGTTCGGGGAGACGTAGAACCGGTCCGGGAAAGCGCCGTGCAGCGTCTTGTTGTTGTGCAGCGCGATCGCCGGGCCGACCAGGCCGAGAAGGAAGAACGGCGGCATCGGCGCGACACCCGCGAAGGCACTGTCGGCGACCTGGATGGGGGTGCCCTCGTCGACGATCTTGCCGACCTCGCCCATGAACCGGCCGAGCAGCCGGTTGACGATGAACGACGGGCTGTCCTTGACCAGGATCGTGGTCTTCTTCAGCGCCTTGCCGGTGGCGAACGCCGTGGCCAGCGCGGCGTCGTCGGTCTGCTCGCCCTCGACGATCTCGAGCAGCGGCATGACCGCGACCGGGTTGAAGAAGTGGAAGCCGACGACCCGCTCCGGGTGCTCGAGGTCGGCCGCCATCTCGGTGATCGACAGCGACGAGGTGTT
>NZ_CAMPGZ010000126.1 GCF_946885725.1 uncultured Nocardioides sp.
CAACGCGGTGACGCGCGCGTAGGCCTCGTCGGACGTCATCGGCTCGCAGCCGAGTGCGACGGCGTGCGCGACGATCCGCGGCTCCTGCCGCATCAGCAGCCAGCCGCGCTTGAGCAGCACGTGCGGAGCCTTGCGGCGCTCGCGCAGGTCACGCGTCAGCCGTCGCCAGAACGTCTTGACCGGGTGGTTGCGCACGCAGATCGCGGCGGCGAGGATGCCGCGCTCGCGACAGAGGGCCACGACCTCCTGGGCGAAGATCCCCTCCGCCACGAAGTACGGCGCCGCGCCGATGTCGACGGTGCGGTGACCGGTGCGGCCGTTGCGGGCGATCTCGTAGACAGGCACGTCCGCCGTACCGTCGCGACACAGCTCCTCGAGCGCGGCGGCGGCCTCCTCGCACAGCCAGGAGGCCGGGTCGTCCCAGTCGACGATCTCCTCGTCGCCGGCCAGCATGACCCGGGGCAGGTCTGGGGCGTCGCCGTCCTTGTAGAAGTCGTCGAGGTTGACGAACGGCAGACCCAGCCGACGGCAGAGGCGGGACTTGCCCGAGCCGGAGGGTCCGGCAAGGACGACGACCTGTGCGCTCACCCGCTCAGATGCCGACGGGGTGCCAGACCGTCTTGGTCTCCAGGAACGCCGTCATCCGGTCGAGGCCCGGCGGCTCGGTCCAGTCGGGCTCGACGGCCGGCGGACGTACGACGCGCTTGAGGTTCTCGGCCGCAGCCACCTCGAGGGCGGTCGCGTCGACATCCTCAGCACCGGCGGCGCCGGTCAGGTCGATGGCGTTGACGTCCATGTGGGACGCCAGTGTCGGCGCGGTGTCGGCCAGCGCGCCGGTGAGCATGTTGACCACACCGCCCGGGACGTCGGACGTCGCCAGCACCTCGGACAGCGTGATCGCGGGCAGCGGCCGGGTGGCCGAGCTCGCGACGACCGCGGTGTTGCCGGTGACGATGACCGGAGCGACGACCGAGACCAGGCCGAGCAGCGACGACTGCTGCGGAGCGAGTACGGCGACGACGCCGGTCGGCTCGGGCAGCGAGAAGTTGAAGTACGGCGCCGCCACGGGGTTGGTGCCGCCGACGACCTGCGCGATCTTGTCGGCCCAGCCGGCGTACCAGACCAGCCGGTCGACCGACTCGTCGACGGCCGCCTCGGCCTGCCGCTTGGTGCCGCCCTCGGAACGCTGCACCTCCTCGACGAACTGCGCGCGCCGGCCCTCGAGCACCTCGGCGACGCGGTAGACGACCTGACCGCGGTTGTACGGCGTGCGCGAGGACCAGCCCGCGAACGCCTTGCGCGCGGCCTGCACCGCGTCGCGCGCGTCCTTGCGCGAGGCGTAGGCGGCGTTGGCGAGGAACGCGCCCTTGCTGTCCTCGACGACGTAGGAGCGGCCCGACTCGGAACGCGGGAACGCGCCGCCGATGTAGAGCTTGTACGTCTTCCGGACGTCGATGCGGGTGCTCACTTGAGGTAGGCCTCCAGACCGTGGCGACCGCCCTCGCGGCCGTAGCCCGACTCCTTGTAGCCGCCGAAGGGGCTGGTCGGGTCGAACTTGTTGAACGTGTTGGCCCACACCACGCCGGCGCGCAGCTGGTCGGCCATCCAGAGGATGCGCGAGCCCTTGTCGGTCCACACGCCCGCGGACAGGCCGAACGGGGTGTTGTTGGCCTTCTCGACGGCCTCGGCCGGCGTGCGGAAGGTCAGCACCGACAGGACCGGGCCGAAGATCTCCTCGCGCGCGATGCGGTGCGCCTGGGAGACGCCGGTGAACACCGTCGGCGGGAACCAGAAGCCGTTGGTCGGCAGCTCGCACGCCGGGCTCCAGCGGCCGGCGCCCTCAGCCTCGCCGATGTCGGAGAGCTCCTTGATCTTGGCGAGCTGCTCGGCGGAGTTGATCGCGCCGATGTCGGTGTTCTTGTCGAGCGGGTCGCCGACGCGCAGCGTGGACATCCGGCGCTTGAGCCGCTCGAGCACGTCGTCGGCGACGGACTCCTGCACCAGCAGTCGCGAGCCAGCGCAGCACACGTGGCCCTGGTTGAAGAAGATGCCGTTGACGATGCCCTCGACGGCCTGGTCGACCGGCGCGTCGTCGAAGACGATGTTGGCGGCCTTGCCGCCGAGCTCGAGCGTGACCTTCTTGTCGGTGCCCGCGACCGTCTTGGCGATCTGCCGGCCGACCTCGGTCGAGCCGGTGAACGCGACCTTGTCGACGTCGGGGTGCGCCACGACCGCGCGGCCGGTCTCGCCGGCGCCGGTCACGATGTTGACCACGCCCGGCGGCAGGTCGGCCTGCTGGCAGATCTCCGCGAACAGCAGCGCGGTGAGCGGGGTGGTCTCGGCCGGCTTGAGCACGACGGTGTTGCCCGCCGCGAGCGCCGGGGCGATCTTCCACGACAGCATCAGCAGCGGGAAGTTCCAGGGGATGACCTGGCCGGCGACACCGTGCGGCTGCGGGTCGGGGCCGAGTCCGGCGTACTCGAGCTTGTCCGCCCATCCGGCGTAGTAGAAGAAGAACGCCGCGGTGAGAGGCACGTCGACGTCGCGGGACTCCTTGATCGGCTTGCCGTTGTCGATGGACTCGAGCACGGCGAGCTCGCGACCGCGCTCCTGCAGGATGCGGGCGATGCGGAAGAGGTACTTGCCACGCTCGCGGCCCGACATCTTCGACCAGATCCGCGTGTAGGCACGCCGCGCGGCCTTGACCGCGAGGTCGACGTCCTCCGCGGAGGCCTCGCTGACCTCGGCCAGCACCTCCTCGGTCGCGGGGGAGATGGTCTTGAACGTCGCGCCGCCGGAGGGGTCGACGAACTCGCCGTTGATGAAGAGGCCGTACGACGACTTGATGTCGACGATCGCGCGCGACTCGGGCGCGGGGGCGTACTCGAACCCTTCGAGACGCTCGCTCCTCGGGGACCGCTTCTCGTCAGAGGTGGTCGAAGTGTTTTCTCGGGATGCCATGCTCAGTCCAGGGTGAAGTAGTCGGGGCCGGAGTAGCGGCCGGTGCGCATCTTGGTCCGCTGCATCAGCAGGTCGTTGAGCAGCGTGGAGGCGCCGAAGCGGAACCAGTCGGGGTCGAGCCAGTCCTGGCCGGCGACCTCGTTGACCGTGACGAGGTACTTGATGGCGTCCTTGGCGGTCCGGATGCCGCCGGCCGGCTTCACGCCGACCATCTGGCCGGTGAGCGCGCGGTAGTCGCGGACCGCCTCGAGCATCACCAGCGTGACCGGCAGCGTGGCCGCCGGCTGCACCTTGCCGGTGGAGGTCTTGATGAAGTGCCCGCCGGCCATCATCGCGAGCCACGAGGCCCGACGGACGTTGTCGTAGGTCTGAAGCTCGCCGGTCTCGAAGATCACCTTCAGGTGCGCGTCGCCGCACACCTCGCGCACCGCGACGATCTCCTCGAAGACCTGCATGTAGCGGCCGGCCAGAAACGCGCCACGGTCGATGACCATGTCGATCTCGTCGGCGCCGGCCTCGACCGCGTCACGGGTGTCCATCAGCTTGATGTCGCGCGCCGCGCGGCCGGACGGGAAGGCCGTGGCGACCGCGGCGACCTTGACGCCCGAGTCGCCGAGGACCTCCTTGGCCGTGGCCACCATGTCGGGGTAGACGCACACCGCGGCGACCTGCGGGCAGGTCGGGTCGGCGGGGTCGGGGCGCAACGCCTTGGAGGCCAGTGCGCGGACCTTGCCGGGGGTGTCCTGGCCCTCGAGCGTCGTGAGGTCGACCATCCGGATCGCCAGGTCGAGGGCGAACTCCTTGGCGGTCGTCTTGATAGAGCGGGTGCCGAGCGCTGCGGCGCGGGCCTCCGCGCCGACCTGGTCCACCCCCGGCAGTCCGTGGAGAAAACGTCGCAGCGAGGAGTCCGACGACGTCGCGTCGGCCAGGGCCTCCGGGACGTGGTGGGAGCTCCCTGTCGTCGACGACTGAGGGCTCAGGGTGGTCACTCGTCAAGCATAGGGATCGTTCCGCGTTGTGGGAAAACGGCGGCGGAGAGGCACAATCGGGCACATGTCCGGTTCCGAAGCGGGCGCCGCGACGAGCGCCCAGCGTCCCCAGCCCGTCGAGCGGTTCAAGCCGACCAGCGGCCAGGCCCTGGGCTGGTTCGGCCTCGTCTTCGTGACCATCGCCCTGGTCTACGTGCTGTTCGCGGTGCACACCGTCACGGGGCTGCGTATCGGCCTCGGCGCGGTGTTCTTCGGCGCCGTGATCTGGGTGACGCAGATGCGGCCCCGGGCGACGGCGTACCCCCGGCACGTCGTGCTCAAGAACGCCGTCCGCGACCACCACGTGCCGCTGGCCGCCGTCGACGAGGTCGCGATGGGCCAGACGCTGTCGCTGTGGGTCGGCGACCAGCGCTACAGCTGCATCGGGATCGGCAACTCGATCCGCAACGACATCAAGGAGCGCCGCCGCCGGGCGGTCGACGAGGCGGACATCGGGCGCAGCCGGTTCTCCGAGCTGCGGGCCAAGGCCGAGCGCGCCAACCTCGACGAGCGTGCGATGAGCTACCAGACGTTCGTGGTGACCCGGCTCGAGGAGCTCGTGGAGTCGGCCAAGCGGGAGCACCGCGAGACCGGCCGCGCGCCGGGCGATCCGCAGCGGATCACCGCGTGGCCCGAGGTGGCCGTGCTCGTGGTGAGCGGGCTGGCGTTCCTCGGCTCGCTCCTGCTCGTCTGACCGCGCCCGCGGGTCAGAGCCCGGCCGCGGCGGCGAGGTCGGCGCGGATCGCATCGAGCCTTCCGGCCGCCACGATGCGTGCGGCGTCGACGCCGCCGTCGTCGTCTGCCTCGACGGGTACGACGACCTCGAGGTAGGCCTTGAGCTTCGGCTCGGTGCCCGACGGCCGCACGATCACCCGCGCCCGGTCGGCGAGCAGGTAGCGCAGCCCGTCGGTCGGCGGCAGGTCGGCGCTACCGAGGGCGAGGTCGTCGACCTGCTCCACGACGAGGCCGCCGAGCGACGAGGGCGGCGACGTGCGCAGCCGCGCCATCGCGTCCTTGATCTGAGCGAGGTCGGTGACCCGCACGGAGAGCTGGTCGGTGGCGAACAGGCCGTGCTCGCGGGCGATGTCGTCGAGCCGGTCGACGAGCGTGCGCCCCTCGGCCTTCAGCTCGGCGGCGAGCTCGACCACCCGGAGCAGCGCGGACACCCCGTCCTTGTCGCGGACCAGGTGCGGCGCCACGCAGTAGCCGAGCGCCTCCTCGTAGCCGAACGCGAGGCCGTCGACGCGCGCGATCCACTTGAAGCCCGTGAGCGTCTCGACGTACGGCTGGCCGTGCTTCTTGGCCAGCACGCCGACCAGCGAGGACGACACGATCGAGGCGGCGTACACGCCCTCGGTGCCGCGACGCAGCAGGAAGTCGGCCAGCAGCGCCCCGACCTCGTCGCCGCGGAGCATCCGCCAGCCGTGCGGGCCGGGGACGGCGACGGCGCAGCGGTCCGCGTCGGGGTCGTTGGCGACGACCAGATCGGCCCCCACTTCGGCAGCGAGGTCCATGGCGAGGTCCATCGCGCCGGGCTCCTCCGGGTTGGGGAACGCGACGGTCGGGAAGTCGGGGTCGGGCTCGGCCTGCGCCGTCGCGACGTGCGGGGCCGGGAAGCCGGCGCGCTCGAGCACCAGCCCGACGGACTCGCCGCCGACGCCGTGCAGCGGCGTGTAGACGGTCGTGATGTCCCGGGGGCCGCCGGGTGCGACGAGCGCGGCGACGTCGTCGAGGTAGGCGTCGACCAGGTCGTCACCCAGGACCTCCCAGCCGTCACCGCGCGGTACGTCGGCGACGGCCGTGACGGCCACGATCCGCTCGGCGATCCCGGCGTCGGCCGGTGGCACGATCTGGCTGCCGTCGCCGAGGTAGACCTTGTAGCCGTTGTCCTGCGGCGGGTTGTGCGACGCCGTCACCATCACGCCGGCGACGCAGCCGAGCTTGCGGATCGCGTAGGCGAGGACCGGGGTCGGCAGCGGCCGGGGGAGGAGCAGCGCGCGCAGGCCGGCGCCGCGCATGACAGCGGCGGTGTCCTGGGCGAACACGTCGGAGTAGTGGCGGGCGTCGAAGCCGATCACGACCGCGGCGTCGGGACCGGCGCCGTTGTCCTTCAGGTACGCCGCCAGGCCGGCGGCCGCGCGGATGACCACGGCGCGGTTCATCCGGTTGGGCCCGCCGCCCAGCGCGCCGCGCAGGCCCGCCGTACCGAACTCGAGGGTGCCGGCGAACCGGTCGGCGAGGTCGCGCGCCTCGGGGCCGTCCGGGTCGGCCGTCGCCGCGGCGACGAGTGCCTCGACTTCGGCCCGAGTGGTGGCGTCGGGGTCGTCGGCCGCCCACGCGCGGGCCCGGTCGAGGAGGTCGGTCGAGACGGTCATGCCCGCACCCTAGTGACTGCGCGACCGGCGAGGTCAGAGCGCGGGTCGGTAGAACTTCTCGGTGACGAACGGGCCGCCGACGTGGCCGGCCTCGACGTCGTCCTCGCGACGCTCGGGGATCTCGCCGGCGTAGGCCTCCGCGTCGTCCTCGGGGTGGTAGCCGAGCGCGCGTCCGGGCTCGAGGTCCCACCAGGCGCGGCTGTTGGCGGAGATGCCGTAGACGACTGCGAAGCCGGGGGCGGGCGCGGTCAGCGCGGCGTCGACCATCCGGACGGCGTCGTCGTGGGAGAGCCAGGTGGACAGGCCACGCCTGGTCTCGGGCTGCGGCAGGAACGACCCGATGCGCAGCGCCACCGCGTCGATGCCGTGCCGGTCGACGTACAGGCTGAGCAGCGCCTCGGCGGCGACCTTGGCGACGCCGTAGAAGGTGTCGGGCCGCGGGCGCACGTCGGTGGTGAGCAGGTCGGTGCGCGGCGTCCGGCCGACGGCGTGGTTGCTGCTGGCGTAGACGATCCGGTCGACGCCGTGGCGGACCATCGCGTCGAGCAACGCGGCCGTGCTGACCACATGGCTGTCGAGCTCCTCGGTCAGCGAGGCCTCCGTGGGGATGCCGGCGAGATGGACGACCGCCTCGATGCCGCCGGAGCGGGCGAGGTCGACGAACACCGCCTCGACCGCGTCGGGGTCGGTGCAGTCGACGGCGTACCACGCGGTGTCGGAGCCGTCGGGGGCCGTGCTGCGGTCGAGGCCGATGACCTCGTGGCCACGGGCCGTCAGGCCGGGGAGCAGGATCGTGCCGATGCTGCCGGCGGCGCCGGTGACGAGGACGCGCACGCCTCAGACCCTCGGGACGATCGCGCCGAGCAGCTCGCCCATGCGGCTGGCCGCGGCCCGTCCGGCCTCGAGGACCTCCTCGTGGTTGAGCGCCTCGCCGGTCATGCCCGCGGCCAGGTTGGTGACCAGCGAGATGCCGAGCACCTCCATGCCGGCCTCGCGCGCCGCGATCGCCTCGAGCACCGTGGACATGCCGACCAGGTCGCCGCCGATGGTGCGGACCATGCGGATCTCGGCCGGGGTCTCGTAGTGCGGCCCGGGGAACTGGACGTAGACGCCCTCGTCGAGGCTCGGGTCCACCTCCTTGCACAGCGTGCGCAGCCGGGAGGAGTAGAGGTCGGTGAGGTCGACGAAGTGCGCCCCCTCGATCGGCGAGGTCGCGGTCAGGTTGATGTGGTCGCTGATCAGGACCGGGGTGCCGGGCGTCCAGGTCTCCTTCAGCCCGCCGCAGCCGTTGGTGAGCACCATGACGCGGCAGCCGGCGGCGGCCGCGGTGCGCACGCCGTGCACGACCGCGCGGACGCCGCGGCCCTCGTAGAAGTGGGTGCGGCCGAGGAACACGAGCAGGTTCTTGTCGCCGGCGCGGACCGAGCGGATCTTGCCGGCGTGGCCCTGCACGGCCGACGCGGAGAAGCCCGGGAGGTCCGTGGTGCTCAGCTCGGCGGTGGCCTCGCCGAGGGCGTCGACGGCCGGCAACCAGCCGGAGCCCATCACGAGAGCGACGTCGTGCTTGTCGACGCCGGTCAGCTCGCGGAGCCGGTCGGCGGCCGCGGCGGCCAGCTGCTGGGGTTCGCTCGAGGGGTTGTTCACGCGGTGAGCGTAGTCGGCCAGGTTCTTCTTAGTGGCCGATGGACCGGCACGGCCGGGCGCGCAGCGCCTCGACGTAGTCGGCCGGCGCGTCGGCGGCCTCCGCGGCCTCGGCCAGGATCCCGACGTACGACGCGGAGGGGAGACCGCCCTCGTAGGCGTCGAGGACGTAGGTCCAGGCGAGCTGCTCGCCGAGCAGCGTCGTGACGCGGACGCGGGTCTTGCGGTAGAGGCCGGTGTCGGCGCTCTCCCAGCTGTCGAGCGCCGCCTCGTCCTCCTCGGTGATGTCGTACACCGCGACGAACACCTGCTCGAGCGGGTCCTCCACGATCGTGGCGAGCGCGCCGTCCCAGCCGAGGTCCTCGCCGCCGAACGTCAGCCGCCAGCCCAGCAGCCAGCCGGTGGTGCGCAGCGGCGAGTGCGGGCAGCGCTCCATCATGCGCTGGGGGTCCATGTTGGACCCGTACGCGGCGTACAACGGCACGGCCAGACTGTAGTGCTTGGGACCGGGCCCCGCCCGGCAGCCGCTCGGATGCGAGGATGAGGCGCGTGAATCGTGTCGTGGTGATCGGTGGCGGACCCGGCGGCTACGAGGCGGCGCTGGTGGCCGCCCAGCTCGGGGCCGACGTCACGGTGGTCGACTCCGACGGGCTCGGCGGGTCGGCGGTCATCACCGACTGCGTGCCGAGCAAGACCCTGATCGCGACCGCCGAGCTGATGGCCGACATGGAGGAGGCCGACGAGCTCGGCCTGATCATCGGCGCACCCGGCAAGCACGACGACCGCCTGAGCGTCGACCTGGCCAAGGTCAACGGCCGCGTCAAACGGCTCGCGCTCGCGCAGTCCGCCGACATCGAGCGCCGGCTCACCCGTGAGAACGTCCGGATCCTCGCCGGCCGCGGCCGCCTCGACGGGCCCGGCAAGGTCGCCGTCGAGCTGAACGACGGCGGCAGCGAGGTCGTCGAGGCCGACGCCGTACTCGTCGCGACCGGCGCGTCACCGCGCACCCTCGACACCGCCAAGCCCGACGGGGAGCGGATCCTCACCTGGGAGCAGGTCTACGACCTCGAAGAGGTGCCGGAGAAGCTGATCGTGGTCGGTTCCGGGGTGACCGGCGCGGAGTTCGCATCGGCCTACAACGCGCTCGGCATCGACGTCACGCTGGTGTCCAGCCGCGACCGGGTGCTGCCGGGCGAGGACGCGGACGCCGCCGAGGTCATCGAGCAGGTCTTCAGACGCCGCGGAATGACCGTGCTCTCGAAGTCGCGGATGGCGTCGGTGACCCGCGAGGGCGACACCGTCACCGTGACGCTGACCGACGGCCGGACCGTCGAGGGCACGCACTGCCTGCTCGCGCTGGGCTCGATCCCCAACACCCGCGGCCTCGGTCTGGAGGAGGCCGGCGTCGAGGTCGACGAGTCCGGCAACGTCGTGGTCGACAAGGTGTCGCGGACGTCGGCGCGAGGCGTGTACGCCGCCGGCGACTGCACCGGCGTGCTGATGCTCGCGTCGGTCGCCGCCATGCAAGGCCGGATCGCGATGTGGCACTTCCTCGGCGACGCCGTACAACCGCTGGACCTGAAGCGGGTGTCGTCCAACGTCTTCACCGCGCCCGAGATCGCGACGGTCGGCTACACGCAGAAGGCCGTCGACGCCGGCGAGATCGACGCGGAGTGCGTGATGCTGCCGCTGTCGGGCAACCCGCGCGCGAAGATGCAGGGCGTCCGGGACGGCTTCGTGAAGCTGTTCGCCCGGCGCGGGACCGGCCACATCGTCGGTGGCGTCGTCGTCGGCCCGCGCGCCAGCGAGCTGATCCACCCCGTCGCGGTCGCGGTTTCCGAGCACCTCACCGCCGACCAGGTCGCCCACGCGTTCACGGTGTACCCGTCGATGAGCGGGTCCGTCGCTGAGGCCGCTCGGCGGCTGCACCGGGTCGACTGACAGCAGTCCTCACCGGGCGACGGCACGTCGTCGATTGGTCAAAGACCGCATGGTCCGGTGGCCGGATCCTGCGGTTGGGGACCAAACCGCAATGCGCAGGCGCGCGATCTTGCGGTTGGGGACCAAACCGCAACGCCCCGGAGCGGCTCAGAAGCCGAAGTCGCCGCCGCCGAAGTCGAAGCCGCCGTCGAACCCGCCGCCGTCACCCCCGAAGTCGGAGCCGCCGCCGTCGTCGAAGCCGCCTCCGTCGCCGCCTTCACCGCCACCGTCGAAGCCCTCGCCGCCGGTGTCGAAGCCGTCGGCGCCGCCCCAGTCGGAGGCGAGCATCGAGCCGAGCAGGAAGCCCGGGATCAGGCCGGTCATGGCGTAGCTGCCGAAGTAGCCCGAGGCGTACGGCGAGTAGGCCGGACCGCCCTGCCAGTACGGCACCCTGCCGACGCCCTGCCGGACCGTGCGGATGTCGGGCTCGGCGCCCTGGCGGACGCGGTCCTCGTCGGCGGCGCACACCGGGATCTGCCGCTTCTGGCCACCCGGCGGCGCCCACTCGATGTCGGTGGTGGACGGGCCGTGCGCGGGGTTGAAGAAGCACGGCGGCCGCCGGGGCGGCAGCGGGCGGCCCTCGACGCGCGCCTGGACGCAGGCGACGGCGTACCGCCCGTCCTCGAGCGCCTCGGTCACGTGCCGGATGTCGTCCTTGCGGGTGGCCAGCCGCAGCGACTCCTTGGCCGCCTCGTAGGAGTCGAGCGCGCGTTGCCAGTCCTGCCGCGCCGCCTGGTCGAGCTGCTCGGTGAGCATGTCGCTGTCGAGCTGCTGGAGCTCCTCGCCGAACCGGGTGACGTCCTCCTCGGTCACCGTGCGCACCGCGGCGAGCTCGGCGGCCTCGCGGGACTCGAGCTCGGCCTGCCGGCGGCGCGCGGCCACCTTCTGCGCGCCGAACACCACGACGCCGATGACCAGCAGCAGGACCAGGAGCTCCATGCCTCGAGCCTACGGCGCCGCGTGAAGCCGCATTACATGAACTGCTCCGCGCTCATTAGCACGAGGAGTCGCGGATTCCGTGGCACGAAACGCCGGGAATCTGTCAGAATCAGCAGTCACTCGGACAACTGAAGACACTTTCGCCACATATGTCGCGCCGCGCCGCGCCGGATCGGGAAGTCCGGTGAGGCGCGTCGGCACGGACCGGAGGGAAGCCGGGGCGCGCCGAAGCAGGTGCGATGCGTGTGGCCGAACCTAGGGGAAGACCAGATGCAGTCACGCCGCAGGCGCGACCGGCTGGCCGTCCGTGCCTGGCCGTCCCGCAGCGCCTCGAGCGTCGCGGGGGCGATCGGCGTGGTCACGGCCCTGCTCGTCGGCGCCGTCGGGTCGCAGGCTCCGGCCGTCACCGTCGACCAGTCCTACTGGATCCCGGCGGGCGACAAGGTCGTCGTGCGCGGGCACGGCTACGGACACGGCCACGGGATGAGCCAGTACGGCGCGTACGGCGCCGCCCGGCAGGGCCTGACCGCGCACCAGATCGTCGGGTTCTACTACCCCGGTACGGCGCTGGCGACGGCCGCCGGCCGCATGCGGGTGCTGGTCACCTCCGACACCACCGACGACGTCGTGGTCAGCCCGGTTGCCGGCCTCAAGGTCCGCGACCGCGGCGCGAAGGCGACGTACACGCTGCCCGTCATCGACAAGGCCACCCGCTGGCGGCTGCACGTCGCCGGCGGCAAGCCGATCGTGCAGTACCGCGTCGGTGGCACCTGGCGCTCCTGGCGCCCGGACGGTGTCCCGTCGTTCGTCGGCGACCTGCAGTTCCAGGCGGGCGGTCGCCCCATGACCCTCTGGACGCCGACCGGCGAGCGCAGCTACCGCGGCAAGCTCCGCGCGGCCTCGCCGGCGCCCGGCTCGAAGACCCGCGACACCGTCAACATCGTCAAGCTCGACGACTACGTCCGCGGCGTCATCGCCGACGAGATGCCCGCGTCGTGGCACCCCGAGGCGGTCAAGGCGCAGGCGATCGCCGCGCGCACCTACGGCGCCTGGTCGCGCGCCGAGAACCGCAAGCGCTACTTCCACATCTGCGACACCACCTCCTGCCAGGTGTACGGCGGGGTGGGGGCAGAGCACCCGGCTGCGAGCGCGGCCGTGACGGCGACGGCCGGGCAGATCCTCACCTACGAGGGGAAGCCCGCGTTCACGCAGTTCTCCTCGTCCAGCGGCGGCTGGACCGCTGCGGGGTCGACGCCGTACCTCCCGGCCCAGTCCGACCCCTTCGACGCCCACGACGCGAACCCGATGAACACCTGGGCAGTGACGGTCGACGTGCGCAAGCTCGAGCGCGCCTACCCGGCGATCGGCGACCTGCGCCGGATCCGGGTGACCGCGCGCGACGGCAACGGCGAGTGGTTCGGCCGGGTGCTGTCGCTGCAGCTGGATGGAACAAAGGCGGACCGCACGATCAGTGGCGACAGCTTCCGCTGGGCGT
>NZ_CAMPGZ010000127.1 GCF_946885725.1 uncultured Nocardioides sp.
GCTGCAGAGCCAGCTCGGCGGGTCACCGTCGGTCGGCCCCGGTGCCGGCGGCGGCAGCGGCACCGAGAGCTCGCTGGAGAACTGCGAGTCCGGCGCGGACGCCAACCGCGACCGCACCTGCGCGCTGCAGGCGGACGTGAACTCGATCCAGGCCTTCTGGTCCGAGGCGCTGCCCGAGCAGACCGGCGTCGAGTACCGCGAGGCGACCACCATCTTGTTCCCCGAAGGTCGCGTCGACACCGGCTGCGGCAGCGCGACTTCGGACGTCGGCCCGTTCTACTGCTCGGTCGACGAGCGCGTGTACCTCGACCCGGCGTTCTTCGAGGAGATGCTGCAGGGGCAGCTCGGTGCACGGGGCGGGCCGTTCAGTGAGGCGTACGTGATCGCGCACGAGTACGGCCACCACGTGCAGAACATCCTCGGCACGATGGGCCAGGTCCGCACCCAGCAGGGGCCGAACAGCGACGCCGTGCGGCTGGAGCTGCAGGCCGACTGCTACGCAGGGATCTGGGCGAAGTACGCCACCGAGGTGCCCGACGAGACCGGCGAGCCGTTCATCATCGAGCTCACCCAGCAGGACGTCGAGGACGCCCTGGACGCCGCGCGCGCGGTGGGCGACGACCGGATCCAGAAGCGCTCGACCGGTCGCGTCGACCCGGACCGCTGGACGCACGGCTCGGCTCAGCAGCGGATGGACTGGTTCAACACCGGCCGTCGTACCGGCTCGGTGGAGGCCTGCGACACGTTCTCCGCGTCGCGGCTCTGAGCCTCACCGGGCCTCACTGGCTGAGCAGCCAGTCGTTGTAGAAGAGGCCGATCGCGGCGACGGCGCAGACGCCGGCGATGATCCAGAACCGGATCACCACGGTTACCTGCTCCCAGCCGAGGAGCTCGAAGTGGTGGTGCAGGGGCGTCATCCGGAAGAGCCGTTTGCCCGTGCCGGTCGTGCGCCGCGTCAGCTTGAACCAGCTCACCTGCAGCATCACCGAGCCGGTGACGGCGACGTACAGGCCGCCGAGCACGACCAGCAGCAGCTCGGTCCGCGTCAGCAGCGAGAGCCCGGCCATCGCCGCACCGAGGGCGAGGGAGCCCGTGTCACCCAGGATGATCTGCGCCGGTGAGGCGTTCCACCACAGGAAGCCGAAGCACGCGCCGGCCAGGGCGGCCGCGATGACCGCCAGGTCGAGGGGGGCGGCCACCTGGTAGCACCCGGGCCACTCGGCGGCGGGTCCGCACAGGTGGGTGTTCTGCCAGAAGCCGATGACGACGTACGCCGCGAAGACTGCCGTGGCGCTGCCGGCGAGCAGGCCGTCCAGCCCGTCCGTCAGGTTCGTGGCGTTGCTGGTCCCGCTCACCACCAGCCAGACCAGGGCAAGGACGACAAGCCATGGCAGCTCGGGTCCGAAGTCGCGCGCGAACGAGAGCCGTCGTGACATCGCCGCGACCGAACCGTCCCCCATCGCCGGGTGCAGCGCGAGGACGCCGAACGTGCCGGCGACCAGGGTCTGCCCGACGAGCTTGGCGCGGCTGCGTAGACCGAGGCTGCGCTGCATCCGGACCTTGATGAAGTCGTCGAGGAAGCCGACGGCGGCCATGCCCACCAGCAGGAACAGCAGCAGGAGACCGGACCGCGTCGGTGGCTGCCAGCGGACCAGGTGGGCGCACGCGTAGCCGACCAGGACCGCGAGCACGACGACGGCGCCGCCCATCGTCGGGGTGCCGCGCTTGGTGTGGTGCGTGGTGGGGCCGTCCTCGCGGATCAGCTGGCCGAGGCCCCAGGCGGCGAACTGCCGGATCGCCCAGCGGGTCAGCACCAGCGACACCACGAGCGCGGAGGTGCTGCTGAGCAGGATGGCGATCACGGTGGTCCAGCCAACCAGACGCCGCCGGCGTCCGTGGGACGCGTGGTGGTCGGCGGTAGGTTCGCGGCATGGCCGCCACCTCGACCCCCGAGCTGCTCACGCTGCACGGCGTCCGGATCCTCGGCATGGCGACCGCGGCCCAGGTGGCCCGGCGCTTCGACCTCGACCCGCACGAGGTGGAGGAGCTGCTGCTCGACGCCGAGGCCTACGGCCAGGTCTCCCGCGCGTCGTTCGCGGACCTGACCGGCTGGGGCATCACCGACCGCGGCCGCGCCGAGGACGACCGCCGGCTCGCGGCCGAGCTCGACGAGGCCGGCGCGCGGGGGGTGGTGACCGAGGCGCACGCGACCTTCGCCCGGCTCAACGCACGGTTCCTGGACGCCACCACGCGCTGGCAGATCCGCCCCCAGCCCTGGGACAGGATGGCGGTCAACGACCACGACGACTGGGCCTGGGACGAGCGGGTGCTCGACGACCTCGCCTCGCTCGGCCGGCGGCTGGAGCCGGTGGGCGCGGCGCTGGCCGGGGCGCTCGAGCGCTTCCGGGGCTATCCCGAGCGGTACGCCGCGGCACTGGCCAAGGTCGACAACGGTGAGCGGAAGTGGGTCGACGAGCCGCGCATCGACTCCTGCCACACGGTCTGGTTCGAGCTGCACGAGGACCTGCTCGGCACCCTGGGTCTGGAGCGCGACGGGCGGTCCTGAGCCCGTCTCCCCCGTCCACCGGACCGCGGACCGGACCGGCTCGGTCGGTCTCGGAACGCTGTCCCTAGACTGCCGCGGGTGACGTCCTCCTCCCCCCGCTTCACGTCGCGCGACCTGGCCCTCGTGGCCATGTTCGCCGGCGTCGTCGCCGCCCTCGGCCTCGTTCCCGCGTTCGTCCCGCCCGGCTTCGCCGTGCCGATCACCGCGCAGTCGCTGGGCGTCATGCTCGCCGGCGCCGTGCTCGGTGCTCGCCGAGGCGGCCTGTCGCTCGTGCTGTTCCTCGCGCTCGTCGCGGTCGGGCTGCCGCTCCTGGCCGGAGGCCGCGGCGGCCTCGGGGTTTTCGTCGGGCCGTCGGTCGGGTTCCTGATCGGGTATCCCGTCGCCGCGTACGTCGTGGGGTGGCTCAGCGAGCGCGCCGGTCCGGCGTACAAGCTGCACTGGGGGATCGTCGCGAACTTCGTCGGCGGCGTCGTGGTGCTCTACGCCTTCGGCATCGCCGGCATGGCGATCGTCCTCGGCATCACACCGTGGGCGGCCGCGGTCCCGACCTGGATCTACCTGCCCGGCGACCTGATCAAGGTCGTGGTGGCGGCGCTGGTGGCGCGCGGCGTGCACGCGGCGTACCCAGGTCTGCTCGGGGAGCGCGCCGAGCGCAGGGCCGCGGAGCAGCAGGCTGTCTGAGCACGACCTGACCGTCGCGGCCGACCCGGTCGCGGAGTTCGCCCTCGCGCACGAGCGCGGCGAGCCGGTGACGCTCCGCACGGGCGGGACCACCCGGACGCCGCGCGTCGTCACGCGCACGACGTCGTCCTGGGTCGCGTCGTTCGACGCGGTGACGGACCTGTCCGGCATCGGACCCGGCAGCCGAGTGTGGGTGCCCGGGCCCGGGAGCGGCTCGATGAACGTCTTCGCCCGGGTACAGGCGGCGTGGGCCGGCGCCTCCGTCGTCGGCGACGTGGCGGAGGCGACGCACGCGGTGCTCACGCCGAGCGCGCTCGACGCGCTGCTCGACCGCGCCTTTCCCCCTGGCCTGGCCGTCGTGGTCGCCGGTGCGCCGCTCGGGCGTGCGCTAGCGGACCGCGCGGAAGCGGCGGGGCTCGTCGTGCACCACTACTACGGCGCGGCCGAGCTGTCGTTCGTCGCCTGGGGTCGCGACGCCGCGTCGCTGCGGCCGTTCCCGGGCGTAGAGGTGGAGCTGCGGGACGGCGAGGTGTGGGTGCGCTCGCCGTACGTCGCGGAGGGGCACGCCGACGCCGACGGCTGGGCCACGGTCGGCGACCGCGGTGCCTGGGAGGACGGTGTGCTCGTGCTGCACGGTCGGCCCGACGCCGTCACCACCGGCGGCGCGACCGTGCTGGTCGCCGAGGTGGAGGCGGTGCTGCGCGCGCACGCCCGTGGCGAGGTGGTGGTCCTGGGCGTCCCGCACCCGACGTTGGGCGAGGTGCTCGCGGCCGTGGTCACCGACGAACGGGACCCTCCGGCGCTGGCCGCGGTCGCGCGAAAGGAACTGGTGGACGCGGCCCGTCCGCGCCGCTGGGAGCACGTCGCCGCGCTGCCGCTCACGTCCGCCGGCAAGGTCGACCGAGCCGCGCTCGCTCAGCGGCTCTACGGTTGAGCCGTGCAGCAGCCTCCCGTCGACGCGCCGGTGATCGTGGGCGCGCTGCGCACCCCGATCGGCACCGCCGGCCACGCGCTGAGTGAGGTGACGGCGGCGGGCCTGGCCGCCCCGGTGCTGGCGGCGCTCGCCCGTTCGGTGGACGGGCTGCTCCCCTCGGACGTCGTGCTCGGCAACTGCATGGGCCCGGGCGGTGACGTCGCGCGTGTGGCCGCGTTGTCGGCGGGCCTTCCGGTCGACGTACCCGCCCTGACCGTGGACCGGCAGTGCGGCTCCGGACTTGCGGCGATCGACGTGGCGGCCGCGCTGGTCCGGTCGCGGCCGGGGCTGGTGCTCGCGGGTGGCGCCGAGTCGGCGTCGACGGCGCCGTGGCGGTACTGGCCGCCGGTCGATGGGCAGGACCCGGTGCGCTACGCCCGGGCCCCGTTCGCCCCGGCCGAGCTGGGCGACCCGGACATGGGCGTGGCGGCGGACGCGCTGGCGGCGAAGTACGGCGTGAGCCGCGCGCGCCAGGACGCCTACGCCGCGCGCTCGCACGCGCGGGCCGCAGCCGCGTGGGACGCGGGCGTGTTCGACGACGAGGTGCTGCCGGTCGGCGGGCTGCCCCGGGACGAGCGGGTCCGGCCGGGGATGACCGTTGAACGGCTGGCTCGGCTGCGTCCGGCGTTCGCCGAGGACGGGACCGTGACGGCCGGCAACTCCTGCGGGGTGAACGACGGCGCCGCCGTGGTGGCGGTGGTCGACGCGGCGACGCACGCCGGGCTCGACGTACCGGGACTGCAGATCCTGGCCACCGCGACCGCCGGCGTCGACCCGCAGCTGCCCGGGCTCGGGCTGGTGCCCGCCGTACGAGCCGCGCTCGACCGCGCCGGGCTCACGCTCGACGAGGTGGACGCCGTGGAGCTCAACGAGGCGTTCGCCGGGCAGGTGCTCGCCTGCTGCGACGACCTCGGGCTGGACGAGGCGCGGGTCTGCCCCGACGGCGGCGCGCTCGCGCTCGGTCACCCGTGGGGCGCGTCGGGCGCGGTGCTGGCCGTGCGGCTGTTCACCCAGCTGGTCCGCGAGGGCCGCGGCCGGACCGGTCTCGCCGCGATCGCCGTCGGCGGCGGGCAGGGCGTCGCGATGGTGGTGCGGACGTGCCCGTGATCGAGGTGGACGGCGTCAGCCACGTGTACGGCGCCGGCGCGGCCGCGCGCACCGTGCTGTCGGACGTGACCGTCACGCTGCCCGAGCGGCGGGTCGGCGTGATCGGCGCGAACGGGTCGGGCAAGTCGACGTTCGCGCGGCTGCTCAACGGGCTGGTGCTGCCGACGTCCGGCCGGGTCCGCGTCGACGGGCTCGACACCCGGTCGCAGGCCCGGGCGGTCCGGCGGCTGGTCGGCTTCTGCTTCACCGACCCCGACGCGCAGATCGTGATGCCGACCGTGGCCGAGGACGTCGCGTTCGGGCTCCGCCGCCGCGGCGTACCGAAGGACGAGGTCGCCGCGCGCGTCGCCTCCGTGCTGGCGGCGTACGGTCTCGACGGCCACGCCGACCACCCCGCCCACCTGCTGTCCGGCGGACAGAAGCAGCTGCTCGCCCTCGCGTCCGTGCTGGTGACCGAGCCGGCCGTGCTCGTGATGGACGAGCCGACGACACTGCTCGACCTGCGCAACGCGACACGGATCGCCGAGGTGGTCGCCGGGCTGCCGCAGCAGGTCGTGCTGGTGACGCACCACCTGGACCTGCTGGAGGGGTTCGACCGGGTGCTGGTGTTCGACGAGGGCCGGCTGGTGTGCGACGACTCCCCGGCCGCCGCGTGCGCGCACTACCGGTCGCTGATGGGGGCGACGTCGTGACGCTCGGGCTGTACCTGCCCGGCACCTCGCCGCTGCACCGGGCGCCGGCGGGGCTCAAGCTGGCGCTGCTCGTGAGCGCCGGCGTCGTGTCGGTCTTCCTCGACGCGCCCTGGCAGGTCCTGGTCGGTCTCGGCGTGGTGGCGGTGCTGTACGGCGTCGCCGGGATCTCGCTGTCGGTGGCTCTTGCCCAGGTCCGGCCGCTGCTCTGGATCGCGCTGGCCACGGCCGTCTTTCACATCGTCGTCAACGGCCCTTCTCGTGCCTTCGTGGTCGTCGGCGTGCTCGCGATGCTCGTGCTGCTCGCCGCCCTGGTCACGCTGACGACGCGGACCACCGCCCTGGTCGACGCGCTGGTCTCCTTCTGCCGGCCGCTGCGCTTCGTCGGCGTCGACCCCGCCCGCGTCGGGTTGCTGCTCGCGCTCGGCATCCGCTGCGTCCCCGTCGTCGTCGGCCTCGCCCACGAGGTCCGGGACGCCCAGCGCGCCCGCGGCCTCGCAGCCAGCCCCCGCGCCTTCGTCGTACCCCTCATCGTGCGGTCGCTCCGCCACGCCGACGCCCTCGGCGAGGCCCTGGTCGCCCGCGGCGCCGAAGACCCGCTCGAGCGCTTGCTGTAACGCGGGGTTATTGCCGCTCAACAAGGGAAATGCCACGTGGGATGCGTCCATACCTCGTGGGAAGTGAGGCCGCCCCCTCCCCCTTGGGCTCGAGGAGCACGTGCCTCCGCGGCGTGGTGCCGAGGGGTCAGTTGTGTCGCGACACGCCGCCGACGAGGCTGATTTAGTGACTCCTCGCGCGTGTTTGAGGGTTGTCGCACCCCTGCCTGAGGTGGCCGCGCTCGGGCGTCTCCCTGCGCTATTGCGCGGAGGTGAGGGTGATCTGGAGGGAGCGGGCGGTGGCGATGGCGTCGTCGAGTACGGCGCGTCGGGGGTCGGGGACGGGGAGCCACGGGTCGACGACGAGATCACGGAGCGGGGCGAGCCGGCGGTCCTCCAGCACGATGTCCACGGCCTGGCGGTCTCCCCCGACCACCAGGGCCTCCAGCCCAGGACGGGCGCCCAACCCAGGCCGGCCTTGGACACCAGGACGGCCTTGGACGCCAGGACGGCCTTCCCGAGCAGGACGGGCTTCCAGCCCAGGACGCCGAGGAGTCAGTAATTCAGCCTCGTCGGCGGCGTGTCGCGACACAACCGACCCCTCGCCAGACCCTGCCCGAGCGCTGTCGGCGGAAGCTGAGTCAGCTCCCGGGCCGAGCCACACCGCACCTCGGGGGTCGGTGCGCGGGGTGATGGGCCCGGCCACGCCGGCGTCTCCGCACAGGATCCGGGCGGCGTGGTCGGCGGCGGCCTCGTAGGCCTGGCGGGCCTGGTTGTCGCGGCGGCGGGCGAAGCGCTGCTGGGACTGGCCGCCGGCCTTGGTGCGGCCCTGGACGTGCCGCTGGCCGACCTTGGACGCGACGACGTGGTCCGACCCGTCCAGCAGGGCAACAGCGAAGCCGCCCTTGCGCACGAGCAGCACGCCCCAGGTCAGCGGGGAAGCGGCCGCCGAGGCGACCGAAGCAGGATCGGGCGGGCCGGAGTACGACCGCCCGAACGGCAGCACGGCCGACGCGGACTCCCCGTCGTCGGCCGTGAGGCTCAGCCGGCCGTCGACCACGTCGAAGATGGTCGGGCCGTGCCGGGTGATGAAGTTGTCGCACCAGCGCACCAGCCGCTCGGGCGGCACCGCGACGGTGCGGGTCATCGAGCGGGACGCTCAGACGTTGAAGCCGAGCGCGCGCAGCTGCTCGCGGCCGTCCTCGGTGATCTTGTCCGGGCCCCACGGCGGCATCCAGACCCAGTTGATCGCGACGTCGTTGACCAGGCCCTCGAGCGCCTGCTCGGTCTGGTCGGTGATCACGTCGGTCAGCGGGCAGGCCGCCGAGGTCAGCGTCATGTCGAGCACGACGTTGGTCTGCTCGTCGAGGTGTACGCCGTAGACGAGGCCGAGGTCGACCACGTTGATGCCGAGCTCCGGGTCGACGACGTCCTTCATCGCCTCGGTGACGTCCTCGACGGTGGTCGTCGTAGTGCCACCGGCGGTGTCCACCTCGGGCAGGTCGGCGTGCGGGTTCTCGGTCATCTTCTCCGTCATCGTGCCTCCTCCTTCTCAACCGCCTGGGCGGTCGCGTCCTTCCACGCCATCCACGACAGCAGCGCGCACTTCACGCGGGCCGGGAACTTGGCCACGCCCGCGAAGGCGATGCCGTCCTCCAGGCGGTCCTCGTCCGGTTCCACCGTGCCACGGCCCTGCATGAGGGCAAGGAACTCCTCGTGCAGCTCCGACGCCTCGGCGACCGTCTTGCCGATGACCAGGTCGGTCATCACCGAGGCAGAGGCCTGGCTGATCGAGCACCCCTCGGCGTCGTACGACACGTCCTCGACGACCGCGTCGGCGCCGTCACCGGACAGGTGCACGCGCAGCGTCACCTCGTCGCCGCACGTGGGGTTCACGTGGTGCACCTCCGCCTCGTAGGGCTCGCGGAGCCCCTTGTGGTGGGGGTTCTTGTAGTGGTCCAGGATGATCTCCTGGTACAGGCTGTCGAGATCCATCAGCCCACCCGGAAGTAGCGCTTGGTGTACTCCAGCCCCTCGACCAGCGCGTCGATCTCGGCCGGCGTCGTGTAGAGGTACGACGACATCCGGGTCGAGCTCTGCACGCCGAACCGCTTGTGGGCCGGCTTGGCGCAGTGGTGCCCGGCGCGCACGGCGACACCGCGCGAGTCCAGCACCTGGGCCACGTCGTGCGGGTGCACGCCGTCGAGCTCGAACGAGATCGCGCCACCGCGCAGGGTCGCGCCGGTCGGCCCGAGGATCGTCAGCCCGGAGATGGAACGAAGCCCCTCGAGCGCGTAGGCGGTGATCGCCTCCTCGTGAGCGCGCACGGCCTCCATGCCCACGGCGCCGAGGTAGTCGACGGCCGCGCCGAGACCCACGGCCTCGACGATCGGCGGAGTGCCGGCCTCGAACTTGTGCGGGATCGGCGCGTACGTCGACCGCTCCATCGACACGGTCGCGATCATCTCCCCGCCACCGAGGAACGGCGGCAGCTGCTCGAGCAGCGAGGCGCGGCCCCACAGCACGCCGATGCCGGTGGGGCCGGTCACCTTGTGGCCGGTGAAGGCCAGGAAGTCCGGGCGCTCCGCCTCGTCCATCGCGGCCAGGTTCACCGGCATCTGCGGCACCGCCTGCGCGGCGTCGACCACGACGACCGCGCCGACCTCGTGCGCGCGCCGGGCGATCTCGGCGACCGGGTTGATGGTGCCGAGCGCGTTGGACACCCACGTCAGCGACACGATCTTGGTGCGCTCGTTGATGAGCTCGTCGAGCTGCGACAGGTCGAGCAGTCCGTCGTCGGTGATCGAGAACCAGCGCAGCTTCGCGCCGGTGCGCTCGGTGAGCAGCTGCCACGGGACGATGTTGGAGTGGTGCTCCATCTCGGTGATGACGACCTCGTCGCCCTCGCCGAGCTGCAGGTCACCGCGCGCCCACGCGAACGTGTTGGCGACGAGGTTGAGCGCCTCGGAGGCGTTCTTGGTGAAGATCACCTCGTCGCGCGACGGCGCGCCGATGAAGGCCGCGACCTTGTCGCGGGCACCCTCGAACGCCGCCGTCGACTCCGCACCGAGCTGGTGCATGGCGCGGGCGACGTTGGCGTTGTGCCGCTCGAGGTGGTCGACCATCGCGTCGACCACCACCTGCGGCTTCTGCGAGGTGTTGGCGCTGTCGAGGTACACCAGCGGCTTCCCGTCGGCCACCGTGCGCGACAGGATCGGGAAGTCCGCCCGGATCAGCTCGAGCCCGGGCAGCAGGCCGGCGAGGCCCCCGGACAGCTGCGAATCAGGCGTTGACGTAACGCTCATAGCCCTCGGCCTCCAGGCGCTCGGCGAGCTCCGGGCCGCCCTCCTCGGCGATCCTGCCGTCGACGAAGACGTGCACGAAGTCCGGCTTGATGTAGCGCAGGATCCGCGTGTAGTGCGTGATCAGCAGCACGCCGCGGTCGCCCTGCTCGCGGTAGCGGTTGACGCCCTCGGACACGATCTTCAGGGCGTCGATGTCGAGGCCCGAGTCGGTCTCGTCGAGGACGGCGACCTTCGGGTTGAGCAGCTCGAGCTGGACGATCTCGTGGCGTTTCTTCTCACCACCGGAGAAGCCCTCGTTGACCGACCGCTGCGAGAACGACGCGTCGAGCTTGAGCCGCTCCATCGCGCCGTTGACGTCCTTGACCCAGGTCCGCAGCTTCGGCGCCTCGCCGTCGATCGAGGTCTTGGCGGTGCGCAGGAAGTTCGCCACCGAGACACCCGGCACCTCGACGGGGTACTGCATGGCCAGGAACAGGCCGGCGCGGGCGCGCTCGTCGACGGTCATCTCCAGGACGTCGGCCCCGTCGAGCGTCACCGAGCCACTGGTCACGGTGTACTTCGGATGACCGGCGATGGAGTACGCGAGAGTCGACTTGCCCGACCCGTTCGGCCCCATGATCGCGTGGGTCTCGCCGCCCTTGATGGTCAGGTCGACGCCCTTGAGGATCTCCTTGGGGCCGTCCTCGGTGTCGACACTGACGTGCAGGTCCTTGATCTCCAACGTGCTCATGCGGGGGTGACTCCGTTCAGGGTGGTCTCGGTGTCGACGTACACGTCATCGCCGCGTACCTCGACGGGGAAGGTGGCAACCGGCTCGGTCGCCGGCAGTCCGGTGGGCTTGCCGGTGCGGAGGTCGAAGCGCGAGCCGTGCAGCCAGCACTCCACCGTGCAGTCCTCGACGTCGCCCTCGGACAGGGCGATCGCGGCGTGGCTGCACTGGTCCTGGATCGCGAAGAACTCGTCGCCGTGCCGCGCGATCGCGATCTCGTAGTCGCCGGCGAGCACCCCCAGCGGGGTGTCCTCCGGGACCTCGCTCACCGAGCAGACGCGCTCCCAGCTCACGACACGAGCTCCTTGAGCACGTTCTTCGCGAGCTCGGTCTCGACCGTGGCCATCAGCTTCTCCTCCAGCGCCGGGACGCCGACCTTGCGGATCAGGTCGTTGAAGAAGCCGTGCACGACGAGGCGCTGCGCCTCCTCCTCCGGTACGCCGCGCGAACGGAGGTAGAACAGCTGCTCGTCGTCGAACCGGGCGGTCGCCGACGCGTGGCCGGCGCCCTCGATCTCGCCGGTCTCGATCTCGAGGTTCGGGATCGAGTCGGCCTGGCAGCCGTCGGTGAGCACGAGGTTGCGGTTCTCCTCGTAGGTCTCGATGCCCTCGGCGACCTTGCGGATCAGCACGTTGCCGACCCAGACCGTGTGCGCCTTGTCGCCCTGGAGCGCGCCCTTGTAGGTCACGTGGCTCTTGGTGCGCGGCGCGTCGTGGTCGACGAACAGCCGGTGCTCGAGGTGCTGGCCCTCGTCGGCGAAGTAGAGCCCGAGCAGCTCGGCCTCGCCGCCAGGCCCGGCGTAGGACGCGTTGGCGTTGACCCGCACGACGGACCCGCCGAACGAGATCATCACGTGCTTGTAGCGCGCGTCGCGGCCGACCTTGGCCTCGTGCGTCCCCACGTGCACGGCGTCGTCGTCCCAGTCCTGCAGGGACACCACGGTCACGTCGGCACCGTCGCCGACGACGACCTCGAGGTTGCCGGCGTGCACGCCGGAGCCGCGGTGGTCGAGCACGAAGGTGAACTTGGAGTGCGTGCCCGCCTCGAGAACGGTGTGCGCGTTGCTGCGCTTGCCCGCGACGCCGGTGACGGTCAGGCCGAGCGGCTCGTCGAGCACGGTGTCGGCCGGGACCTTCACGTGCAGGGCCTCGGGCGTGTTCTTCGACGCCACCGCGGAGGCGCGGTCGTCGGGCACCAGCGCCTTCCCGCGGGGCGCCTGCCCCGGGGCGAGCGTGCCCACGAAGAACTCCGCGGGGCCGCTGGTCTCGTACGTCGCCGCACCCTCGTCGCTCGGCGCGTCGTCGAGCGCGCCGGCGAGGCGCTTGAGCGGCGTGAACCGCCAGATCTCCTCGCGCCCGGTGGGCACCGGGTGGTCGTCGAGGTCGAACGAGGACACCGGGTGCAGGTGGGACTGCACCGGTGACTGCTCGAGGGCGGACTCCACGCTCTCGCGTGCGTCGGTCACGGTCACTTCTGTCGTGTCACTTTCTTGCTCGGGGGCAGGTGGTCTCACGCCCGTCGGGGCGACCACCCGGACGGGCGGGGCGGGGCCGGGTCAGCCGACCGCGCCCTCCATC
>NZ_CAMPGZ010000128.1 GCF_946885725.1 uncultured Nocardioides sp.
CGGCCGGGGCGAGCTCGGCCAGCCGGGCCTCGAGCAGGTCCGCCTTGCTGGTCGCGTCGGCGGCCAGCACGGCGCGGGTGATCCGCTGCTGCTCGTCGAGGCTCGACTCGTCGATCGCCTCGGCGCGGCGGGCGAAGTCACGCAGCGCGGCGACGTCGCGGTCCTCGGCCGCCCGGGAGGCGTCCTCGAACCGGCCGGCCTTGCTGTAGTCGCCGAGCAGGTGCGCCTCGGTGGGGTTGGTGTCGAGGTAGTGCTGCCAGTACTCCTCGGCGAGGACATCGATGTCGCTCATTCAGAACCTTTCGTCCCGTGAGTGGGGGTGTCGGGCGGAGTCTGGAACAACCGGACCCCGTTGTGCCAGCAGATATCGCGCAGCCAGTCGTCCCCGAGCCCGAGCCGGGCCAGCGCCTCGAGCTGGTGCGCGTAGGGGTAGGGGATGTTCGGGAAGTCGGAGCCGAGCACGACCTTGTGCTGCAGGTCGCGCAGCCGCGGCAGCAGGTCGGGCGGGAACGGCGCCATCTCCTCCCAGAAGTCGGTGAACGCCATCGTGGTGTCGAGGTGGACCCGGTCGTACTTCTCGGCGACCGCCATGAACTCCTCGTAGTGCGGCGCGCCCATGTGGGCGAGGACCAGCGTGAGCCGCGGGTACGCCGCCATCAGGGCGCGCAGCGGCTCTGGACCGGTGCGCGACGTCGGCACCGGGCCGGAGTTCACGTGGATCACCACGGGCGTCCCGGTGTCCTCGAGCGTCCCCCACACCTCGCGCAGCAACGGGTCCATGACGTCGATGTCGCCGACCTGGACGTGCACCTTGAACACCTCGGTGCCGGCGTCGATCCGGCGGGCGACGTACTCGACGGCGCCGGGCTCGGGGTAGAACGTCGCCGACCGGAGCACCTCCGGGACGGCGTCGGCGAGGCCCGCCGCCCAGTCGTTGAGGAACTCCGCGATGCCGGGCTTGTGGGCGTAGGGCAGCGCGCCGAACCGCCGTACGCCGAGCGCACGGAGCTGCCCGACCCGCTCCTCGTCGTCGCCGCGGTAGGTCAGCGGCCAAGCCCGGCCGATGAGCGGCCCGGCCGAGTCGAACTGCTCGCGTACGCGCGCCATCACCCGGGGCGGCAGGAAGTGCACGTGCACGTCGTACAGCCCGGGCAGCCCGAGGCTCCCCCACCAGGCCGGTACGTCGGCGTCCGAGAGCGTCACGGGTCGACCCTAAGCCGGGCCTCGCGGCGCTGGCGCAGGGGTCAGGGCGGGAGTCAGTCCTGGTAGCCCTTGAGCCGCCGGCCGATGGCCTGCTCGGTCTCGCGCTTGGCCTGCCGCTCGGCGATGGAGTGCCGCTTGTCGTAGGACTTCTTGCCTCGGGCCAGGGCGATCTCGACCTTGGCCCGGCCGTCCTTGAAGTACAGCGCGAGCGGGACGATCGTCAGGCCCTTCTCGGCCACCCGACGCTCGATCTTGTCGATCTCTGCGCGGTTGAGCAGCAGCTTGCGCTTGCGACGGGCGGAGTGGTTGGTCCAGGTGCCCTGGGTGTACTCCGGGATGTGCACGCCGTGCAGCCAGACCTCGTGGTTCTCGATGTCGGCGAACCCGTCGACGAGCGAGGCGCGCCCGGCACGCAGGGACTTCACCTCGGTGCCCATCAGGACCAGGCCGGCCTCGAAGGTGTCCTCGATGTGGAAGTCGTGGCGCGCCTTGCGGTTCTGCGCCACCATCTTCTTCCCCTGCTCGCGTGCCATGGCGCGATTCTCGCAGGCGGAGGCAACCGGTTTCGTCAGCCCTCCAGTGGTCTCGACAAGCTCGACCACCCGGACTCGACCACCCGAAGGCGCCCCGGGCTCGACGTGCTACAGCCAGCGCATCGGGTCGACGGGCGAGCCGTTCTGCATCACGGTGAAGTGCAGGTGGCAGCCGGTGGACCAGCCGGTGGTGCCGACGTAGCCGATGATCTGGCCACGCTGGACCCACTCCCCCTCGTGGACGGCGTAGCCGCTGAGGTGGTTGGAGATCGTCGCGAGGCCGGCGCCCTTGTGGAAGCCGTGGTCGATGATGATCCGGTTGCCCCAGGCGCTCTGGTAGTACATCTGCAGCACCCGGCCGCTGGCGACCGCGCGGATCGGGGTGCCGCATCCGGCGCCGATGTCGATGCCGTCGTGCAGCGAGCGGTAGCCGTAGATCGGGTGCGTCCGCCAGCCGTACGGCGACGTGACGTTGCCCGGGACCGGGTAGTCGAGGAAGCCGTTGGAGTGCACCGGCCCGACGCTGGCGTTGTTGGCGGCTGCCGCCGCGGCGGCAGCACGACGGCGGGCGGCCTCGGCCCGCTTCCGGAGGATCTCCGCGATCCGGTTCTGCTCCTTCTCGAGGCTGCGCAGCGTCGCGAGGTCGGCCTGGCGGGCCTCCTCGGCCTTGTCCGCGGCCTCCTCGCGCAGCGTGACGAGGTTCTTGACCTGCAGCTCCTGCGCCTCGGCCTGCTTCTCGAGCTCCTGCTTCTTGACGAGGTTCTCGGCGGCGGCCTGCCGGCGTACGGCGACCTCGTCCTTGGCCTCCTCGACCTGCTGCTCCTGGACCGCGAGCAGCACCTTGGTGGCCTCGAGGCGCGACAGGGTCGCGTCCTCCTTGTCGATGACGTTCTGGACGGAGTTGAGCTGGCCGGTGAGCTCGGTGGGGTCCTGGCTGGTCAGCACCATGGACAGGCCCATCAGGCTCGGGTCGCCGGTCTGGTAGTTGGCCACCACGATGCGGCCGAGCTCGCGCTCCTGCTCGGCGACCTTGACGTGGCCGGCCTCGAGCTCGGCCCGGGCCTGCTCCAGCCTGGCGATCGCCGCGTCGAGCTTCTCCTGCATCTGCCGGTCGAGCGCCTCGGCGGCCGCGAGCTCGCCCCGGGTCTTGGCGAGGTGCGCCTGGGCGGTGTCGAGCTGGGCCTGGGCGTTGTCGAGCTGGGCCTGGGCCTGCTGCAGGGCGGCGCTGGAGTGGTCGAGCTCGAGCTTGGCGCCGTGGACCTTCTTGTCGACCTTGTGCTTCTTGTGCTTCAGCTCCTTGTCACGCGGTCCGGCCATGGCCGGCGGCGTGGTGGAGATGCCTGCGAGCAGGCCGAGAGACACGAGCACGACCGCCACAGCCTTGGTCCGGTTCCGGCCGGCTGGGCGACGGTTGGTGCGGGGGAAGTTGCGTACCACCGGTCGTCTGCCTTGTTGTCTCGCGTGTTGCCGTCGGACGAGTCATCGGAACCGGCGGCGGATACCTGAGCGAGATCGACCGTAACCGAGTTACGTCACACTTTGAGGTATTTCCGGGTCATTACCAGGGTCGGGATCAAAGTAAGGGCGAGTCCGAGCAAAGCGATCAGACCGACCGCCCAGAGCCCGTCGCCCCAGTCGACCCAGGCGACGATGTTGGACGTCGGTCTCAGCGTGCCGTAGATGACGACGCCCATGAACACCAGCAGCGCGCCCCCGGCGAGGCCTACGCCGATCAACGCGGCGACCAGCGACTCCATCAGGAACGGCAGCTGGATGTAGAGGCTGGAGGCGCCCACCAGGCGCATGATCCCGATCTCGCGGCGGCGGGCGAACGCCGCCAGCCGGATGGTGTTGCCGACCTGCAGGATGGCGGCCACGACGAGGAACGCCGCGATGCCGATGGCTCCCCACTTCATGACGTTCATCCAGAAGTAGATCGGCTTCAGCACCTCGCGCAGGTCGCGGACGGTGTTGACGCCGGGCAGGCCTTGCACGGCGGACTTGATGCCCATGAACTTCTCGGGGTCCTTGAGCTGGACCCAGTAGGACTCCTGCATGTCGGAGGGCCGGATCGACTCGTAGACGCGGCTCTCGGTCTCGTCGTCGGCGACGTACGCCTCACGCCACTTGTCGTAGGCCTCCTGCTTTGACTGCAGGCGCCAGGACGCGACCTCGTTGTTGGTGTTGAGGACCTTCTCGATCTGCGCCTTCTGGTCGGCGGTGGCCTCGCCGTTGACGCAGTTGGCGGTGGTGGAGTTCTCGTTGCAGAGGAAGACGGTGATCTGGAGCTTGCTGCCCCAGTACTCCTCGGCCTTGGTGGCCTGGGCGTTGAGCAGCAGGCCCATGCCCACCAGGGTGAGCGAGACGAAGATCGTGACGATGACGGCGATCGTCATCGACACGTTGCGCTTGAGCCCGTTGCCGAGCTCGGAGAACACGTACGTCAGCTGCATCGGGTGGAACCTCTGGTCGTCCTGGTCGTCGGGTGCGTCCGGGTGGTCGGTCGGTCTCGTACGGTGTCGCCGCTAGTGCTGGTAGCCGTAGACACCGCGCGACTGGTCGCGGACGATGTGGCCGCTGGACAGCTCGATCACGCGCTTGCGCATCTGGTCGACGATGCCGGCGTCGTGGGTGGCCATCACCACCGTGGTGCCGGTGCGGTTGATCCGGTCGAGCAGCTTCATGATCCCGACCGAGGTGTTCGGGTCGAGGTTGCCGGTGGGCTCGTCGGCGATGAGGATCATCGGCCGGTTGACGAAGGCCCGCGCGATCGCGACGCGCTGCTGCTCGCCGCCGGAGAGCTCGTCGGGCATCCGGTCGCCCTTGCCCTCGAGGCCGACCAGCTCCAGGGTCTCCGGGACCACCTTGTTGATGTGGCTGCGCGGCTTGCCGATGACCTGCAGCGCGAACGCGACGTTCTCCGCCACGGTCTTGTTGGGCAGCAGCCGGAAGTCCTGGAAGACCGTGCCGATCTGGCGGCGCAGCCCGGGCACCTTCCAGGTGGCGAGCCGGTTGATCTCCTTGCCGGCGACGTACACCTTGCCGTGCGTGGGGCGCGCCTCACGCAGCACCAGCCGGAGGAACGTCGACTTGCCGGAGCCGGAGGCGCCGACGAGGAAGACGAACTCCCCCTTCTCGACCTCGACGGTGACGTCGTCGAGCGCCGCGCGGCTCTGGCCGGCGTACGACTTGGTGACATTCTCGAAGCGGATCACAGGCGTGTTGGTGGCCGGGTTCGGGGACACGGGGAGCATGCCGCTGAGGTGCGACCCCCGAGGCGCGGGCGCAGCGGCATCCGACCGACACTCGAGTCTAGGTGACCGGTCGAAGCCAGACGGGGACACCGCAGGCGTCGGTGTGCCGAGGATCATGCCGCGTGGGCGCCGGCCAGGCGCAGAGTCAGCCGTGAGGGCCGCGGCCGCGTGTCAGTTGAGGGCGGCCTTCTCGGCGCCGCGTCGCCAGCGGATGCCGGCCTCGAGGAAGTCGTCGATCTCCCCGTCGAGGACGGCCTGGGGGTTGCCGGACTCGTGCTCGGTGCGCAGGTCCTTGACCATCTGGTAGGGGTTCAGGACGTAGCTGCGCATCTGGTCGCCCCACGACGCGGCCACGTCGCCACGCAGCTCGTCGAGCTGAGCGCGCTCCTCGGCCTTCTTGATCGCGAGCAGCTTGGCCTTGAGGATCACCATCGCGGAGGCCTTGTTCTGCAGCTGGCTCTTCTCGTTCTGACAGGAGACCACCACGCCGGTCGGGATGTGGGTCAGCCGGACCGCCGAGTCCGTGGTGTTGACCGACTGGCCGCCGGGGCCCGAGGAGCGGTAGACGTCGACCCGGATCTCCTCCTCGGGGATCTCGATCTCGTCCGTCTGCTCGAGCACCGGGACCACCTCGACCGCCGCGAACGACGTCTGCCGGCGGCCCTGGTTGTCGAACGGGCTGATCCGGACCAGCCGGTGGGTGCCGGCCTCGACGCTGAGCGTGCCGTAGGCGTACGGCGCGTGCACCGCGAAAGTCGCGGACTTGATGCCCGCCTCCTCGGCGTAGGAGATGTCGAAGACCTCGACGGGGTACTTGTGGCGCTCGGCCCAGCGGGTGTACATCCGCATCAGCATCTCGGCGAAGTCGGCCGCGTCGACCCCGCCGGCGCCGGAACGGATCGTCACGAGCGCCTCGCGGGAGTCGAACTCGCCGGACAGCAGCGTGCGGACCTCGAGCTGCTCCACCGACTTGTGCAGCCGCGCCAGCTCGGCCTCGGCCTCGGCGAGCGAGTCCTCGTCACCCTCCTCGCGGGCGAGCTGCACCAGGACGGCGACGTCGTCGAGCCGGCTCTGCAGGCTGGTGAACCGCTCGAGCTCGCCCTGCAGGGCGGACAGCCGGCCAGTGACCCGCTGGGCGTTGGCCTGGTCGTCCCAGAGGTCGGGGGCCGCGACCTGCTCCCCCAGCTCGGCGATCTCGCGCCTCATGGCGTCGAGGTCCAGCACCTGCTCGACGGTGTGCATCGTCGCCTGGAGCTGCTTGATCTGGGTCTCGAAGTCGGGTCCTGCCACGAGGGCGAGCCTACGCGGGCCCGCCGTACCACTGCATACCGAGACCCCGGCTCGGGTACGACTCTTCGGACACGCGCAAGCGGACCCGAGGAGGAACCGTGCCGCAGCAAGCCTGGAGCAAGAAGCGCGAGCGTCAGTACGAGCACATCAAGGAGGGCCTCGAGGACCGCGGTCGCTCCGAGGACACCGCGGAGGAGATCGCCGCGCGCACCGTCAACAAGGAGCGCGCCCGCTCCGGGGAGTCGAAGCAGGCCAGCCGCTCGTCCACGCAGGACGTCTCCTCCGGTCACCGCGGCGGGAAGCGGTCGCACCGCGGCGCCGGCGGGCGCACCAAGGAGCAGCTCTACAACGAGGCCAAGAAGAAGGGCATCAGCGGACGCTCCAAGATGAGCAAGTCCGAGCTCGAGAAAGCGGTGGGGCGCTGAGCGAGGACCGGGGCTCGGGCCCCGCGACCGCCGACGGCGGGGGCCAGGAGTCCGACAAGGAACGCCTCTCCCGCAACTTCAACGAGCTTCTGCAGGAGCTGCGCGTCAGCCAGACCGGCGTGCAGATCCTGACCGGCTTCCTGCTGACCGTGCCGTTCACCCAGCGGTTCCCCGACCTCGACGCGGTGCAGCGCGACGGCTACCTGGCCGTGCTGGTCGGGTCGGTCATCGCCACCGGCTTCATCATCGCGCCGGTCCCTCTGCACCGGATGCTGTTCCGGCAGGGCGAGAAGGAGTGGATCGTGCACGCGGCCAGCCGGCTGGCCCAGGCCGGGCTCGCCACGCTGGCGCTCACCGTGGCCGGGGTGGTGTGGCTGGTGTTCGACGTGGTGGTCGGCCGTGAAGCCGCGGTCGTCGTCGGCCTGGTCGCTTTCGCCTTCCTGGCGGCGTTGTGGTTCGTGCTGCCGCTGCTGAAGCGGGCCGACTGAGCCGGAGCGTCAGTCGCTGACCACCACGAACGACGCGGCGGTCGCGCTGATCCGCGGCGTGCCGGTCCAGCCGGGCGGGGTGAACGGCAGGTCGAGCGGCGCGGACACCCGCACGACGATGCGGTCGGTGCGGGCGTCGACGTCGACGCGCAGCCCGGCGTACTCGCGCGTCGCGCCGACCTGCGCGAGGTACTGCGCCACGTAGTCGCGCGCCACCTCAGGGTCGACGAGCGCGACCTCGCCGAGGCCGCCGTCGTAGACCTGCTCTCCCTGGATGCCGTCGGCCGCGGCGAGGGCGGCTCCGTCGGCGAGGTTGTCGAGGCCCGCTCGGCGCAGGTACGCCGCCGACGCGTCGACCGTCACGCCGACGAGCACCATCAGGACCACTGCGAGGCCGACGAGCAGCAGCGCGGTCTGGCCGTCCTCGCCCGGCCGTCGCTCGGGCCGTCTCATGACCGGTCCTCGCGGAACGACCCGTAGGGCACGGTGTGCGCGGCGTCGACCCGGATGCTCGGCGCGCCGTCGCCGAGCACGTCCGGCATCAGCGGCAGGCGCACCTGCGTGTGCACGTCGACGACCACGACGGACCCGGGTGCGAGACACGACCCGGCGGGCTGGCACGCGATGTCGACACGGACCGCGCGCGGGTCGACGCGCTGGTCGCCGAGCGCGACCGCGGCCGCCTCCCGTGCCTGTGCCGTGGCGGCGGTGGTGTCGGGGGCCAGGACGAAGGCGCGACCTGCCGCGCGGGCCGCGGCGGTGGCCGCGAACGCGTGCCGTTGTACGTCGTACACCGCGAGCACGACGTACACGAGCGGCACCATCAGCAGGATCGCCAGCCAGGTGACCTCGATGAGGGCGGTGCCGCGCTCGTCGCGGCGGCTCACGGGACCGGCTCCTCAACCGCGTGCCCGGTCGACACGAGGCGTACGTTGGGTCCCCACAGTCCGAGCGGCGGGACCTCGGCGACGACCCGGACCTCGACTCCCGGGGCGCCGCGGACTGTGGCGGGGTGTGCGACGACGTCGCGGGCGAACCGGGCGGCGAGCGCTCCGGTGATCTGGCTGCGAGTGCGCGCGGCGCCGTCGGCGGGGCCGCGATCGGCGGTCGCGGCGTAGCGGGCCCCCTCGGAGGCCGCGGACGTCAGCGTGTTGCGGACGTGCAGCACCAGCGCCACCTGGCAGATCCCGAGAAACAGCGGCAGCACGACGACCAGCACCAGCACGAAGTCGACGACGGCGGAGCCGCGCTCACCGCGCCGGCCGACGCGGTCAGCCCACCGAGCCGAGCGCGTCACGCAGCATCGAGACCAGCTCGGGGCCGGCGACGGCCCAGATCGCGGCCACGAGACCGGCGGTCATCACGGTGATCATCACCCACCCCGGGACGTCACCCCGCTCTCCGCGGCGAGCCGCGCGCAGGGCGGCCAGGTGACTGTCGAGCGCGGTCAGGAGTCGGTGGGTCATGAGGTCCCCCTCGGTGCGGACGGGTGTGCGGGTCATGGCGTGACGAGCCGGAGGCCGACGACCCCGGGCCAGAAGGCGAACAGGATCGTGATCGGCAGGACCAGGAAGACGACCGGGACCATCATCAGCACCTCGCGGCGGGCGCCGGTCTCGATGAGCGCGCGGCGGCCGGCCTCGCGGGCGTCGGCGGCCTGGGCGTGGAGGACGGCGGCCAGCGGCGTGCCGCGGTCGACGGCCACGGCCATCGCCTCCGCGAACCGGGCGACCGCCGGCAGCCCGGACCGCGCCGCCCAGGCGTCCAGCGCGGCGGCGACCGGCGCGCCGGTGCGGACGTCGGCGAGCACGCGGTGGATCTCGTCGCCCATCTCACCGCGGCATCTCGCCGCGACCCGGTCGAGCGCGGCCACCGGTCCCTCGCCGGCCCCGACCGCGAGGGCGAGCAGCTCGGCGACGGTCGGGAACTGGGCGAGGATCCGGCGTTCGCGCTCGGCCGCCTGAGCGGTGAGCCTGTTCTCGCGCAGGAGCACGCCGGCGGCGAAGGCGACCAGGCACAGCACGAGCAGCGGCACGGTGCGGCCGGGCGACCGGAGCGCCACGACGAGCGTGAGCGCCGCGGCGCCGCCGAAGCCGGCCAGCCCCCAGAGCACCTGCTCGACGCGGAAGTCGCGCACGGACATGTCGAGCCCGGCGCGGTAGAGGCGCCGGCGGATCGACGCGGACCCACCCAGCACCCGCTCGACGGAGCCGGCGGCCGCCATCAGCACCGGACCGAACACGGCCCGGAACGGTCCCGGCGTACGGACCCCGGGCACGCCGCGCGCGGCCATCTGCGGCAGGTCGCGCACGTAGGGCAGCACGCGGACCTCGAGCGTCGGGCGTCGCGCCAGCACGGCGCGGGCGATCAGGACGAGTCCCAGCCCGAGCGCGACGCCGACGGCCGCGCCACCCACACTCACGCTCACGCGAGCACCCGCCGTTCGACCGGGAGCCGTCCGATGCGGACCATCAGCCGGTAGGCGACCAGCGACAGCCCGCCGCCGACGGCGAGCACGACCGCGCCCTCGGTGGACGCGTAGCGGCTGATCACCTCGCGCTGGAAGCTCAGCATGAGCAGCACCAGCCACGGCGCGGCGACGGCCAGCCGGGCGCCGACGACCGTCCAGGTCTGGCGCGACTCGAGCTCGGACCGGGTGCGGGCGTCGTCGCGCAGGAAGCCGGACAGGTTGCGCAGCACGCCGCCGAGCTCGCCGCCGCCGACCTCGCGAGCGACGCGCAGCCCTTCCACGACGCGGTCGCCGACTGGGTCGGCAAGACGGTCCTTGAGCCGGTCGAGCGACTCGCCGAAGCGGCCGGTGAGCTGGTAGTCGGTGGCGAACGCGTCGAAGTGCGGCCGCAGCGGCTCGGGCCCGCGCTTGCCGAGCGCGGAGAGCGCCTCGGGAAGCGACAGACCGGCGCGTACGGCGGAAGCCAGGTTGTCGACCGCCTCCGGCCACACGTCGAGCAGCTCCCGCTGCCGCCGGCGGGCGCGTCCGGTGAGCAGCGACACCGGGAGATAGGCGGCGAGCAGCCCGAACGCGCCCGCCACGGTCGGCGTACCCGAGACGAGCTGGAGGAGCAGCGCCGCGGCCACTCCGCAGATCGCGCACACCGTGAGCAGCTGCGCGGGCGAGGTGGACTCGAGGCCCGCGCGCGCCAGCATGTCGGTCACGCGGCCGGGCCGGTCCGACGCGTTGGCGCGGCGCTCGACGGGCGAGGTGAGCGCGAGCCACACCAGCAGGAGGCCGACGCCCGCGACGAGTCCGACGGCGAGTCCCACGTCAGCCTCCCGCCAGCAGCGAGGCGAGGTCGAGGCCGGCGCGCTCGAAGTGCTCGCGCCGCGGCGGCATGCCCTGCGCGCGGACCAGCTCGTCGCCGCGTCGAACGAACAGCGCCTCGGTCTCGATGACGTCGTTCTCGACCCGGCCGGGCACGCCGACGACCTCCTGGACGCGGCGTACGCCGTGGCGGTCGATGCCGAGGTGGACGACGATGTCCACGGACGCTGCGACTGTGGGTACGACGAAGCGCGGGCTGATGTTCTCACCGGCGAGGAGCGGCAACGTACACATCTTGACCAGCGCCTCACGAGCGGAGTTGGCGTGCAGGCTGGCCATGCCCGGCAGACCGGCGTTGAGCGCGAGCAGCAGGTCGAGGCACTCCTCCGAGCGCACCTCACCGACGATGATCCGGCTCGGGCGCATCCGCAGGCTCTCCTTGACCAGGTCGCGAAGCCGGACCTCGCCAGTGCCTTCGAGGCCCTGCTGGCGCGTCTGCAACGCCACCCAGTCCGGGTGGTGGAAGCGCAATTCGTAGACCTCTTCGACCGAGATCACCCGCTCGTGTCCGGGGATCGCGCTGGCGAGGCAGTTCAGCAGCGTGGTCTTGCCTGCCTGCGTGCCGCCGGAAACCAGGACGTTGAGGCCGGAGACGATCGCGGCGTCGAGGAACTTCGCGGCCTGTGCCGACAGGCTGCCCAGCCCGACCAGGTCGTCGAGACGCGCGGCCTTCACGACGAACTTCCGGATGTTCACCGCGCTGAACCCGCGCGCGATTCCTTCCAGGACGACGTGCAGACGATGGCCCTGCGGCAGCATCGCGTCGACGAACGGCTGGCTCACGTCGACGCGTCGCCCGCTGGACTTGAGCATCCGCTCGACCAGCTCGGTGACCTGCGCCGCGGTCAGGATCGTGGTGGTCAGCTCGTGCTTGCCGGCACGAGCGACGAAGACGCGGCTCGGATCATTGATCCAAATCTCTTCTACCTCGGAATCGTCCAGGTAGCGCTGCAGCGGGCCGAAGCCCGAGATCCGCGCGACCAGCTCGTCGACGGCCGTGCCGGCGTCCGGCAGCGGCAGCACGGCGCCGGTGAGCGAGCGCTCGTCGTGCTCTGCCACGAGACGTGCGGCAAGCCGGCGTACGGCGGCCGGGTCACGCTGGGGATCGAGCGCCTCACGCCGTACGGCGTCGCGCAGCGACGCGTCCAGGTCCTCGAGCTGCGCCTCGTGCGCGTCGATCCGGGTCAGGCTCATGCCCCCGCCTCAAGCACTGGTCCCGCCGAGCCGGGGACCCGTGCGGCTGAGTCTCCCCGATGAACAATCCAGACGGAACCCCCGAAACCGATCTGTGGAAACCGGTGCCTGAGGGACAGATGTGACCCTTAGCCGGTCGAGCGGATCCCCTTCGTCCGGCGTACCCCATCTCGTCCTGATGACGGGGGCGCCCTTCCCAGCGACGGAGCAGCCTGTCGGGGACGGCAGCAGCGGAGGGGCAACGGCATGCGTCATTCGATGGAGCAGTCCGTGCGGTCGCGACGCACCCTGTCGGTCCTCGCCGTCGTTGCGCTGGCCCTGTCGGCCGTGGGTCTCGCGCC
>NZ_CAMPGZ010000129.1 GCF_946885725.1 uncultured Nocardioides sp.
CCCCTCGCCAGGGTCCCCTCGCCAGTGTCCCCTCGCCAGTGTCGCTGCGGCACGGCAGGATGCGCGCATGCCCAGCGACGTTCCTGCCAACTTCACGATCGTCACCCTCGGCGTCACCGACCTCGACCGGTCCGCGCAGTTCTACCGCGACCTCGGCTGGGAGCAGCGCGGTGACCAGGCCGAGGGCATCACCTGGTTCCGCACGTCCGGCTCGTGGGTCGGCCTGTTCGGCTACGCCGCGCTGGCCGAGGACACGGCCGTGGAGCCGGTGCCGGCCGACCAGCAGCCCACCTACCGCGGGATCACGCTGGCGATCAACCTCGACTCCGTCGACGCCGTCGACCGTGCCTTCGCCCACGTGCGCGAGGTCGGCGGCACGATCGTGAAGCCGGCCGAGGCCACCGAGTGGGGCGGCTACTCCGGCTACTTCGCCGACCCCGACGGCCACCTCTGGGAGATCGCGCACAACCCGTTCTGGCCGATCGTCGACGGCCGGGTCGACATCGGCGCCTCCTAGCGCCCGGGACTACTCGGGCGGCAGGCCCTTGCCGCGCCGCGCGTAGAGGTCGAGCACCACCTGGCGCGGGATGACCCCGCACCGCTCCGCCCACGCGTCGTACCGCCGCGCCAGGTCGGCGACCAGGTCCGGGTGCTCGGCCGCGAGGTCGTGCTGCTCGGTCCGGTCGGTGGCGATGTCGAACAGCGCCCAGTCCTGGCCGTGCTTGCGCACGAGCTTCCAGCGCCCGGAGCGCACCGCGGAGTTGCCCTCGTGCTCCCAGAACAGGTCGCGGTCGGGCACGTCGCCGCCGCGCAGCGCCTCCAGCATCGAGCGGCCCTCCGGCGGCGGAACCGGCACGTCCCCGCGGCTGCTCGGGTACGACGCACCTGCCGCGTCGAGCACGGTCGGCAGCACGTCGACGAGCTGGAACGGCCGGTCGAGCACGGGCTGCACCGACGCGTCGATGCCTTCGGGCCAGCGCACCAGCAGGGGCGTGGCGATGCCGCCCTCGTGCACCCAGTGCTTGTACTCCCGGAACGGCGTGTTGGACAGGTGCGCCCAGGACCGGCCGTAGCTCTGGTACGTCGCCTCGCTGCCCGGCATGAGGCCGGGGACGTTGCCGGGCACGACGGTCTCGCCCTCGCGGGTGCGCTCCTTGAGCGGCACGAACGCGGTGACGAAGTCCTTCACCGAGTCCGGTGGCATCTCCTCGGCGCAGCCGCCGTTGTCGGAGAGGAACACGATGAGCGTGTTGTCGAGCCGGCCCAGGCGCTCGAGCGTCGCGAGGAGGTCGCCGACGCCCTGGTCCATGCGGTGGACCTGTGCGGCGTACACCTCCATCCGCCGGGTCTCCCAGTCCTTGTCCGGCACGTCCTCCCACGCCGGCACGCGCGGGTCGCGGGCGGCGAGCTCGGTGTCGCCGTCGAGCAGCCCTTCCTTGACCAGCCGCTCGAGCCGCTCCTCGCGGAGCCGGTCCCAGCCGGCGTCGAAGCGGCCGTCGTACTTCGCGATGTCCTCCTCGCTGGCGTGCAGCGGCCAGTGCGGCGCGGTGTAGGCGAGGTAGAGGAAGAACGGGTCGTCGTGCCGGTCGCGGTCGTGCTCCTCGACGAACTGGACGGCGTGCTCGCTGATCGCGTCGGTGTAGAACCATTCGGGCCGCTCGCCGAGCTCCTCGACGTTCGTCTCCTGGTCCGTCAGCGTGCGCGGCTGGTAGAAGCTGCCGGCGCCCTCGAGCGTGCCGAAGAACCGGTCGAAGCCGCGCCGCGTCGGCCAGCTGGCGTTGGGCGTCTCCATGTCGCTGGAGAGGTGCCACTTGCCGGAGAGGTACGTCGCGTAGCCGGCACCCTTGAGCGCCTCGGCGATCGTCACGGACTCCTCGGCGAGGTCGCCGGGGTAGCCGTCGGGGGAGTCGTCGAAGTTGAGGATGCCGACGCCGACCTGGTGCGGGTGCAGGCCGGTCATCAGTGACGCGCGGGACGGGCTGCAGCGCGCGGTGTTGTAGAACTGCGTGAGCCGCACACCCTCGCGGCCGATCCGGTCGATGTTCGGCGTCTCGATCTCGCCGCCGAAGCAGCCGATGTCGGAGTAGCCCATGTCGTCGGCGAGGACGACCACGACGTCGGGCCGGGTCCGCCGAATGTCGTCGCGGGAGGTCACGCGCCCACCCCCGTGAGGGAGTCGTCGATCGCGGCCTCGCCCTGGTGGTCCTGGCCGTGCAGCTCGCGGCGGAACGTCTCGGGCAGCAGTGCGAGCGAGACGAGGGTGATCGCGGCCATCGCCATCACGTAGACCGCGGCGGGCCAGGACGAGCCGCCCGCCCAGGCCACCAGCGTGGTGCAGATCAGCGGCGCGACGGCTCCGGACGGCAGGACGCCGAGCTGGTAGACGGTCGACATGCCGCTGTAGCGGACCCGCGTCGGGAACAGCTCGGCGAAGAACACGCCCTCGGGGCCGAACATCGTGCAGGCCGCCAGGCCCCAGCCGACGATGACCGCGATCGTGATCCAGAGCTGGGAGCCGGTGTTGATGGCGGCGAAGATCGGGAACGCCGAGACGAACGCGAGACCTGCCCCGGCGGCGTACACCGGTCGGCGGCCGATGCGGTCGGAGATCGATGCCGACAGCAGGATGACTCCGAAGCCGACGACCGCCGCGACGAGCAGCGCGTTGAGGGCCAGGCTGTTCGGCAGCCCGAGGACGGTGACGACGTAGGTGACCAGGAAGGCGTTGTAGACGTTGAACGTCACGCTCTCGCTGATCCGGGCGCCCATCGCGAGCAGGGTGACCTTGGGGTGGCGGCGGACCACCTCGAGCAGCGGCATCTTGGCCCGGTTGTCGTGCTCGACGAGCGTGCGGAACGCCGGCGGCTCCGAGATCCGCAGCCGGATGAACAGGCCGATCGCGACCAGCACGATGCTGGCCAGGAACGGGATCCGCCAGGCGTACTCGACCAGCGCATCCTCGCCGAGCAGGCCGAGACCCTTCACCGAGCCGGTGGAGAGCAGCAGGCCGATCGGGACACCGAGCTGCGGCCAGGAGGCGTACCAGCCGCGGTGCCGCTTGGGGGAGTGCTCGACGCAGAGCAGCACCGCGCCGCCCCACTCGCCGCCGAGGCCGATGCCCTGCAGCATCCGCAGTGCGACCAGCAGCACCGGTGCGGCGACGCCGAGGGTCTCGTACGTCGGCAGCAGGCCCATCGCGAACGTCGAGAGGCCCATGATCATCATCGTCACGACCAGCATCGGCTTGCGGCCCAGCCGGTCACCGAGGTGGCCGAAGACCACCCCGCCGAACGGCCGGGTGATGAAGCCGGCCGCGAAGGTCGCGAACGCCGCGATGGTGCCGGTGACGGGGTCGAAGGCCGGGAAGAACTCCGCGTTGAAGACCAGCGCGGCCATGGTCCCGTAGAGGAAGAAGTCGTACCACTCGACGACCGAGCCGATCAGGCTCGCGGCGGCGACCTGGCGGATCGAGGCGTCCGAGGCCTCGCCGCTGTCGATCACGACTTTCCTGCGCATGTTCACTCCCGAGATCTGTTATCGTCCCGATATCAGGGACACTCTGCCGTACACCGGGACAAAGCATGGTGGCGGAGCTGCTGTCCTGTCAAATATGACTGGAATACTCTAGATAAGTTCCCCGGGGATGGCGAGATGAGCGAGAGCGTACGTCGGGTGGTCGGGCTGCTGGACACCCTGGCCCGGTCCGACGAGGACCTGACGGTGCGGGAGCTGGCCGCGCAGGTCGACGTGTCCAAGAGCGCCGCGCAGCGGATGCTGGCCGCACTGGTGGAGACCGGGCTGGCCGTGCAGGACCCGTCGTCGCGGCGCTACGGACTCGGGCCGCTGACGCTCGTGCTCGGGACGGCGTACCAGCGCCGGATCGACCTGCGCGCTCTCGCCTCCGTGCCGATGACCACGCTGCGCGACCTGACCGGGGAGACCGTCGGGCTCTCCGTGCGGGTGGGTGAGGAGCTGCTGCACATCGACCAGGTGGAGAGCCGCTCGGAGCTGCGTCGGACCTTCGAGATCGGGAAGGCGCTGCCGCTGTGGGCGGGTGCGCCGAGTCGGGTGCTTCTCGCCGACCTGCCGGACGACGAGGTCGAGCGGATCATCCGCGCGCATCGGCCGTCCCAGGTCGACCCGGTGGCGCCGCCGGCCGCGGACGAGTTCATCGCGTCGGTCCGGCAGTGCCGCGAGCAGGGCTGGGCCAGCGCGTTCGAGGAGACCATTCCGGGCGTGAACACCGTCGCCGCACCGGTCCGCCGCTCGGACGGCTCGATCGCGGCGACGATCTCGATCACCGGGCCGACGAGTCGGCTCGACGAGGAGCGGGTCGCGGAGCTCGTGCCCGACCTGCTGCGGGTCACCGCCGAGGTCAGCCGGATGCTGGGGCACGGCTGACCTCGGCGCGGCCGTCGCTGGACTGTCAGCGGGCCACGCGGAAGCCGATGTTCGCGGCGGTCGAGTCGGGAGTGTTCGCAGAGCGCGCGGCCACCCGGTAGCGGTGGCAGTAGCTGTCGTGGCACAGGAACGAGCCACCTCGCATCACCCGCTGGGTGCCGGTGTCGGGCGAGCCGCCGTCGGGATGGTCGCGGTACGTCGTGGGGGAGAACCAGTCCGCGCACCACTCCCACACGTTGCCGGACGTCTCGTGAAGCCCGAAGCCGTTGGCCGGGAACGACCGCACCGGCGCCGTGGTGAGGTAGCCGTCGTCGAGCGTGTTCTGCGTGGGGAACGTGCCCTGCCAGATGTTGCACCGCCACGCGCCGCCGGGCGTAAGGTCGTCGCCCCACGCGAACCGCGCGCCCCGAAGGCCGCCTCGTGCGGCGTACTCCCACTCCGCCTCGGTCGGCAGCCTCGTCCCGGCCCACGCGCAGTAGGCGGTCGCGTCGTCCCAGGAGACGTGCACGACCGGGTGGTCGGCCTTGTCGTCGATCCCGGACCGCGAGCCCTCCGGGTGCCGCCAGTCGGCGCCGCGCACGGCGAGCCACCACGGCGCCGCGCCCACGCGGCCGAGGATCTCGTCGTCGCGCGCGGCGACGGCGAGGTGGAACACGGCCGAGACGCCGAACTTCTCCGCGTCGGTGACGTGCCCGGTCGCCTCGACGAACCGCGCGAACTCGGCGTTGGTCACCGTCGTCGCCGCGATGCGGTACGGCGCCAGCGTGACGTCGTGGACCGGCGTCTCGCCGTCGGCCGGGTAGCCCTCGCCGAACGGGTCGCCCATCGCGAACGTCCCGCCGTCCAGCTCGACGAGGTCGAGCTCGGGCCTCTGGCCCGACCGGTCCCGAGGACCCGACGCCGGTGAGGCGAGCTCGGCCTGCTCCCGGCCGTCCGGTCGGGGCAGCGCCGGAGCGCAGCAGGAGTGCTCCACCGGCGTCGGATCGGTCATGGCGCGCACGCTACATCGGCGCGGGGCGGCTTGCGGTTTGGTCCCCAACCGCAAGAAACGGACACGACATCCTGCGGTCTGTGACCAATCGACGACGTGGGACGCCCGGTTTCGACGCGCCCGTCACGGCCTCGCAGGCTCGGCTGTGGGGCTCGCTCAACCTCCCCGTCGGACGCCGTGACCGACGCGGTCGGTCACGGCTCGACGGTGACCTTGATCGCCTCGCCGTTCTTCACGATCTGGAACGCCTCGAGCACGTCGTCGAGCGGGATGTGCCGGGTGATCAGGTCCTTGACCGGAACCTGGCCGGTGGAGATGTACTCCAGCGCGCGCTTGTTGTGCTCGGGCGCCGACCCGTTGGCGCCGTGGATGTGCAGCTGCCGGTAGTGCACGAGGTTGGAGTCGCACTTGATGTACGGGTCGGTCTTCGGCAGCCCGCCGAAGAACGAGATCCGGCCGTTGCGGGCGGCCATCGAGATCGCCTGCTCCTGCGTGACGTTGGCGGCGGTGGCCGTGATGATCACGTCGGCGCCGCGGCCGCCGGTCAGCTCCATCACGCGCTGCACCACGTCGACCTCGGAGCCGTTGATGGTCTCGTCCGGCTGGACAGCCTCGGCCGACATCTTGAGCCGGTCGGCGTTGACGTCGACGAGGTAGACCGGCCCGGACTTGTGTACGCCGCGGGCGATGCGGATGTGCATGCAGCCGATCGGGCCGGCGCCGAACACCACGACGGTGTCGCCCTCCTCGATGCCGAGCAGCTCCTGGGCGTTGATCGCGCAGGCGAACGGCTCGGCCGCGGAGGCCTCGTCGTACCCGACGTTGTCCGGGATCCGGTTGAGGCCGTCGACCTTGAGGACCTGGCGCGGGACGATCATGTACTCCGCGAAGCCGCCGTCGTACTGGTAGCCGACCGACGTCTGGTTCTGGCAGACCGCCATCCAGCCCTTGCGGCACTCGTGGCACTCGCCGCACGGCACGGCCGCGATCACCTGGGCCCGGTCGCCGACCTTCCAGTCGGTGCCGTACGTCGCGTTCACGTCCGCGCCGACCTCGACCACCTCGCCGGCGATCTCGTGTCCGGTGATCCGCGGGGGAGTGAGGTTCTGGTGGCCGTTGTAGAAGATCTTCACGTCCGTGCCGCACGTGGAGCAGTTCTTGACCTTGAGCTTGACCTCGTCGGGTCCGCACTCGGGCTCCGGCACGTCCTCGAGCCGGACGTCCTCGGGAGCGTAGAAGCGGAGCGCCTTCATTCGGGGGTCCTTTCGACGGGCGGTGAGGCGGGCATTTCGGGGGCTGTCTGCGGGATCCGGAGGTCCCGACGTGGATTCGGGTGGATCTCCACCGGATTCGGCTGGTTTCGGGGCCGGATCGGGGCGGCCTGAGCCCGACCCTAGCGAGGTTCCGCAGCGATTACCACACAAACGGACACAGTTTTTCTGCCCGAATGCTTGGCAATGTGCCCGTTCATGCGTAAGACTGCCGTCAATCTGGTGATGAGGGTCACGCCAGAGCGTCTCTGGAAGGGTTCAGATGGCCACAGCAACCACCGAGAAGGCGGCGCCGCGGACGGGCGCCCGGGTACGTGTGCAGAAGTTCGGCACGTTCCTCTCCAACATGGTCCTGCCGAACATCGGAGCGTTCATCGCATGGGGCCTCATCACGGCCCTGTTCATCGAGGTCGGCTGGATCACGCTGATCGGCGACAAGATCTTCGGCTACCGGGGCGGCTACGGCTTCGTCGAGCAGCTCGGTGCCTGGGGCTCGGGCGCGGACCAGCCCGGCATCGTCGGCCCGATGATCACCTACCTGCTGCCGATCCTGATCGGCTACACCGGCGGCCGGATGATGTACGACGACAACGTCCGCGGCGGCGTGGTCGGCGCGATCGCCACGATGGGTGCGATCACCGGCGCCGAGGTGCCGATGTTCCTGGGCGCGATGATCATGGGCCCGCTCGGCGGCTGGTCGATGAAGAAGATCGACGCGCTGTGGGACGGCAAGATCCGGCCCGGCTTCGAGATGCTCGTCAACAACTTCGCCGCCGGCATCTGGGGCATGATCCTCGCGATCCTCGGGTTCCTGATCGCCGGTCCGTTCGTGAGCGCGTTCTCCACGCTGGCCGAGAACGTCGTCGACTTCCTGGTCGACAACTCCCTGCTCCCGCTGACCTCGATCTTCGTGGAGCCGGCCAAGATCCTCTTCCTGAACAACGCGATCAACCACGGCGTGTTCACCCCGCTCGGGACCCAGGAGGCGGTCCGCGACGGCCAGTCGATCCTGTTCCTGATCGAGGCCAACCCCGGCCCCGGCTTCGGCGTGTTGCTCGCCTTCGCGCTGTTCGGCAAGGGCCTGGCCAAGGCGTCCGCTCCCGGCGCGATGGTCATCCAGTTCCTGGGTGGCATCCACGAGATCTACTTCCCGTACGTGCTGATGAAGCCCAAGCTGCTCGCCGCGGTCATCCTCGGCGGCATGACCGGCGTGGCCACCAACCTGGTCTTCGACTCCGGCCTGCGTGCTCCGGCCGCCCCGGGCTCGATCATCGCGGTGTGGCTGCAGGCGCCGGCCACCTCACTGCTCGGCGTGACGCTCTCCGTCGTGCTCGCCGCGACCGTGAGCTTCCTGGTCGCGTCGTTCCTGCTGAAGCTCGACCGGGGCTCCGAGGGCGACCTGGTCGCCGCGACCTCCGACATGGAGCACATGAAGGGCAAGCAGTCGGTCGCCTCCTCCGTGCTCAGCAGTGGCGGTGGTACGGCGACGCTGACCCGTCCGATCAGCAAGATCGTGTTCGCCTGCGACGCCGGGATGGGCTCGTCCGCCATGGGCGCGTCGGTGCTGCGGCGAAAGATCCAGGCCGCCGGCCACGACGAGGTCACCGTGGTCAACAAGGCGATCTCGAACCTGAACGACGAGTGGGACGTGGTGGTCACCCACCAGGACCTCACCGAGCGCGCCAAGCAGCGGTCCGGCTCCGCCCTCCACGTGTCGGTGGAGAACTTCATGGACAGCCCCCGCTACGACGAGATCGTCGAGCTGATCCGCCGTACCAACGAGGGCGACGGCGCCGCGGCCGCCGAGGCCCCGGTTGAGTCGTCGGCGGCGCCGGCGGCGCCGCCGCCCGGCGACGGCGGGCACGTGCTCGCGGCCGAGTCGGTCGTGCTGAACGGCACCGCCCGGACCCGCGACGACGCCATCACCGAGGCCGGCGAGCTGCTGGTCGCCGCGGGCGCCGTCGGCAGCGACTACGTCGCCGCGATGCACGAGCGGGAGAAGTCCGTGTCGACCTACATGGGCAACCTGCTCGCGATCCCGCACGGCACCAACGAGTCGAAGTCCTCGATCCGGCGTACGGCGATCTCGTTCGTGCGCTACCCCGACGGGCTCGACTGGAACGGCAAGCAGGTGGAGTTCGTGATCGGCATCGCCGGCGCGGGCGACGACCACATGAAGCTGCTGGCGCCGATCGCCGAGACCTTCCTCGACGAGGCGCAGGTGGAGCGGCTCCGGTCGGCCACGACGGCGGCGGAGGTCCAGGCCGTGCTCGGCCGCGTCCAGGCCTGAGCGGCGGCCGTCGGTTTACCACCGGCTGCTGGGAAACCGGCACCAACCACGCGAAACTTCACGTGGTTGGTGCCGGTTTCGCGTGGGCGGTCCTGTGGAAAACGGGCCGGTCAGACGAGCAGGCGGAGCAGCGCGGCGGTCCCGGCCGCGAGCAGGACCACCACGAGGAACGGCGCGCGGAGCAGCAGCGCCACGACCGCCACGGCCAGTCCGGCCAGCCGGGCGTCGATGACGAGGTCGGGACCGTCCGCGAAGACCTGGATCGCCACGAGCGCGGCCAGCAGCGCGACCGGCAGCAGGTCGGCCACCCGCTCCGCCACCGGGTGCTCGAGGACCGCCTGCGGCACCGACAGGCCGGCCAGCTTGAGCAGGTAGCAGCCGACGGCGGTGACGATCACCGCGACCCAGAGCGCACTCACCGGTCGGCCTCCTCATGGAAGGGGCCACCGTGGCCGCGGGGCGGCTCGGGGTACTCCGTCGGGTCCGGCCGCCGGCTGAAGATGCCGGCCAGCAGGGCGACGCCGCCGGCGGCGATCACGGGTACGCCGGCCGGGGTGAACGGGTTGAGCGCCAGAGCCACGGCCGCGCCGAGGAGCGCGACGAGCTGGTTGCGCCGGTCGCTCAGCCGCGGCCAGAGCAGGGCGAGGAACGCCGCGCCGACGGCGGCGTCGAGGCCGTAGGTCCGTGGGTCGCCGATGGCGTTGCCGGCGACCGCGCCGATCGCGGTGGCGAGGTTCCACAGCACGAACACCGAGATCCCGGTGCTCAGGAAGCCCACCCGTGCCGCATCGGTCGAGTCGCGGTTGACCGCCATCGCGGTCGACTCGTCGATCACCAGCTGGGCACCGACGAGCCGGCGCCAGCCGCGCCAGTCGAGCAGCGCCGCGAGCTTCAGCCCGTACAGCGTGTTGCGGGTGCCGAGCAGCAGCGCGGTCACCGCGCCCGACAGCGGGGCGCCCCCGGCACCGACCACGCCGATCAGCGCGAACTGCGACGCACCGGTGAAGACCAGGAGGGACAGCGCGCAGGTCTGCCAGACGTCGAGTCCGGCGGCCACGGAGATGGCGCCGAACGAGACGCCGTACGCGCCGGTGGCGACGCCCACGGCGACGCCGTCGCGCACGATGGCCGCGCGCTCGCCGGCGGGGAGGGCGGAGGCGGTCACCCGCCCAAGGTTACGAGCCGGTCCGGTGCTGCTGGTGCACGAGGGCGGTCGCGGACAGCACGCCCAGCACGAGCCCGACCAGGACGCCGGTGCCGGTCGGCGTGGGCACGCGGGCGGAGGCCGCCAGCCAGACGCCCGCCACGAGGGAGACAGCGACCGCCACGACCACGACGGCGACCTTGTACAGAACCGGCAGCGGACCGAGCATGAGCGGCTCCTTCTCCTGGCACCCGAGTGACGGCGGGCGTCGTACACCAGATAGACGTACGGCGCCGCCGGATGGTTGCCCCGAGGTGCGGGAGCGCAAACGTCCCCGAGGTCAGGGACGAGGTCAGGCCGGTCGGACGGAGCCTCAGACGTCGCTCAGGTCGGTGTGCAGCCGGATCTGCTTGACCCGGACGGAGCCGTCGCCGTGCAGGTCGAGCTCGCGGTGAGCGCCGTCGGCGTCCCACCCGGCGCCGGTCAGGAAGGCCCGCCGGTCGTCGTCGGTGCTGGCCAGCCAGATGACGGCGTGGGTGAACTTGTCCGCCTTGAGCGTCTCGGCGCTCGCCTGGACGAGGCGAGACCCGTGGCCCTGGTGGGTGTGGTCGGGGTCGACGGTGAGCTCGGCGATCTCGCCGTCGGCGATCGGGTCGCGGTCGGGGTCCTGGGCGGGACCGGTCACGGCGAAGCCGCGCACGGTGTTGCGCTCCAGGGCGACCAGCACCCGGTTGCGCGCGTCCTTCGGCGCCTGCATCGAGCCGCGCCACGCCTCGGCGAACTGGTCCGGGTCGAGCGCGTCGAGCACCTCGGCGGGCAGCAGGCCGGCGTACTCCTGCCGCCAGGCGCGCACCTGGACGGCGGCGATCGCCTCGGCGTCGTCGGTCCAGGCGACCCGGACCGAGACGTCCGCGGTGGGGGTGCTCATGACGCCCGATCCTCGCAGACCACGGGAGCGGTCCGGGCGGCGGCGTGGCGACGAAGAGCCCGCGCAGCCGCGGATAGTCTGGCCCCGTGCAGCCCTACCTCGACCTTGTGCAGCGGATCCTCGACGAGGGCGTCGCGAAGGGCGACCGCACCGGCACCGGCACGCTCAGCGTCTTCGGCCACCAGATGCGGTTCGACCTGCGCGCGGGCTTCCCGCTGGTCACCACGAAGAAGATCCACACCCGGTCGGTGTTCGCCGAGCTGCTGTGGTTCCTGCGCGGCGACACCAACGTCAAGTGGCTGCAGGACCGCGGCGTGACGATCTGGGACGAGTGGGCGGACGCCGACGGCGACCTCGGGCCGGTCTACGGCTACCAGTGGCGCTCGTGGCCGACCCCGTCGGGCGACCACGTCGACCAGGTCGCGCAGCTCATCGAGAACCTCGAGCGCGACCCCGACTCGCGGCGGCACATCGTGTCGGCCTGGAACGTCGCCGACATCCCGCAGATGGCGCTGGCCCCGTGCCACGCGTTCTTCCAGTTCTACGTCGCGCCGCAGGAGGACGGACCGGGCCGGCTGTCGTGCCAGCTCTACCAGCGGTCGGCCGACGTGTTCCTCGGCGTACCGTTCAACATCGCGTCGTACGCCCTGCTCACCCACATGGTCGCCCAGGTCACCGGGCTCGAGGTCGGCGACTTCGTGCACACGCTCGGCGACGCGCACCTCTACACCAACCACCTCGACCAGGCGCGCCTGCAGCTGACCCGCGAGCCGCGGCCCCTGCCCACGCTGTGGCTGGACCCGTCCGTCACCGACATCGACGGCTTCGACCTCGAGCACATCCGCGTCGAGGGCTACGACCCGCACCCGGGGATCAAGGCACCGATCGCGGTATGACGTCTCCCAGTAACGGGCCTGAGGACGGGGCGACCGAGGGGTCAGTTGTGCCGCGACACGCCGCCGACGAGGCTGATTTAGTGACCCCTCGCGCGGATGCCCCGC
>NZ_CAMPGZ010000130.1 GCF_946885725.1 uncultured Nocardioides sp.
GTGCGGTGCTGGACGGCGGGGTCGACGACCTTCACCGCCACCGGGAAGCCGATCTCCTCGGCCCGCCGTACGGCGTCGTCCGCGGTGACGGCCACCGCACCCGTGGGGCTCAGGGCCGACCCGTCGAGCAGCGCCCGCGTCTGCGGCAGGTCCAGCCAGCCGCCGTCCCCGTCGAGCTCCGCCAGCAGCTCCCGTGCGGCGTTCGCGGCACCGGCGACGACCCACGAGGGGCTGTCGCCGCCGACCCACGGCACGTCCACCTCCGCCTCGGCGCGCCAGGCCGCGTAGTCCGCGGCGCGGGCCAGCGCTCGCACGGCACCGTCCGTCGAGGACAGGACGGCGAGGTCGGCGGCGACCGCTTCGGTCGGCCGGTCGTCGTCGGGGATCGTGGCGACCAGGGTCACGTCGCGCAGGTCACGAGCCAGCGCGGCCAGGCCCTCCCACGCCGGGGTCAGGTCAGCGACCCGGGTCGGTGCGAGCGCCACCAGCACGGCGTCGACCTCCCCCGACGTCGCCACCCGGCGCGCAAGTGCGACCACGTCATCGGGACCGGCACCGGCGCCGGCGTCGACCGGGTTGGACGTGCCGCTGGTCCCGGCCACGTGCCGGCTCAGCTCCTGCTGCAGCGCCGGGGACAGAGCAGGCACGGTGAGCCCCTGCCGTTCCGCCTGGTCGGCGGCAACCACGCCCACGCCACCGGCGTTCACGACGATGCCCAGGCGACGACCGGCCGGCAGCGCCGCGCGGTCCAGCACGAGCGCGGTCTCGGCGAGGTCCTCCGGTCCCTCGCACGCGATGACGCCGGCCTGCGCGAACAGCGTGTCCACCGCCACCGCGGGGGTGGCGGCAGCGGCCGTGTGGGACGCGCCCGCCCGGCGGCCGCCGGTGGACCGGCCGCCCACCACGGCGAGCAACGGCTTCTCCCGGGAGAAGCGACGGGCGATCCGGGCGAACTTGCGGGGGTTGCCGAACGACTCCAGGTAGAGAGCGGCCGCGGTGACCTCGGCGTCGATGAGCCAGGCGGAGAGCAGGTCGTTGCTCGACACGTCGACCTTGTTGCCGAGGCTGACGGAGAAGGCCACACCGAGACCGAGCGCGGCCGCCAGCTCGTGGAGCAGGATCCCCAGGCCACCGGACTGGGACGCGACGGCCAGCCCGCCGGGGGGCGGCACGATCCCGGAGAAGGTCGCGTTGAGGCGGACCGAGGGCACGTTGTCGAGGACGCCGAGACAGTTCGGGCCGACCACGCGCATCCCGTGGGTCCGGGCCAGGTCGAGCAGCTCCGCCTGCCGCTGCCCGCCGGTGCCGCCGACCTCGCCGAAGCCGGAGCTGAGCACGACCAGCGCCCGCGCGCCTGCCGAGGCGGCGTCGGCGACGACGTCGAGCACCTGGTCGGCCGGTACGGCGACGACGACGAGGTCCACGCGGTGGCCGATCGCCGCCAGGCCGGGACTCGCCGGCACGCCGCAGACCAGCGAGGCAACGGGGTGCACGACGTGGACGGTCCCGGTGAAGCCGCCTTCGCGGATGGACGAGAGCACCGCCGCGCCGATGCCGGTGCCGTCGCGGCGGACCCCGACGACCGCGACGGAGCGCGGCCGAAGGAGCGGCCGCAGCGACCTGCTCTCGGCCTGGTCCTCGCGACGGTCCGCCGCCGCCTGAGCCGCGGCTGACAGCGCCGTGTCCAGCACGACCTCCACACAGCCGTTCGCCGACGTGTGACGCTCGGTGAAGCCGGCGTCCGCGAGCACCTTCAGCATCGCGTGGTTGTCCATCAGCACCTCGGCGGAGAACTCCGTGAGGCCGCGACGGCGGGCGGCGGCCGCCAGGTGCTCGAGCAGCAGCGTGCCGATGCCCAGGCCGTGCATCCCGTCGTCGACCAGGAAGGCGATCTCGGCGGCACGGTCCGAGATCGGCTCCGCCGTTCCCAGCGCGACCACGACGCCGTCGCGGAGCACCACGAGGGCCAGCACGTCGTGGGCCCGGCGCAGGTGCTCGACGTACCTGTCGGCGGTGACCCGGGCGCCCGCGGACATGAAGCGCAGGCGGAGGTTGTCGGGCGAGACGCGTTCGTGCAGGGCGCGTACGCCGTCGAGGTGCTGAGGGCCCAGGGGGCAGATCGTGGCGATGCTGCCGTCGGCCAGCAGGACGTCCGCGGGGGCGACCGCCCGGGCGTAGCGGCGCGGGGCGGAAGGGACCGGTGTCGACTGCATCGTCACCTCATGGGTCGTACGGCGCGACCAGCCTGGCCGCCGTCGCTCCGGAGGTGCCAGGGCCGAACGGCCTTGTGCATCGCGGTCGTTCGGCCATGTGCGTCCGGTCTCGGCCTCATGAGGCTGGGAGGTGCTGGAAGCGAAGCGGAAGGGAGACGGCGATGAGCACCGAGGTGATCACCCGGGAGTGGGACGTGAGCATCCACATCAGCGAGCGCGACGGCAAGACCCATGCGCGCGCCGCGCTGAGGACGCACGAGGGGCCCGAGGTCGTCGGCGTCGGAGAGGCACGGCTGAACCCCGCCGACAGTGACGTCCCCGAGATCGGCGCGGAGCTGGCCACCGCCCGCGCTCTGTCGCACCTCGCGCACGAGCTGTTCACGCTGACGGTCGGCGACATCGAGGGCGTCACCCGGGCGCCGGTGCACCTCGAGAGCTGACCCGCGCGCTGAGCGTCAGGGCAGGTCGACCGTCCGGCGGAACAGCACCCGGTCGCGCCAGTCCATGCCGTCGATCGTGAGGTGCACCCCGGTACGGCGGGGCTCGACGCGGACGAGCCCGAACTGGCCGGCGCCGGGCAGCACCGGGCCGGAGTACGGACCGCCCTTGACGCTCGGCTTGCGGTCCAACGCCGCAGCCTGCAGCAGCGGGAACGCGGTCTCGCCCCGGCCGGAGTAGTCGGTGTGCGAGCCGTCGTCGTAGGCGAGCATGTGGGCGTCCCCGCTCACCATCAGCAGGTTGTCCACGTCGTACCGCGCGATCATGTCGGCGATGCGCCGCCGCTCCTCGGCGAAGCCACCCCAGGTGTCCTTCCCGGGTGCAGGGCGGTCGACCCAGGGGTCGGCGTTGGCCCACACCAGCAGGTCGTGCCGGTCGGCGTCGCGCAGCTCGTCGCGGAGCAGCCGTAGCTGCTCGCGGCCCAGCATCGTGGGGGGCTGCGCACCCGCGTCGCGCTGTGACCTGTTGTCGGTGAGCACGAACCGGACGCCCCCGACGGAGAACGCCTGGAAGATCGGTCCGTCGGCGCCACCGGGCAACGGGTAGTGCGGGACGACCCGCCGGTAGACGTCCAGCGCGGCCGGGCGTCCGGGGGCGTGGCGGTCGGCGTCGTTCGCCGCGTAGTCGTGGTCGCCCCACGTGTAGGCGATCGGCACCCGGCGGTACAGCGCAGCCTGTGCCGGAGCGCTCAGTGTGGCGTCGTACTGGGCGAGGTAGCGCTCGGGGTCGTCGGTGTCCACGTCGCCGTAGAAGAAGTCGCCGACGTTGAGGTACAGCAGCGGGTCGTGGGACCGGATGGTGTCGAACACGCGCGCGCTCGAGCCCGTGCGCGCGTCGGCGCCCACGACGAACGTGAAGGCGCGTCGGTCCTCCGGGAACGTCCGGAAGGTCCCGCGCCACCCGCTCAGCACGCCATCGACGCGGATCCCGTAGTGGTATCTCGTCGACGGCCTGAGGCCGTCGGTCGACCAGGTGACGACGTGGTGGTCAACCTCAGCCGCTGTGCGTGCCGGAGTACGGTCCGCGCGCTCGAGATCTTTCGTGCGCGACAGCACGAGTCGCACGTCCGAGGCGTCGGCCCGGGTGCGGGCGGCCACCGTGACCGACGACGAGGTGACGCCGCCCGCCCACGCCCAGACGACGAGCGGGTCCGCCAGCGGCAGCAGCGGCGAGCGAGGAGTGGCGGGCCCCCAGTAGTAGGCGTTCGTGCGCGCGGACGCCCAGGTCACGCCGCCCAGCACCAGCGAGGCGGCCACGGCGCCGGCGAGGAGCTTCCGCACGGGGGTGAACGGGTGCCACCGCGACCACAGCAGGTACGCCGGGGCGAAGGTGGCGGCGAGCACCAGGACGGAGACGACCGGCGGGTACTGCATCGACGCGGCGTAGGCCAGCACGACGGCCGCGAGCGCCACCAGCACGGCGCCGGTGAGGTGCCAGCGACGCGCCAGCAGGGCTCCCAGGACCAGGGCTGCCAGCGCGGACAGGTTCAGCGGCAGCTCCAGACCGTTCCCGATCACCCCGGACTCCGGGAGCCGTGGAATGCCACGGGTGGCGGCGAGGGCCAGGAGCACGCCTGCGGCCGCCAGGCTCCAGACCAGCGCCACCGGGTAGAGCCAGGGGCGCGAGCGCACCAGGTGCTTCTCCTGGCGCTTCGACGCCGGCCACGGGCAGGCCGCACAACTGTGGGGCACGGACTCCAGCCACAGCCACGGGGCCGAGGCGAGGAGGGCACCCAGCGTCAATCCCCCGAGCACGTCCAGCGGCCACGCCCTCCCGCTCCCCACCAGCACCCAGCCCTGCAGCACCGCGACACCCAGCACCACGAGCGCGACCACCGTCTCCAGCCAAGGTCTCCCGGTGACGGCACCCCTGCTCCGGCGCGCCAGCACCACCCGGACCGCAACGGGTGCCAGCACCGCCAGCACTCCGAGCAGCGCCGAGCCCGACGCCGGGAACGTGCCGTCCTCGGGCACCGTCGCGTCGAAGGGGCCGGGGCGCCCGAGGACGACCGCCAGGAGCCAGGCGGCGAGCGGTGCCGTCGCGGCCACGAGCACCGCACCGACGTACCGCGGGCAGGACCGGCCGAGGACGAGCAGCGACAGGACTGCCGCGACCCCGAGGAGCCACCCCCAGGGACCCGTCGAGGGCACCTCGCCGAGGGGTCGCAGCCGGATCCAGATGTAGACCTGCTCGTCGACCGGTGGCGCCGCGGTCAGCGCGAGGACGGTGACCACCGTGAGCAGCACGAGCAGAGCGGCCGTCGCCCGTGCGGCGGCCCGCTGGCGGCGGCTGCCGAGCTGCAGGTCCACTCGCCCACGGTCCGACACCGATGCCCCTTGCGCCAGATGCCGTCGGCCTCGCGATGCGCGACCAAGGTCGCCCTCGCATGTGACCTCCGGCCCTGTCCGCCCGGACGGCCCCCTCGTGATGCTGACGGTGCCACCGCCGGACCGGTGGCGACGGAGTGGTCATGGACATCGCGTCCCGCCCGGTGCTGTCGTCGTACACGCGACGCCTGCAGGACGCCGCTGCGCTCGAGCCCGAGCTCGTCGGCGCCAAGGCGGCGAACCTCGCGCGTGCCGCCCACGACGGGTTCCCGGTGCTTCCGGCGTTCGTGGTCACGACCGAGGCGCACCGGGCTTTCCTCGACAACGACCGCCGGCTGCCCGATCGCCTCGCGGACGACCTGAAGGAGCCGTGGCGGGAGGTGACGAGGGACGGGCGTGACGCGCTGGTGGTCCGGTCGTCGTCAGTGGTGGAGGACGCGTCCGGCTCGTCGATGGCCGGTCAGTTCCGCAGCGTGCTCGACGTCCTCGGCTGGCCGGCGTTCCTGGCCGCCCTGGTCGACGTCCTCCGCAGCGCCGACCGGCCGAGGTCGCCGGGTACGTCCGGCGAGACGGCGCCCATGGCCGTTCTCGTCCAGCCCCAGGTCTCGCCGCACGTGTCGGGCGTCATGTTCGGCGTCGACCCGGTCACCGGCGACCGCAGCAGCATCCTGGTCGAGGTGGTCACGGGAGCACCCGAACGGCTGGTCAGCGGCCGGGTGACGGCACAGCGCCTGGTGCTCACCCGCCGGGGCCGGCTGCGCACCATCGACGGTCGCCCGGCCTCATCCGTCCTCACCGAGCGCAGGGCCGACAGCCGGCCGCTGGTGAGCCCGGCCGACGGTCTCCGGCTCGCCCGGCTCGCTCGCCGGCTCGAGCGTGCCTTCGGTGGCCCGCAGGACGCCGAGTGGGCGCTCCTCGACGACGGCCGGCTCGTCCTGCTGCAGTCCCGTCCCGTCACCGCGACGGCCGCCGACACCCGCGACCTGACGGGTCCCGTGCTCGGCCCCGGACCGCTGGCCGAGACGTTCCCGGATCCGCTCAGCCCCCTTGAGGAGGACCTCTGGCTGGGACCTCTGCGCTCGGCGGTGGCGTCGGCGATGGTGTCGACGGGCGCTGCCTCCCCGAAGGCGGTGGCCGACTCGGTGGTCGTGACGTCGGTCGACGGACGCGTGGCCGTCGACCTCGAGCTGTTCGGGTACGTCGGGCCCGGGCGGCACCGTTCCCTGCTCGACCCGCGACCGGCGGTGCGCGCGCTGCGCAACGCCTGGCGCCACGGGACCCTGCGCGCCGAGCTGCCGGCCCGCGTGGCGGTGGTGGTGCGCGATGTCGACACGTTCCTGGTCCGTGCCCACATCCAGGGATCGGAGGCGGACCTCGTCGCGCTGCTCGACGCGACCCTGGAGTGGCTGAGGGTCGTGCACGAGCACGAGGTGCTCGCCGGGACCCTGCTGCCGCCGGCCGAGCGCACCGCGGCCGGGATGGCACTCGGTGTCGCGGCCGCGTTGCCTGCGGAAGGCATGGCTACTGCGGTGGCCGACCATCCGATCCTGCTCGTGCTCGTCCCGCCGGCCCTGCTTGGCGAGACCGTCATCGCGCCTCTCCCGGGCGGGCCGCCCACCGACGGCGCGAGCGGACGCGCGGCGCTGCCGCCCCGCGAGCAGCTCAGGATCCGGGCGCGCTGGCTCCAGGAGCTGTCGGCGAGGATCGTGCGCCGGCTGGCTCGCGTCTGGCACGAGGCGGACCGGCTCCCCGAGGTCGACGACGTCGCGCTGCTGCGCCTCGACGAGGTGCGCGCGATGGGGATGCACACGACCGGCGCACCGGACGACCTCCGCTCGCGGCGTCGTACCGCCATCGCCCAGGCGTTCTGCCCGCCGCTCCCCGGCCGGTTCCGCCTCGACCCCGAGGGACACCCGGTGGAGGTGGAGCGGCGCGGCGCGCGTCCCAACCGCGGCGTCCCGGCCGGTGGTGGTCGCGCCGTCGGGCCGGCGTGCCACGGGAGCCTGCGCTGGCCCCCCGAGCCGGGCGACGTGCTCGTGGTGCGTCATCTGGAGCCCGGGCTGGCGCCGCTGCTCCCGAGGATCTCCGGCCTGGTGGCGGAGACCGGAAGCACGCTCTCCCACCTCGCGATCCTGGCGCGGGAGTACGGCGTCCCCACCGTGGTCAACGTGCCGGGTGCGCTGCAGCGCTTCCCCGCCGGGACACCGGTCCTCGTCGACGGCCGCACCGGTGAGGTGCAGACGGTGCTGGAGAAGTCGCCATGATCCGCACCCTGGCCACGCTCACCACCTGGATCGCGATCACGGCCCTGCTCGTGGTCTCGGGCGGCTACACCGTGCACTACCTGCTCACCTGGCAGTGGACGCGAGCGGAGTTCGCCGGGATCGGGTTCGTCGCGTGCATGGTGTTCGCGGCGACTCTTGTGGTGCTGAGCCGGATCCGACAGCTGGAGGAGCGGTGGGCGGGCACGTCGACGGTCGCCCCGACGCCTGCTGCTCCGGCCACTGCTCCGACGGCGGCCTCGCTCGACGGCGCTGAGCCACGGCCGCGGTTCACCTGGCTGACCGACGCGCCTCTGTACGTCATCGCGGCCGCTCCCGTCACCGTGGTCCTGCTCGCGGGATCCGGCAGCGTCCCCGGCCTCGACGCGCCGCGACCCGGCGTGTTCGTCCCGATCTTCCTCGCCAGCGGCATGGTGGTCGCCGGCCTGGCGTCCCTCGTCGAGCGACTGGCCGCGCGACGTACCCACGCGCGGGTGGGCCCGGCCGCACGCCGAGGTGTGCGGGCGACCGTCCTGCTCGCCCTCGCCGTGATCGTCGTCGGTGCAGGGATCACCGGACTCGTCTTCCGCGGTGCGCACTACTGGGGCAGTCCCCTCGGACCCGGCCGCACCCGGCTCGTGCTCGACGTGCGCCACCAGGGGTCGACACCCGGCCCGGCCGTCGTCGCCGCGACAGTGGGTCGCTACTGCAGCCTGGAGGCCGGGGTCCCCGCGCGCTACCGCGGCGTCGAACCGCTCACCGGTGGCCGCGTCCTGCTGACCGTCAGCCCGGCTCTCGACGACGAGGCCGTGGCCCGGTTCGGGGGCTGCCTGCAGGACGCCGTCGTCGGCCGCCACAGCATCGAGATGCTGCGCGCCCGCACCGTCCTCGACGCTGCGCCTCGGGTTGAGGACGAAGGTCGCTGACCGCGAGGCCCTCCGGCCCTGCTCGCCGCACGGCCGGCAGGAACACGCTGAAGGGGAAGCGAAAGGAAGGTGCGCCATGAAGGCACTGGTGGTGTACGAGTCCATGTGGGGCAACACGCGACAGGTCGCGACCGCGATCGCGGTAGGCCTCGGCGGCGTCCCGGTGACGCAGGTCGACCACGTCGACGCTGACGACCTGAAGGACCTCGACCTGCTCGTGGTCGGCGGACCCACTCATGCGTTCTCGATGAGCCGGTCGTCGACGCGGCGCGATGCCGTTGCGAAGGGCGCGCCGGCGAGCCAAGAAGGCATGGGTGTCCGGGAGTGGCTCGACGCCCTGCCTGCCGACCTCACCGCGGCCGTGGCGACGTTCGACACCCGCGCGACCACGGTCCGGCACCTTCCGGGGTCGGCCGCCAAGAGCGCGGCGAAGGAGATCAAGCGCCACCACGGTGGTCGCGTCGTGGACCAGGAGAGCTTCTACGTGCTCGACATGGAAGGGCCCCTGGCAGAGGGCGAGCTCGACCGCGCCCGCGCGTGGGCCGCGAAGCTGGCTCACGCCGTTCCCGCATCGTCTCGGTCCTGACCGCTTCGGCAGCCGGACCGACAAAGCAAGGGAGCCCGACATGTTGTGGGACAACTACCCAGGGTCGGGGCACATGGACGGTTGGGACACCGGCATCGTCGACGTCATCCTGCTCGGAGTGCTCGTCGCCTCCGTCGTCTCGCTCATCGTGACCGGCGTGATGACGCGACGCTCACTCGGCTCGCACCCCAGCACCGGCCACGAACCGGACACCCGACCCGACCCCGAAGCCAAGCGGATCCTCGACCGGCGCTTCGCCGCCGGCGAGATCGACGAGGAGGAGTACCTCCGCCGCGCGGCGGCACTCCGTGGTGAGGAGAAGGAGGGATTCAGATGACCGAGTACACGACCAGCGACGGCACCATCCAGACGGACGAAGAGCTTCGCCAGGCGGCGATCAAGCGGCTCAAGGACAAGCGCGACTTCAAGGCCCACGTGCTCGCGTACGTGATGGTGAACGCGCTGCTCGTCGCGATCTGGGCGACCACGTCGGCTGGGTTCTTCTGGCCGGTCTTCCCCCTGTTCGGTTGGGGCATCGGGCTCGCGTTCCACGCGTGGGACGTCTACTCGAAGCCCGCGACGGCTGAGCAGGTCGCAGCCGAGATGGAGCGGCTGCGTCGAGGCTGACGACCGATGAACACCGCACACAAGCGGACGACGTGCGCGATCTATCCGCTCGCTGTTGCGGCCATCGCGTACGTCGTTCTCCAGGGGCTGGGACGCGCTGCAGGTACGACGGCAGCCGAGCGAGGTGGGCGACTGCCGGGCGACGACGTCGTCCCAGCGCCGCAGCTCGTCACCGACCATGCCGTCACCATCGAGGCACCGGCGGAGCAGGTGTGGCCGTGGCTGACGCAGATGGGCTGGCACCGCGGCGGTTGGTACACGCCGCGCTGGGTCGACCGGTTGTGCTTCCCGGCCAACCGACCCAGTGCGGACGTCCTCGACCCCGTGCTCGTGCGTGACCTCGAGGTCGGCGACGTCATCCCCGACGGCCCGCCCGGCACCGCCGAGTACGTCGTGGTCGAGGTCGACGCTCCTCGTGCGCTCGTGCTGCGTTCCACCACTCACGTCCCGCCGGGATGGCGCGAGAGGTTCGGCGCCGAGATCGTGTGGACCTGGTCGTTCCTGCTGACCGACGTGGCTGACGGCAGCACACGGGTGCATCTGCGCGTGCGCGGCCGCATGTCGCCGTGCTGGTTCGCCGCGCTCTACCGGGCGACCATCGTCCCGGCCGACTTCGTGATGGGCATGGGCATGCTGCGCGGCCTGAGGCGCCGGGTGGTCGAGCCTGTCGAGACCCCGCGACACCGCCCCGCCTAGGTCACTCCTCCACGAGGTCGGACAGCAGGTCGACGTACTGCTCGAGGTGCCGGTCGCCGAGGTACTCCGACTGCACCCGCGCGTGCGCGGCGGCACCGAGCCGTTGCGCCAGCTCGGGGTCGATGAGCGGCCGGCTGAGGATCGCCGCGAACTCGTCCAGGTCGTAGGGGTCCGGGACCAGCAGGCCGTCGCGTCCGTCGACGATCTGGTCCTGGATGCCGCCGAGCCTGCTGGCCACGACCGGCCGGCCCTTCCACATCGCCTCGGTGACGGTCAGCCCGAAGCCCTCGACGAGGCTCTTCTGCACGACCACGGTCGCGTACCTCTGCAGCGCGTTGACGATGACGGCGTTCTCGTCCTCGTCGCCCATCGGCATCGTCGCCAGGTGCACCCGCCGCCGTACAGGGACCGGAAGCTTGCGCCAGGCGGCGCGGCACTCGTCGAGCACCTCCGCGTCCTCGGGGTCGTCCGAGACTCCCGACAGCTCCGGCCCGGCCAGCAGGAGGTGGGCGCCACCGAGGTCGTGCCCGTCGAGCGCACGGGCGAACCCCTCGATCACTCCGGTCATGTCCTTCAGCCGGTCCCACCGGCTGACCTGCACGACCAGCGGCTCGCCGTACGGCGGCGGCTCGCCGTCCACGACGATCCCACCGTTGGCCCCTCGCGGAGTCACCGCACCGAGGCTGCCGTCGGGGCGGACGTACGCGACCGGACCGTCGGGGTCGGCGCCGGTGACCAGGCCTACCTGAGCCAGCACGGCGTCCACGTGCTCGGGCGCCAGGGGCATGTTCTTGACCGAGTACGGGTCGATCGACGGTGGGATCACCGCTACTCGCATCGACGCGGCCCAGGCGGGTGCGTACTCGCGGCGCGAGAACACCAAGGCCTCGGCGTGCTCGACGTAACGGCGCAGGAACCCCCAGCCCTGCTCGGTCACCTCGTTCTGCGTGTCCCGGCCCACGTGGCACCGCCACACCACCCGGGCGCCGAGCCTGCGCAACCCCTCCGCCAGGCCGGCGGTCTGGGGGTCGTGCAGCACGACGATGTCACCGGGCGCGACGTGCTCGGTCAGCTCGGCCAGGTTGCGGCGCAGCACGTCCTCGTAGTGCGCACGCTCGCCCTCGCCGAGAGGTCCACCGTCACCCCGGTCGCCGTGGAGCACGTTGTGCAGCCGCTTGGTGATCGTGAAGAAGGCGGTATCGGCGTCCAGCACCAGCCACCGGTTGCGGACACCCGTCCCGTTGGCGTAGCCGAGCAAGGTCCGCAACAGCTCGGCCACGCCGCCGCCGTGCGCCGTGGCGTTCACGTGCCAGATGGTGCGGTCGCCGAACGCCGAGCGAGCGCGCTCTGCCGCCGCAGCCAACCGCTCGACCCGGTGTGTCGGCAGCAGGGCGGTCAGCCGGTCGAGCTCGACCGGTCGGATCGTCACCTCCTCCATGCCCTGCATGGTCCCGTGGCTTGCCCTTCGGCGCCAGCAGCAGAGCCGGCTCCGGCCCTTCGGGCAACGAGCCTGTGACCTTCGACCCTCCCCGCCACCATCCCCGATCCGTGGACTGGAGAACGACGGGAACGGACGAAGAAGCGAGGAGGGACCACCGTGCTCACGCTCAGCATCATCAAGGCAGACACCGGCGGATGGGTCGGCCACTCCAGCGTGCACCCCGACCAGCTCGCCGAGGCACGGTGCCGG
>NZ_CAMPGZ010000131.1 GCF_946885725.1 uncultured Nocardioides sp.
TCCCCCTGATCGGAACAATCGACGCGCTGCACACTTCAGGGACGCGGCGCCGCGGGCATGAGCACTTCGGGACCCCGCGAACTCCGTGCGGGCGGTTCCCCAGAGTCATCGACGGGCCAGGCAAACGGACACCTCGGATCGAACCACCCCTGATACACAGATCCCGGGCGGTTTCCGGTCGCGACATCGACCGGCGGCGGCTGCATCGATTGGTCACGAACCGCAGGATCCGGTGCCCGGATCCTGCGGTTGGGGACCAAACCGCAACGGTCAGCGACCGTCGCGCGGCGTCAGGTGCAGCAGCTGCATGGAGGGCATCGGCAGGGTCACCTCGACGCTGACCGTGCCGTGCTCGTCGGCGGTCACCTCGGCGGGCGGGGCGACCTCCTCGAGCCGGTCGGCCTTGCGCAGCGTCTCCCACTGCTCCTCGGTCGGCCAGGCCTGGTCGTCGTCCTTGATGGCCGCCCAGGTGCCGGCGATGTTGGAGTGCTCGGCGTCGACGCCCTCGCGGGTCAGGGTGTACGTCGCACCGGCGGAGAGCCCGTCGACGCGGACGGTCACGGTCCGGTCCAGGAGCGGGTCGCCGGCCGCCTTGGACTGGTCGAGCGTCATGTTCCAGGCCAGGACCTGCACGTCGCCGTCGTCGCCGCGGGTGGCGAGCGCCTCCACGAGCGAGCCGCCACCGTCGCCGGACAGGGTCACCGGCAGGCGGGTGTCGTGCAGACGCTCGAGCAGCGACAGCGCCCACCAGCGCGGCTTGCGCAGCTCGCCGACCGTGCGCAGCCCGAAGCCGCCGTGCAGCAGCGCGGGCGGCCGGCCGAGCTCCTCGAAGTGGTCGGAGACGACCCAGTAGGACAGCGCCTCGATCCGGTCCATCGCCGACGCCATGCCGCGGAGCAGGAAGACCCCGGAGAAGACCGCGTCGCTGACCTCGTTGAAGTGCGTCGGGGTGACGCCCCACTCGGTCCACCAGATCGGCGTACCCGCGCGCCCGTAGCGCTCGAGCTGCGGCCGGAAGTCCAGCGGCGGCGAGCCGTAGGTGTGGGTGGAGACGAAGTCGAGCGGCGAGCCGGTCCGGTCGACGTGCGCGAGCAGCTCCTCGACCCAGCCGGCCGCGGCCGAGGACGGGCCGCCGACGACGAGCCGCTCGTCGACCTCGCGGACGGCGCCGACGGTGACGTCGTAGAGCTTCATGTACTCGCCGGGCGTGCCCGACCAGAACACCTCGAGGTTCGCCTCGTTCCAGACCTCGAACGACCAGTGCTCGACGACCTCGTCGCGACCGTAACGCTCGACGAGGTGAGCGGTGAGGTCGCGGATCAGGTCGTACCAGCGCTGCCAGTCCTTCGGCGGCGACACGATCGCGCGGTACTCGAACACCGTCTGGTCCGGGTCGCTCGCGAGGTCGTACGGCATGAACGACAGCTCCACGACCGGGTAGAGCCCCAGCCCGCGGATGTGGTCGTAGACCCGGTCGATGCCGCTGAAGTCGTGCACCGGCTCGCCGCCGACCTCCTTGTAGACGCCGAGGTCGTCGCAGAGGATGCCGTGCGCGCGCACGGTCTTCACGCCGAGCTCCTCGACCGCGGCGCGCAGCGCGGAGGTCAGCTCCTCGCCGATGACCCGGTCGCCGGTGGTGTCGGTGGAGATCGCGTGCGAGAGGTGCTCGCTGCCGATCATCGGCCGCCACGGCCGGGCCAGCGTGCCCGCGTCGCCGGCGGCGTCGACGGCCAGCGTCACCGCTCCGGCCGCGTCGCCGGGCGTCGCGGAGACCCGCTCGGACGGCTCGCCCTCGACGACCACGTCGGACAGGGTGGTGACGGCGTACCACCGCTCCTTGCCCACTGTGCCCGTGGTGTCGACGTACGGCGGGTGCGGGACCGCCTTGACGTCGCCGCCCAGGTGGTCGACCGGCGTCAGCGGGCCGTCGGCGGAGTCGGCGACGTGCACCTGGTAGCCGACCGCGCCGGGCACGGGCTCCCAGTCGATCGTGACCTGGCCGCCTCCCCCCGTCGCGGTCACGCCCGCGGGCGGCGCCAGCCGCGGCGCGTTGCTGGTGAGCTCCAGGGGCGCTCCTTCGTCGACGCCCCCGCTGCGTTTGCCGATGCGCTGCTCCCAGTCGGCGCGTGCGTCAGTCACGAGTTCTCCTCCGGTTCGGATGGGTGCGATGAGGTCGAGTGGTCTCGACAAGCTCGACCACCCGAAGGTGGCGGGATGTCGTCGCCGAGGGCGGTCGCGAGGCGGTCGAGGGCCTCGGTCAGCCGGCGTACGTCGTCGGTGTAGGCCGGGTCGTCGTACACCGAGCGCAGCTCCTCGGGATCGCGCTCGAGGTCGAAGAGCTCCCACTCGGCGGGGATCTCCTGGTTGGACGCGCCCGGCTGTCCGCAGCCCGAGCCGTAGTAGTGCACGAGCTTGCGGTCCTTGGTGCGGATGCCCCGGTGCGCCGCGACGTGGTGGATGCCGTCGAGGTGCTCCCAGTAGCGGTAGTAGGTCTCGGTCCGCCAGCCGACGGCTGCCGGGTCGTCGCCGCGCAGCAACGGCACCAGCGAGTGGCCCTGCATGCGCGGGTGCGCGTCGACACCGGCGAGCTCGAGGAACGTCTGCGCGAAGTCCACGTTGAGCACGAGGGCGTCGCTCGACGAGCCCGGCGGCACCATCCGCGGGTAGCGCACGACGAACGGCGACTCGAGCGACTCGCGGTACATGAAGCGCTTGTCGTACCAGCCGTGCTCGCCGAGGAAGAACCCCTGGTCGCTGGTGTAGACGACGACCGTGTCGTCTGCCTGGCCGGTCTCGTCGAGGTGGTCGAGCAGCCGCCCCACCCCCTCGTCGACGGCGACGACGCAGCGCAGGTAGTCGGCCAGGTAGCGGTCCAGCGCCCACAGCGCGTGCGCCTTGTCGTCGAGCCCGGCCGGCGGCTCCTCCTTGAGGTCCTCGGTGTTGAGGTCGCGCGCGACGCGCATCCGTGCGTCACGCGCGGCCTTGGCGCGCCCCTCGTAGTCGTCGAAGAACGTCGACGGGGCGTCGAAGCCGTCCGCGAACAGGTGCTTGTGCCGCTCGGCCGGCACCCACGGCCGGTGCGGCGCCTTGTGCTGGACGAGCAGGCACCAGGGCTCCTCCCCCGCAGCGCCGTCCGGGTCGGACAGCCAGTCGAGCGCGAGGTCGGTGATCACGTCGGTGGCGTAGCCGGGCCGGACCACCGAGGTGCCGTCGGGCTGGAAGAACGTCGGGTCGACGTACTCGCCCTGGTCGTTGAGCACCTCCCACCGGTCGAACCCGACCGGGTCGTGGGTGGGCCCGTGGCCGAGGTGCCACTTGCCGAACAGCGCCGTCCGGTAGCCGGCGTCCCGGAGCATCGCCGGGAACGTCGGCTGCCGGTTGTCGAACTCCGTCGACAGCGTGGTGACGCCGTTGCGGTGGTTGTAGGTGCCGGTGAGGATCGTCGCCCGGCTCGGCGAGCACAGCGAGTTGGTGCAGCCGCACGCGTCGAACCGCATGCCCCCCGCCGCGACGCGGTCGATCTGCGGGGTGACCCGGTGCGGGCCTCCGTAGCAGCCGACCGCGTTCGCGGCGTGGTCGTCGGCGACGACGAGGAGGATGTTGGGACGTGCCACGGGTCAGTCGCGCCGTCCCGCGGAGAACTTCTCCATCGCCATGAGCGGCTTGACCTTCTTCTCCAGGCCGCCCGGGGCGACGTAGTCGCGCATCGCATCGCCGGCCAGCGCGTTGCCGAGCGCGGCCATGATCATGCCCTGGTCCAGCGAGAGGTAGCGCTGCGAGACCCGGCCGCTGCGCACCGCGACGGCGTCGTAGAAGCCGCCGGGGCCGTAGGCGTCGAAGTCGTCGCGGATCCGCTGCAGGTTGGTGATCGCCTGGCGCGGCGCGTAGCGCAGCGCCAGGAAGGACGCGTGCGGGGTGACCACGCCGTCGCCGTACTCGGTCGGAGCCGGCTCGCCCTCGCGGCAGCCCTCGTAGGGCTGCTCCCAGTCGGTGCGCTCGAGGTCGGAGGTGTAGCCCGGCCCGTCGAGACCGAGCATGTCCACGCCGAACTCGCGGTAGCCGCCGGCGGGGTTGTTCGACGGCGAGAAGCCCCAGTAGCCGTAGCCGGCTTCCTTCGTGCCGTGGTCGATCTGGCCCTCGACGTACAGCGGGTGGTTGACGCCCCAGGACCTCTTGCCCCACTTCTCCTCGGGCACGAACAGCGGCACCATCAGCGCCTCGAACATGCTGCCGCCCCAGGTCGGGACGATGAACTTGTCGCGGTACGGCAGCGCGCCCTCGAAGACCCGCTGGCCGAGGTACTCACGCCACTCGCCGACCGGCTTGGTCTCGGTCCAGCCCCAGTCGCAGTTGTCGTTGGGGAAGGTGCGGAAGGTGCCGAAGTAGTGCTTCTGCGGGATCTGGCCGTCGGCGATGCCGAGGTACGACGCCATCCGCGGCTCGGTGTTGAACGCGCCGTAGTGGTGGCCGGTGTACCAGACGTCCTGGCCCATGCCGCAGTAGTCGCCCTTGGGGTCGGCCGGGTTCTGCGGGTCCTCGTCCCAGAAGCCACCGCGGATCTGGTTGACCTCGGGGTTGTAGTAGCAGGCGAAGTTCATGTCCCGGCGGATCGCGTTCGCCTCGTCGGCGAGGCTGGGTACGGCGCGGGCGGTCAGCAGCAGACCGGTGGCCAGCCACCCGTTGTCGACGCTGGACAGGAACGGCTTGATCGGGTCGCCGCTGCCCGGGAACTCACGCAGCTTCTTCAGCGTGGCCGGGTCGTACCAGTTGTAGAACATGCCGCTCGGCTCGTGCTTCTCGAGCTGGGCGACGCTGTCGAGCGTCTTCGCCATGCGCGTACGCGCTTCGTTGGCGTCGATCAGCCCGATGTCGCGGGCGGCCACCGTGCTCCACAGGTAGGCACCGATGTTGGTCGGCGAGGTGTAGCCGCCCCGGCTGCCGGCGCTCAGGTCGCCGCCGATGTTGTCGTCGGGCAGCCCGGTCTCGTCGTACGTCATCGCCTTGAAGGACTTCCAGGTGTCCTTCGCGTAGTTCTTGAGCAAGCCTGGCGCCTTTCCGCCGTCGCGGCCGGCCGCGCTGGCGGGTGCCGCTGCCAGTGGCCCGGCGAGGCCCGCGCCCACGGCGAACGCGGTCGTCGCGGCCAGGGCAGCCGCGAGCTTCTTGCGGTGCTTCATCTGTTCTCCCGAGAGATAGGTGGAGCGTTGCTTGGACGGTTCTGCTACTTGATGCCGGTCATCGAGATGCCCTGCATGATGTGCCGCTGCAGGAACAGGAAGACGACGATCACCGGGATGACCACCACGACGGAGCCCGCGAGCAGCAGGCCGTACTGCGTGGCGTTCTGACCGACGGCGTACAGCGCGAGCGCCACCGGAAGGGTGTACTTGTCCTCGTTGGTGGCCACGACCAGCGGCCAGAGGAAGTTGTTCCACGAGGACAGGAACGTGAGGATGCCGAGCGTGGCCAGCGCGGGCCAGCACAGCGGCATGATCACCGACGCGAAGATCCGCAGCTCCCCCGCGCCGTCGACGCGGGCGGCCTGGATCAGCTCGTCGGGCAGGCTGAGGATGTACTGCCGCATCAGGAAGACGCCGAACGGTCCGGCCAGGAACGGCAGCGCCATGCCGGTGAGCGTGTTGGCCAGGCCGAGGTTGACGGTCAGCACGAACAGCGGCACGAACGTCACGACGCCGGGGATCATCAGCGTCCCGAGCACGAGTGCGAACAGCACCTTCTTGCCACGGAAGTCGAGCTTGGCCAGCGCGTAGCCGAGCATCGAGCAGAAGACCATGTTGCCGATCGTCACCGCCGCGGCGACGAGGATCGAGTTGGTGAAGAACGTCGTGAAGTCCAGGCGCGTGAACAGCTCCTGGTAGTTCTCACCGGTGACGGTCTCGGGCAGCCAGGTCGGCGGCCGCCGGCGCAGCTCGGCCTCCGGCTTGATCGAGGAGATCGCCATCCAGAGGAACGGGATCACCATCAGGATCAGCCCGATGGTCAGCGCGATGTAGGTGCCGGCGCCCCCACGGTCGGGGTTCGCGGCCTGCGTCGACGGGCCGGTGGCGGCGCCCTGGCTGCGAACGGTGGTGGTGGGGTCGGAGAGCGGACGGACCTCGGACGTGGTCATGGCGCTCAGTCCTTCTCGCCGAAGATCTTGAACTGGACGAAGGTCATCACCACGACCGCGAGGAACAGCAGGTAGCTCGCCGAGGCGGCCAGCCCGTAGTTGCCGAAACCGAACTGGTCGTAGGTGAAGAACGTGACGGAGCGGGTGGCGTCGAGCGGCCCGCCCTTGGTCATCACGAAGGCCTCCTCGAAGAACTGGAGGTAGCCGATCGAGGTGATGACGGCGCCGAACAGCAAGGTGGGCTTGAGCATCGGCAGGGTGATCCGCCGGAACACGCCCCAGCCGGTGGCGCCGTCGACCTGCGCTGCCTCCTTGACCTCGTCGGGGATCGTCTGGAGGCCGGCCAGGAAGATGATCATCAGCGTGCCGAGGTTGCGCCATGCCGCCATCACGACCAACGCCGGCAGGGCCAGGGTCGGGTTGTCGAGCCACTCCGGCTGGGGCAGCCCGACGAACCCGAGCACCTCGTTGATCAGCCCGCCCTGGGGGCGGTACAGGAACTTCCAGACCACCGACACCGCGACGATGCTGGTCACCACCGGGAGGTAGTAGCCGACCCGGAACAGGCCCTTGAGCCGCTCGATCCGGTTGAGCATGACGGCGACCGCGAGGGCCAGCGCCATCGTCAGCGGGACGCCCAGCACGACGTACAGCCCGGTGTTGACCATGACCTTGCGGAACAGCGGGTCACCGAGCAGCTGGGTGTAGTTGTCGATTCCGACGAACGACACCGCGAACGGCGTGCGGATGTCGGTCCGCTTGATGTCGGTGAAGCTCATCCCGAGGCTGGCCAGCACGGGCCCGGCGGTGAAGACCAGGAACAGCACCAGGAACGGTGCCGCCAGGATCCAGGCCGCCCGGGCCTGCTGCCTGCGCATCGGGTCCGTCCCGCGTGCGGGCGCCTTGGCGGCACCCGCACGCGACGGCGCGGTGGTCGTGGTGGCCATGACTACAGGCCGGTGCCGATCGAGCTCGCCTGGGACTGCATGTCCTTGACGGCCTCGTCGACGGGCATCGCGCCCTTGACGGCCTTCTCGACGTCGGCGTCGATCACCGCGGCGACCTGCTCCCAGCTCGGCACGGCCGGGGGCGCCTCGGTGCTCTCGAGCTGCTCGCCGAAGACCTTCAGCTGCTCGTCGGTGGAGAGCTCGCCGGACTCCCAGGACTCCTTGACCGCGGGGAGGTCACCGATGGTGTCGTACCAGGCGGACTGCACCTCGGGCTCGGTCAGCCACTTGACCAGCTTCCAGGCGCCGTCCTTGTTGTCGGAGTCGGAGAAGACCGCGAGGTCGCCGCCGCCCACGAAGGAGGTGCCCGGCGCGCTGTCCTTGCCGGGCAGCGGGGCCACGGCGTACTGGTCCTGCTTCACGCCTTGCTCCTCGACCAGCCCGGTGTGCCAGGGACCGGAGACGAACGCGCCGTAGGAGCCCTCGGCGAAGCCGCTCTCGAGCTCGCCCGGGTCGAGGGTGCCGTCGTTGGCGAGGCCCTCGTCGAAGTAGGACTTGTAGTACTCCAGCGCCTCCTTCATCTCAGGCGAGTCGATGGTGTACTCCGTGCCGTCCTCGTTGGTGACGGAGGCGCCGTTGGACCACGCGAACGGGAGCATGGTCTGCCACGAGCCGGTCTGGCCGGGCTGCAGGTGCAGGCCGTAGTCGGCTCCGGCCTTCTTCTCCATGTCCTGGGCGAACTGCTTGAGCTCGTCCCAGTTCTGCGGCGCCTCGGACCAGCCGGCCTTCTCGGCCAGGTCGGTGCGGTAGTAGAGCACGCGCGTCTCGACGTACCACGGGACGCCGTACGACGTGTCGCCGACGACCGTGGAGCCCCACGGACCCTCGAAGAAGGCGCTCTCGTCGACGAGGCCCTCGGGGGTGGGCTCGAGCCCGCCGGCCTCGGCGAACTCACCCATCCACGTGGTGCCGATCAGGCTGACGTCGGGGGTCTCCCCCGCCGCGATGGCGTTGGAGAGCTTGTCGTGCGCGGCCTCCCACGGGACGGCCGTGACCTTGACCGTGGCGTCGGGGTTCTCGGACTCGAAGTCCTTGACGAAGGCGCCGAGCTCCTCGCCCTCAGTGCCCATCGCCCAGACCTCGATCGTGCCCTTGGCCGGGCCCTCACCGATGGCCTCGGACTGGCCGGGGCCACCGTCCTCGCTGGCGGAGTCGCGGCCGCAGCCCGTCAGGGCCAGGCTGGCTACCGCCAGGACAGCCACGGCGCCGGTGAACCGGCGTGCGTGTCGCGTGGGTCGCTTCATGGGGTTCCTCTCACTTCGCTGACCTGCCGTGGGAGGCGGCAGGGCTCGGGGCGGTGCTGGTCCGGATGACCAGCTCGGTTGGAAGCAGCTCGTGGCGCGGCTCGGTGCGCGCGCCGGTGACCAGCTCGTCGAGGAGCCGGGCGGCCGTGCCGCCGAGGGCACGCATGGGCTGGCGGACGGTGGTCAGCCCCGCGTAGCGGGCGGCCATCACGTCGTCCCAGCCGGTGACCATCACGCGGTCCGGCACGGAGACGCCGGCCGTTCGCAGGGTGTCCATCAGCCCGAGGGCGAGCTCGTCGTTGGCGCAGACGAACGCGTCGGGCAGGTCCGTCTCGGAACGGGACTCCAGCGCGCGCCGGGCGACCTCGGCGCCGGTGTCCTCGCCGAAGCCGCTGACGGTGACGAGCTCGACGCTCGCCTCACCGCTGGGCGTCTCAGCGACGGCGTCCTGCAGGCCGGTCCACCGCTCCTGCACGTCGGGGGACGCGCCGGGGTCGCCGACGTACACGATCCGGCGGGCGCCCTGCTCCAGGACGTGCCGGCCGAGCTCGACGGCCGAGGTGCGGTTGTCGGAGTTGACCGAGTCGATCTCGCCGATCGGCGGCCGGGCGAGCAGCACGACCGGCATGCCGCGCGCGGCCAGCCGCTCGACGACGGCGTCGGGCACGGTGCGGCCCATCACGACCATGCCGTCGCAGCGGGTGGCCAGGTCTTCCACCATCGCCTCGGCGTTGGCCCGGCCGGCCGTCGAGAGGATGAGCACCGACCGCTCGCGCTCGGCGGCCACGGCCTCGTAGCCCAGCACGACCTCGGCGTAGTAGGGGCCGGAGAGGTCCGGGAACACGATGCCGTTGGCCGCGTGCCGTCGCTCCGCGAGCTGACGGCCGAGCCGGCTCGGCGTGAAGTTCAGCTGCTGCGCCGCCTCCAGCACCCGGGCCCGGGTGTCCTGTCGGACGCTGCCCGAGTCGCGCAGCGCGCGGGAGACGGTGGCGATGGAGACGCCGGCTCGCTGCGCGACATCGCGGATGGTGGGCCGCACAGCACCTCCCGAGTGGTTGCTGGCCGGTCGTCGGACGGACTTTCGAGCCACGATGTAACCGTTTTCTGAAAACGGTTACATCACCAACCTGCCTCTCGCCGCCGTGCGGTGTCAACCCCCGACGGCCCAACGATTTCGACCGATTTCTCGGAGTCTCTCGGACTTCACCGAAGGAGTTCCCCCGTCGACGAGGTTCGTAACGGCCGGCACCGGACAACGATTCGTCTGCGACCTACGGGGTGATTTGCGGAGGGCGATCGCAGACGAATCGTTGTCGTCTGCCGGGTTCCCGGACCGGCCGTCGATGAGTAGCGTGACGCCCCGACCACGACCTTCTCGGGAGGCCCCGCATGTCCCTGTCGTCACCCCCGTCGTCCGCCCCGTCGTCCGGCCCGTCGTCCCGCCCGCCATCTCACGCCGTCGAGCGCCGTACCGTCCTCAAGGGCGGCCTGGCGGCTCTCGCCGTCGGTGGACCCTTCGCCGGCTTCATCTCCTCCGCGACCGGCGCGACGGTGCCGGCCGGTGCGGTCACCGCCGGCCTGCAGCCCGTCCCCGACCTTCGCGACGGCAAGGTCCGACTGCACCTGCCGCCTGGGTTCAAGTACCGCTCGTTCCACGACACGGAGTCGCCGGTCGTGCTGCCCGACGGCACCCACCTGCCCGGTCGCCACGACGGCATGGGCGCGTTCGCCGGCAAGCACAAGGGCCGGCGCACCGTCGTGCTGATCCGCAACCACGAGGTCAACGGCTCCCCCGGCGCGTTCGGCCCGCGCGAGCCCTACGACCCGGCGGCCGGCGGCGGTACGACGACGATCCACACCACGCTCGAGGGCGAGGTCATCGACGCGTACACCAGCCTCAGCGGCACGATGATGAACTGCTCCGGCGGCCGGATGCCGTGGGGCGCCTGGGTGACCTGCGAGGAGACCGTCAACGGGCCGGACGTCGGCCCGGACTTCACCGGCGCTCCCAACACCGCGCTGCAGAAGCCGCACGGCTACGTCTTCGAGGTCCCGGTCGGCGGTCGCTCCCACGGCAAGGCTCCGGGCAAGCCACTGACCCGCGCCGGCCGGTTCGCGCACGAGGCGGTGTCGTACGACGTCGAGAGCGGCGCGCTCTACCTGACCGAGGACAACTTCGCATTCCCCTCGGGCTTCTACCGCTATACGCCGAAGAACGACCCGATGCGCACCGGCAAGCTGGACAACAAGGGCCGGCTCGAGATGCTCAAGGTCAAGGGCACGGGCAACGCGCACCTCGAGGCGAGCCACGAGCGCGGCACGACGTACGACGTCGAGTGGGTGCCGATCGAGGAGCCCGACTTCGAGGGGAGCTACGACCCGGCAACGGGCACCGGCACCACCAACGACGAGGGGCTCGTGCACGTCAGCTCGCAGGGCTGGGCGCAAGGCGCGGCGTACTTCTCCCGGCTCGAGGGTCAGGCCTGCGAAGACGGCGTCGTGTTCTTCACCTCCACGCAGGGCGGCGGTCCCGCCGAGACGGTCATGCAGGACAGCGTCAACGGCTGGGGCAACGGCCGCGGCCAGATCTGGGCATACGACACCCGCGCCGAGAAGCTCACGATGGTCTACGAGTCGCCGAGCCCGGACACCCTCGACTTCCCCGACAACGTCACCACCCGCAACGGCACGGTCGTGATCTGCGAGGACGGCGCGGACGACAACTACATCCGCGCGCTGCGCCCCGACGGCGAGCTGGTCAACATCGCGTGGAACCAGCTCACGAGCAGCGGCGGAGCCGACCGCACCGAGGACGAGTTCGCGGGCTCGACGTTCAGCCCGGACGGGCACACGCTCTTCGTGAACATCCAGGCCAGCAAAGGCATGACGTTCGCGATCTGGGGCCCGTGGGAGTCGCTCGGGATGTGACCTCCCGGGTCAGTCGCTCTTGTTGGTCGGGCAGTCGGGGTTGGTGCACGCCCGCTCGTCGACGGTCCCGTCGGGCTCGGTGACGTCGTCGGTCGAGGTGCGGGCGCGCACCTCGACCCGCGCGCCGCAGGTCTCGCAGGGGCGGCTGTCGAAGTACATGGACGCCGATTCTGCCAGGCGACGCGCTGTTCCCTGTCGCTGCGCGCGCCGCCGTGCGAGGGTCAGCCATGTCTTCCGCACCGTCGACGTACGACGTCGACCTCGACGCGGCCTGGACCGCGAACGGCCACTGCACGGCCGGTTACCTCGCCGCCGTCGTGGCACGGGCGACGCTCGAGGACCAGCGGGCGCCGTTTCCCGCAGTGACGTCGGTGCACGCGCGCTACCTGCGCGTCACGGCTTCCGCGCCGGTCGGCCACTCCCCAGACGTCCCCGCGCAGGACGACCG
>NZ_CAMPGZ010000132.1 GCF_946885725.1 uncultured Nocardioides sp.
GCACGGCAACGAGCCGGTGCCGTGGGAGGTCTGGCGGGCGAGCCGCCACAACTAGCCCGGCTCAGGCGCGCAGGCTGCCCATCCACTCCTCGACGGCGCCCGGCTCACGGGGGAGGGACGCCGACAGGTTCGTGTATCCGTCGGCGGTGACCAGGATGTCGTCCTCGATGCGGATGCCGATGCCGCGCAGCTCCTCGGGGACGAGCAGGTCGTCCTCCTGGAAGTACAGGCCCGGCTCGACGGTCAGCACCATGCCCGGCTGCAGCGTGCCGTCGTGGTAGGCCTCGCGCGACGACTTCGCGCAGTCGTGCACGTCCATGCCGAGCATGTGGCTCACCGAGTGCAGCGTCCACCGCTTGTAGACCTGGCTGTCGGGACGCAGCGCTTCCTCGACGGAGACGGGCAGCAGGCCGAGGTCGGCCAGGCCGTTCGCGAGGACCTCCATCGCGGCCTCGTGCGGCGCCATGAACGCGTTGCCGGGCTTCACGGCCTCGATGCCGGCTGTCTGGGCGTTGTAGACGAGCGTGTAGAGGTCGCGCTGCAGCGGCGTGAACGTGCCGTCGACGGGCAGCGTCCGCGTCACGTCGGCGGTATAGAGGTTGCGGCCCTCGACACCCATGTCGAGCAGCACCATCTCGCCGGGCGTGATCGGGCCGGTGTTGTCGATCCAGTGCAGCGTGGTCGCGTGCTTGCCGCCGCCGACGATCGAGTCGTAGCCGATGTCGTTGCCCATCGCGCGCGCCCGACGGAAGAACGTGCCCTCGATCCAGCGCTCGCCGTACTTCAGGACGTTGTCCCACTCACGGACGCTGTCGCCGAAGCCGAGCGTGGTGATGTCGCAGGCCTCGGTGAGCTCGCCGATCTCCCACTCGTCCTTGACCAACCGCAGCTCGGAGAGCACGCGCGCCAGCTCGAGGTCGCGGCTTTCGTCGCCCTCTACACGGGCGTCGACGGACCGGTCCACGCCGCGCAGCACGCGGGTCTTGCCGGTGCGGTCGAGTTGCTCGGGCAGCTCGTTCAGGTGGCGGACCGGCAGACCCAGCTGCCCGGTCAGCTCCTGCAGCGACGGGCGTCGCCCGGCCCAGAGCTCGCCGTACTGCCGGTCGCGGAAGAACTCGTCGGTGTCCCGCGAGGACCGCGGCCGCGCGTAGAGCACCGCGTCGTCGCCCTCGACGACCAGCACCGCGTCGCTGGTCTGGTTGCCGGTCAGGTAGGTGTGCGGCGTCGACGGCCGGAACCGGTAGTCCGTGTCGTTGGAGCGCTCCTTGAACGTCCCGGCCGGGATCACCAGCCGCTCGCCCGGGAACGCCTCGGCCAGCCGCGCGCGTCGCTTCGCCGCCCAGGGGGCGACGGGGTGCTGCGGCAGGTCGAGCTCGCGGTCGCCCCAGCCCTGACGCATGAACTCGGCGTACGCCTCCGGCACCGGCTGATCGTGCCCCTCGGTGTGGAGCGGGGTCTCCGCGTCGGTGCTGGGCTGGGTCTGGGTCGCGTCGTTCACGCCCGTCACTGTACGACGGAGGCCGGCGACCGGCACGCCCGCCTGAGCGGCGACAAGTAGCGATCCCGATAGGCTCTCCCGCATGAGCGGGGCAGGCGGTTTCGGGCAGCGGCACGCGCCGCCGCTGCCGCCCGTTCCACCGGCTCTGCTCGAGGTGCCGCGCCGACGCGGCAGCCGTGCGTTCACGGTCGTGCTCACCGTCGCGCTGCTGATCGGTTCGGCGGTGATGGCGCTGGTGCTGCTGGCCAGCAACGCCCCGGGCGCGCTGGTGATCGGCGTCCTGCTCGCCGTACTCCCCGTGGGACCGGTGATCGCCGCGTTCCTGTGGCTCGACCGCTACGAGCCGGAGCCCGTGCGCCTGCTCGCACTCGCGTTCGCCTGGGGCGCGGTCGTCGCGACTGCGGGCGCCCTGGTCCTGCAGGCGGCCGACCAGTTCGTGCTCGGCACGACCCCGAGCGCCTCGGCCGCGATCGTCGCCCCGCTCACCGAGGAGCTGTTCAAGGGACTCTTCGTCGTGCTGCTGGTGTGGTCGCGACGCCAGGCCATCGACGGCGTCCTCGACGGGCTCGTCTACGCCGGACTGGTCGGCGTCGGCTTCGCGTTCACCGAGAACATCCTGTACCTCGGCGCCGCCTACGTCGGCGGTGACGGGGTCGGCCCGGGCGGCTTGGGCTCGGCCATCGGCGTGTTCGTCGTGCGCGGCATCTTCAGCCCGTTCGCGCACCCGCTGTTCACCGCCTTCATCGGCGTCGGCGTCGGCTACGCCGTGGTCTCGCGCTCGCCCCTGCGCTGGCTCGCGCCGGTCCTCGGGTACGTCGTCGCAGTCGCGGCGCACGCGGCCTGGAACGGCTCGGCCTACATCGGTGGCGGCCGCTACTTCGTGCTCACCTACTTCTTCGCGATGGTGCCGGCGTTCCTCGTCGTGGTCGCCTTCGCGATCTGGGTGCGCAACCGTGAGGCGGCGATGCTCACCCGCGCCCTCGGCGACGCTGCGGCGCGCGGCTTCCTGGGCCCGGCCGAGGTGCCGTGGCTGGTGCGGATCCCGGCCCGTCGCGCCTGCCGCCGCTACGCCCGCGCCGTCGGCGGCAAGGCCGCCGAGCGGGTGATGCGCGAGTACCAGCAGCAGGCCATCGAGCTCGGCTTCCTCCACGACCGCTACCTGCGCGGTACGGCGCCCGACGACTTCGTCGAGCGCGGCAACGCGATGGTGCAGCGCCTGCAGGCCCTGCGCCCCTACGTCATGTACCCGCCCTCGGGAGGCATCCGGTGAACGCCCACGGCACCACCGCGATGGTCAGCGCCCTGATCCGGCTGCGTGAGGCGCTGCAGGACACCGCGCTGCCCCTCGACGTACCCGACGCCGAGCAGTACCGCGCGACCAAGACCGAGATGGTCGACCAGCTCGAGGACTACGTCCTGCCGCGGCTGATCCAGATCGACGCGCCGCTGCTCGCCGTCGTCGGCGGCTCGACCGGCGCCGGCAAGTCCACGCTGGTCAACTCCATCGTCGGCGCGCGGGTCACCGAGCCCGGCGTGCTGCGACCCACCACGCGGTCGCCGGTGCTCGTGCACAACCCGGCCGACGCGGAGTGGTTCACCGGCGCCCGGATCCTGCCGCACCTCGCGCGCACCACGGGCGCGACCGACGACACGGGCAACCTGCACCTGGTTCCGCACGAGGCGGTGCCGCAGGGCCTGGCGATCCTGGACGCGCCCGACATCGACTCGGTCGAGGAGGCCAACCGCTCGATCGCCGCGGAGCTGCTGGCCGCGGCGGACCTGTGGCTGTTCGTCACCTCGGCCGCGCGCTACGCCGACCAGGTGCCGTGGGGCTTCCTCAAGGCCGCGGCCGAGCGCAGCACCGCCGTCGCGATCGTGCTCGACCGCACCGCCCGCGAGGCGGTCGCCGAGGTTGCCGGGCACCTCGGCCGCATGCTGACGTCGCGCGGCCTGCGCGACTCGCCGCTGTTCGTCGTGGAGGAAGGCCCGCTCGACGACGACGGGCTGCTGCCGCCCAACAGCGTCGCGGAGGTGCGCAGCTGGCTGCACACGCTCGCCGCCGACGCGGACGCCCGCAGCGCGGTGGTCAAGCAGACCCTCGACGGCGCGATCCGCAGCCTCGCGCGACGCAGCCACGACGTCGCCGACGCCAGCAAGGCGCAGGCCGCGATGGTTTCCCGGCTGCGGCAGGCGGTCGACGACGCGTACGACGAGGCGATCGCGCAGGTCGACAAGGCCAGCGCCGACGGCACGCTGCTGCGCGGCGAGGTGCTCGCGCGCTGGCAGGAGTTCGTCGGCACCGGCGAGCTGCTGCGCTCGCTGGAGACCAAGGTGGGCTGGCTGCGCGACCGCGTCGTGGGCTGGGTCCGCGGCAAGCCCCAGCAGGTCGAGCGCGTCACGGTCGCGGTCGAGTCCGGCCTGGAGTCGCTGATCGTCGAGCACGCCGAGGCCGCCGCCGAGAGGGCCGAGGCCTCCTGGCGATCCACGAAGGCCGGGCAGGACCTCGTCGAGGACTCCGGTGCCGGCCTCGGTCGCGCGTCCCGCGGGTTCCGGGCCGACGTGGAGCGCGCCGTACGCGAGTGGCAGCACGACGTGCTCACCCTCGTGCGGGAGGAGGGTGCCGACAAGCGCACGACCGCGCGCTTCCTCGCCCTCGGCGTCAACGGTCTCGGCATCGCGCTGATGATCGTGGTCTTCGCCCACACGGCCGGCGCCCTGGTCGGCGCGGAGGCCGGCGTCGCGGCCGGGTCCGCGGTGATCGGGCAGAAGCTGCTCGAGGCGGTCTTCGGTGACCAGGCCGTACGCCGCCTGGCCGAGCGCGCCCGGCAGGACCTCGAGGTGCGCGTGCGTGAGCTGCTCGACACCGAGCGCCGCCGTTACCTCGACGTGCTCGACGGCCTGGGGGTCGAAGAGGGCCACGCCGACAGGATCCGCGCAGTGGCGCGTGAGGTCGACGACATCCGCTTCGCGGCAGTCGAGGCCGCAGCGAGCCCGCCCGAGCCGGAGGAGTCCGCGACGTGACCTCGCTGGTGGAGGGAGCCAAACGGCTCGTCGGCCGCAGCGACGACACCGCTGCGCGCGTCGAGGGGCTGCGCCAGGCCACCGAGGCCGCGCGCGGCCGGCTCCCGGATGCGCTCGTCGACGAGGCCGCCGAGGTCGCCGCCCGTGCGCACGCTCGGCTCGACCTCGGCTCCGACCACACCGTCGTCGCGCTCGCCGGCGCGACCGGCTCCGGCAAGTCCTCGACGTTCAACGCCCTCTCCGGGCTCGACCTCGCCGCCATCGGCGTACGCCGTCCGACGACCTCGTGGACGATGGCCTGCGCGTGGGGTGCCGAGGGCGCCGGCCCGCTGCTGGAGTGGCTGGGCGTCCCGCAGCGGCACCAGGTGTCGCGCGACAGCATGCTCGGCGCGCCGCGCGAGGACCGCGACCTCGAGGGACTGGTGCTCCTCGACCTGCCCGACCACGACTCCACCGAGGTCGCCCACCACGTCGAGGTCGACCGCCTGGTGGCGATGACAGACATGCTGGTGTGGGTGCTCGACCCGCAGAAGTACGCCGACGCCGCGATCTACGACCGCTACCTCAAGCCGCTCGCGTCGCACGCCGAGATCATGCTGGTCGCGCTGAACCAGATCGACACCGTGCCGCCCTCGCAGCGCGACGTCATGGTCGAGGACGTGAAGCGGCTGCTCAAGGAGCACGGTCTCGGTGCGGTGCCGGTCATCGCGATCTCCGCACGCGACGGTGACGGCATCCCCGAGCTCAAGCGGATGATCGGCGACCGCGTCGCGGCCAAGAAGGCTTCCCGCGCGCGGCTGCTCGCCGACGTCACGTCCGTCGCCAAGCGGATGCAGCAGGCCAACGGCGACGCGAACCCCTCGGGTGTCGCGCGTGAGCGCCGCGCCGAGCTCGTCGACGCGTTCGCCGATGCCGCCGGGGTGCCCGTCGTCGTGCACGCGGTCGAGAACGCCACTCGCGTCCGCGCCCGCCGCGCGACCGGCTGGCCCGTGACGTCGTGGCTGTCCCGGCTGCGCCCGGACCCGCTCAAGCGCCTGCACCTCGATCTCGGCGCCGAAGGCCGCGAGCTCACCGGCCGCGCCCGCTCGTCGATCCCCCCGGCGACGTCGGTGCAGCAGGCGCGCGTCGACACGGCCGTACGCACCGTCTCCGACGACGCCACCGCTGGTCTTCCGGCGGTGTGGTCCGACGCCGTACGCCGGGCGTCCGTCTCGCGCTTCGCGGACGTGCACGACGCGCTGGACGCCGCCGTGGGCGGCACCGACCTCGGGGTGAGCCGGACGCCGATCTGGTGGCAGCTCGTGCGCGTCCTGCAGTGGCTGCTGCTCCTGGCCAGTGTGGCCGGCCTGGTCTGGCTCGGTGCGCTGGCCGCGATGGGCTTCCTCCAGCTGCCCGCCCCGGAGACGCCGGACGTGCTCGGCGTACCCGTGCCCACGCTGCTGCTGGTCGGTGGCGTCGCGATCGGACTCGTGCTCGCCGGTGCCTGCCGACTGCTCGTGCGCTGGTCCGCCCGGTCGCGAGCCCGCGCCGCGGAGCGCCGACTGCGTGCGGCGATCGGCGAGGTGGTGGACCGGCTCGTGGTCGCGCCGATCGATGCCGAGCTCGAGGCCTACCGCACGGTGCGCGACGGCCTCGCGACGGCGACCCGCGGCTCCTGACCCGGTTCCGTCCCCAGGCCCGCTCCCGGGCCGGTCGTCCCCAGGCGTCTGCTCGCTGTCGGGTCGCGGTGGGAAGCGACCGGCAGTCTCCTCGCGACGCACCCAACGCAAAAGAGGAGGCACCCATGAGCGACACCTTCGTCACGCTGCACGGCTGGGTCGGCAGCGACGTCACGTTCCGCGAGCCGCACGGCGTGAGCGTGGCCAACCTGCGCGTCGCCAGCACGCCGCGGCTCAAGCGCGACGGCCGCTGGGTCGACGGCGACACCACGTGGTACTCCGTGACCGCCTGGCGCGGCCTGGCCGACAACGTCCGCGACTCCCTGCGCAAGGGCGACGCGGTCATCGTGCACGGCAAGCTGCGCACCGACGTCTGGGAGCGCACCGACGGCCAGCTGGCGACCACGCTGTGCATCGACGCGACGATGATCGGCCCGGACCTCAACCGTGGCACGGCGCGGTTCGAGCGCACGGCGCGGACAGAGCGCCCCGAGACCGACGTCGACGCCGAGGTCGACGCGCTCAACCGGCAGCCGGTCGAGGACCTCACCGACTTCGACAGCTTCGGCAACCCGCGGGACGACCACGACGCCGCGCCTGCTGAGAGCCCCGTCACGACCACGGCGGCGTGAGCCGTGTGCAGCACCGGACCGGATTCGGCGCACGACCGGCACGGCCGTAGGCTGGCCGGACTATGGCTGAGTATGTCTTCACGATGCGCAACGTGCGCAAGGCGCACGGCGACAAGGTCGTCCTCGACAACGTCACGCTGTCGTTCCTGCACGGCGCCAAGATCGGTGTCGTCGGGCCCAACGGCGCGGGCAAGTCCTCCCTGCTCAAGATCATGGCGGGACTCGACCACCCCAACAACGGCGACGCGTTCCTCGACCCTGAGGCGACGGTGGGCATGCTCCAGCAGGAGCCGCCGCTGACCGAGGGCAAGACAGTGCTCGAGAACGTCGAGGAGGCTGTCGGGGGGATCAAGGCCAAGCTCGACCGGTTCAACCAGATCTCCGAGGAGCTGGCCGACCCGGACGCCGACTACGACAAGCTGCTGGCCGAGATGGGCGAGCTGCAGACCGACCTCGACCACGCCAACGCGTGGGACCTCGACAGCCGGCTCGACCAGGCGATGGACGCCCTGCGCTGCCCGCCGCCGGACGCGCTGGTGGACAACCTGTCCGGTGGTGAACGCCGTCGGGTCGCGCTGTGCAAGCTGCTCCTCCAGCAGCCCGACCTGCTGCTCCTCGACGAGCCCACCAACCACCTGGACGCCGAGTCCGTGCAGTGGCTCGAGGGCCACCTGAAGAACTACCCCGGCGCCGTGCTGGCCGTGACCCACGACCGGTACTTCCTCGACAACGTCGCCGAGTGGATCGCCGAGGTCGACCGTGGCCAGATCCACGGCTACCAGGGCAACTACTCCACCTACCTGGAGACGAAGAAGGAGCGCCTCAAGATCGAGGGGCAGAAGGACGCCAAGCGCGCCAAGATGCTGGAGAAGGAGCTGGAGTGGGTCCGCTCCAACCCCAAGGCCCGGCAGGCGAAGAGCAAGTCGCGTCTGGCCCGCTACGAGGAGCTGGCGGCCGAGGCCGACCGGATGCGCAAGATCGACACCTCCGAGATCAACATCCCGGCCGGTCCGCGGCTCGGTGACGTGGTGCTGGAGGCCGAGGACCTGGAGAAGGGCTTCGACGGTCGCCTGCTTATCCACGACCTCTCCTTCAAACTGCCCCGCGCCGGCATCGTCGGCGTGATCGGCCCCAACGGCGTCGGCAAGACCACGCTGTTCCGGATGATCACCGGGCAGGAGAAGCCCGACGGCGGCACGCTCAAGGTCGGCCAGACGGTGAAGATCTCGTACGTCGACCAGAGCCGCGGCGGCATCGACCCCAACAAGAACGTCTGGGAGGTCGTCTCCGACGGCCTCGACTTCATCAAGGTCGCCAACTTCGAGATGAACTCCCGCGCCTACGTCGCGTCGTTCGGGTTCAAGGGCCCCGACCAGCAGAAGAAGGCCGGCGTCCTCTCCGGCGGTGAGCGCAACCGGCTGAACCTCGCGCTCACGCTGAAGATGGGCGGCAACCTGCTGCTGCTCGACGAGCCGACCAACGACCTGGACGTCGAGACGCTGTCGTCGCTCGAGGACGCGCTGCTCGACTTCCCGGGCTGCGCTGTCGTGACCTCCCACGACCGGTGGTTCCTCGACCGCGTCGCCACCCACATCCTGGCCTGGGAGGGCGACGACGAGGACCCGGCGAAGTGGTTCTGGTTCGAGGGCAACTTCGCGGCCTACGAGGAGAACAAGGTCGAGCGCCTCGGTGTCGAGGCCGCGCGTCCGCACCGCGTCACGCACCGCCGCCTGACCCGCGACTGACGCGCCGGGTGGTCGAGCCTGTCGAGACCACTCTCAGGAGCGCTGGCGGGAGGCACAGTCGACGCACGTCCGTGCCGTCGGCCGCGCCTCCAGTCGCCCGGTAGGGATCGTTCGACCGCAGGTCGCGCAGACGCCGTACGTCCCGTCCGCCAGTCGCTGCCGCGCGGCGGCGATCTCGTCCAGGTGCTCGCGCGCCTGTTGCACGAGCGCGCCCACCTGGGACCGCTCGAACGCGATCGTCGACCCCTCGGGGTCGTGCTCGTCGTCGGCGTTGGAGCCCTCGGACGCGGCGACGATGTCGGCGTAGTCGCCGGTGAGGTCGGCCAGCCGCGCCCGCGTCGCCGCCTCGTCCTCGTCCAGCGCGGTGGCCGGATCCCAGTCGGACATGCTCGGCTCCCGGTGGCCTCGGTGTTCCCGTCAGGTCGGGTCGGTGGGCGTCAGCGGATGTCGAGACCCGGGTGGGCGGCGACGAGCCGATCGGTGACCGCGTCGAACACGCGGCCGACGGCCTCGAAGTCCTCGTCGCTGGCGAGGGCGACGAGGTACTCCCGCACGCCGCGCACGTGCGTGTGCGCCGCCTCCTCGAGCAGCTTGAACCCGCGGTCGGTGAGGCGCGCCTCGACGCCGCGGCCGTCAGATACGCAGGCGACCCTTTCGACCAGGCCGACGCGCTCCATGCGCGTCACCGTGTGGGTGACCCGGCTGCGGGAGTGGCTCAGCGAGTCGGCGAGGACTGCCATGCGGAGCCGTCGGTCGGGGGCCTCGGAGAGTCGGACCAGGATCTCGTACTCCGGCAGCGACAGGTCGTGCGCCTCGCGCAGGTCACGGTCGAGCCGGTCCATCAGCAGGGTGGTGCCGACCAGGTACGCCCGCCAGGCGCGCTGCTGCCCGGCGTCGAGCCACAGCGCGTCGTGAGTATCGGTCATGGCACCATCCTACGGCCGCAACAGTTGAACGTTGAATGACGTTTTCGGGTTCGCGTGAGCTGTCCCGGTCGTCGGGCCGCGAGGCGGATGTTGGTCAGGACATCCGCTCCAGGATCAGCGCCATGCCCTGGCCACCGCCGACGCACATCGTGACCAGGCCGGTGGTCTTGTCGTGCCAGTCGAGCGAGTTCAGCATCGTCGCCTGCAGGCGCGCGCCGGTCATCCCGAACGGGTGGCCGACCGCGATCGCGCCGCCGTTGACGTTGAGCTTGTCGAGGTCGATGCCGAGGTCCTGGTACGACGGCACGACCTGCGCGGCGAACGCCTCGTTGATCTCGACCAGGTCGATGTCGTCGATGGTCATCTTCGCCCGGGCCAGGGCCTGCCGGGTGGCCTCGACCGGGCCGAGGCCCATGATCTCGGGGGAGAGGGCGGTGACGCCGGTGGAGACGATCCGCGCGAGCGGGGTGATGCCCAGCTCCTTGGCCTTGGTGTCGGACATGACGACCACCGCGGCGGCGCCGTCGTTGAGCGGACAGCAGTTGCCGGCGGTGACCACGCCGTCGGGGCGGAACACCGGCTTGAGGTCAGCCACCGCCTCGTAGGTGACCCCGGCGCGCGGGCCGTCGTCCTTGCTCACCACCGTGCCGTCGGGGGTGGTGACCGGGGTGATCTCGCGCGCCCAGAAGCCGTCGTTGATGGCCTTCTCGGCGAGGTTCTGGCTCCGCACGCCGAACTCGTCGAGCTCCTTGCGGGACAGGCCGCGCAGCGTCGCGACGTTCTCGGCCGTCTGGCCCATGGCGATGTAGGCGTCGGGGACCTTGCCGTCCCGGCGCGGGTCGTGCCACGTCGTCCCGCCCTGGGCCGTCTCGTCCGTGCGGGCCCGGGCGTCGTCGAACAGCGGGTTCTGCGTGCCCGGTACGTCGGAGGTCCCGCGGCCGAACCGCGACACGGTCTCGACGCCGGCGGACACGAACACGTCGCCCTCGCCGGCCTTGATCGCGTGGAACGCCATCCGCGTCGTCTGCACCGAGGAGGAGCAGTAGCGGGTGATCGTGGCGCCGGGAAGGTGGTCGTAGCCGAGCAGCACCGAGACGATCCGCGCCATGTTGAAGCCGGACTCGCCTCCCGGCAGGCCGCAGCCGAGGTACAGGTCGTCGACGTCCTTGGGGTCGAGCCCGGGCACCTTGTCCAGCGCCGCCCGCACGATCGTCGCCGTGAGGTCGTCGGGGCGCATGTCCTTCAGCGAGCCCTTGTTGGCGCGGCCGATGGGGGAGCGGGCCGCGGAGACGATCACTGCTTCGGGCATGGGCACTCCGATCTCAGGGGTGGTGCGGACGCGGTTGCCACTCTAGGGCGGCGCACTGGAAGGATGAACGAGTGGCTCGTCACATCTACGACTGCCCGCTGCGGTGGGCCGACATGGACTCGCTCGGGCACGTGAACAACGTGGTCTACGTCGACTACCTCCAGGAGGCTCGCGTCGACATGCTCCGCGTGCACGCGCCGGCCCAGGGCGGCGAGGAGCTAGCCGAGGGGGTTGTCGTGGTGCGGCACGAGGTGGAGTACGTCAGCCCGCTGGTGTTCCGTCCCGAGCCGGTGCGGGTCGAGTCCTGGGTGACGGAGATCAGGGCGGCGACGTTCACGCTCGCCTACGAGATCCTCGACGAGCTGTCGGACGGCGGCCGGCAGGTCTACCTGCGGGCGCGGACCGTGCTCACGCCGTACGTGTTCGCCGAGGAGCGACCACGGCGGGTCACCGCGAGCGAGCGCGAGGTGCTCAACCGCTTCCTCGAGGACGCGTCGTGAGCGCGCACGAGTACGTCTGCCACGTGCGGTTCTCCGACGTCGACGTCTACGGCCACGTCAACAACGTCAAGTACTTCGAGTACTACCAGGAGGCGCGGATCGACTTCCTGGCGGTCATGCGCGAGCCCGACCAGCCGCACCTGGCGACCGTGGTGGCGCGGATCGACGTCGACTACCGCCGGCCGATCCTGTTCCGGCCCGAGCCGTACGTCGTCACCACGCGGGTGGCGCACGTCGGCAGGTCGTCGTACACGCTCGACAGCGAGATCCTGGACGGCTCCGGTGACGGCGCCACGGTGCTGTCGCGGGCGAAGGCGGTGCTGGTGGCCTACGACCTCGACGCCCAACGGTCGCGCTCGCTCAGCGAGAAGGAGCGCGCGGTGCTCGAGAAGGGCCTGGCTGCCAGCAGCTAGTCCTCGTCGAAGGTGTTGATCATGAACTGGGCGGCGTGCGTGACGTAGTCC
>NZ_CAMPGZ010000133.1 GCF_946885725.1 uncultured Nocardioides sp.
CTAGCTGCTCGTCACGGTCCGCCGAAACCCTCGGCTGCCGGTCGACGTCGGGATGACGGACGAAGACACCCGCAATCGACCGCGAAAGTGAGGAAGCGGTACGGCGTGCCCCGGGCGGTGCCAGACTTCGTCCATGGCGGGCGCGCCGTCGGAGGGTTCTCGGCCGCTCCACCGACTCGCGAACCCACCGTCGGTCACCTCCGGCCGAGCACTCGTCGTCGCCATGCTGGTGCTGCTCACGTGCGACGTCATCGGCGGCTTCATCGCGCTGGCCTACGGCGCCGACGGCTGGAACGAGGCGTGGGGCTTCGACACGCACTCGACCGTGCCGCTGCCAGTGGGGCTCGTGCAGCTCGGGCTGGCGTGGCTGGCCGCGCGCAACATACGACCGCCGGTCGGGCTGGTCGCGGCCGGAGTGCTGGCTGTCTTCTGCCTGGCCAGCCTGGTGTTCGGCGCGTTCGACGGCGACCTCATCGGCAACATCGAGTCGACCGGCGTGCTCTCGTGGCAGGTCGCCTGGGGCGTCGTCCTGCTGCTCGCGACGGGAGTCGTCGGCGTGCTCGCACTGCTCCGGACGAAGCAGCTCTACCGGCCCCGGTGACGGGTCAGACGACCGGCAGCTGCTCGGTCGGCGCGTCGGCGTCCATGTCGGTCTGCTCGGTGACCGGCTTCGCCGGCGGCACCGGGCCGACGATCATCGCCAGGAGCGCGAGGGCCATCCAGCAGATCACCACGCTGATCAGGTAGCGGGTCAGCGCGACCTCGGCGGGGGCGGTGCCCTGCAGCACGTTCCAGAGCGCCGGGGAGCTGACGAGCGCAGCACCCACCAGGACCGGGGTGGAGAAGGGGCTCACGTGGTTCCTCCTGCAGTCGTGGTTCGTACGTCGTACTCAGAAGCGTTGGGTCACATGGCCATGACCGGCGCCTGGCCGTTCACGACGCCGACGGAGCGGATCTGCACCGGGCCGGAGAGCTCGCTGTAGGACAGCACCGGCATCCGGTTGACGGACGGGGCCACCATGCGGCGGACGGCGGCGCGGATCTGCGGGGCGCAGACCAGCACCGGCGTGAGGTTCTGCTCCTCGGCCGCCGTGCCGATCTGTGCGACCTGGGTCAGCAGTGCCTGCGTCAGGTCCGCGTCGAGGGCGAGGAAGCCGCCGCCGTCGGCGACGCGCAGTCCCTCGAGCAGCCGTTGCTCCAGCGTCGGCTCGAAGCTGATCACGTTGATCGTGCCGTCCTGGACGTACGGCGCCACGACGGCCGGGCCGAGCGTCTCGCGGGCGGCCTCGACGAGGCCGTCGACGTCCTTGGACACGCGGGCGCGCAGCGACAGCGCCTCGAAGATGCGGGCGAGGTCGCGCACCGACACCTGCTCGTCGAGCAGCATCTGCAGCACGCGGTGGATCTCGCCGAGCGACAGCAGCGCCGGCGTGAGCTCCTCGACGACGGCCGGGTGCGTACGCCGTACGACGTCGGTGAGCATCTTGACGTCCTCACGGCCGAGCAGGCGCGCGGCGTGCCCGCGGACGACCTCGGCGAGGTGCGTGGTGAGCACCGACGAGCGGTCGACGACGGTGGCGCCGGCGAGCTCGGCCTGGCTGCGCAGCTCGTTGGGCACCCACACGGCGGACAGGCCGAACACCGGCTCCTGGGTACGGCGACCGGGCAGGCCCTCGAGGCCGTCACCGATCGCGAGGACGGTGCCGGGAGGCGCCTCGCCGCGTGCGACCTCGACCCCGAAGAGCCGGATCGCGTACGTGCCCATCGGCAGGTCCAGGTTGTCGCGGGTGCGCACCGGCGGCACGACGACGCCGAGGTCGACCGCGACCTTCCGGCGCAGCGCCTTCACGCGGTCGAGCAGGTCGCCACCGGACGCGGCGTCGACCAGGTCGATGATGTCGCCGGAGAGCTCGAGCTCCAGCGGGTCGACGCGGATCTCGTCGAGCAGCGCCTCCATCGAGTCCGGGGCCGGCGCAGCGGTCGCCTCGGCCTGGGCGGTCTCGATCGCCTTGGCCTCCTCGATCTGCGCCTGCGACGACACCCGGGTCGAGAGGAACAGCAGCAGCCCGCCGGACACCAGGAACGGCAGCTTCGGGATGCCGGGGATCAGGCACAGGCCGACGGCGCCGAACCCGGCGATCCGCAGCGGCAGCTGCTGGCGCGAGAGCTGCCCGATCAGGTCCGAGCCCATGTCGGCCTCGCCGGCGGCGCGCGTGACGATGATGCCGGTCGCGACCGAGAGCAGCAGCGCGGGGATCTGGGAGACCAGGCCGTCGCCGATGGTCAGCAGGGAGTACGTCGACACCGCGTCGCCGAACGACATCTTGTGCTGGACGATGCCGATCGTGAAGCCGCCGATGAGGTTGACCAGCGTGATGATGATGGCGGCGATCGCGTCGCCCTTGACGAACTTCGAGGCACCGTCCATCGCCCCGTAGAAGTCGGCCTCGCCGGCCACCTCGGCCCGGCGGCGGCGCGCCTCGTCCTCGGTGATCAGGCCGGCGTTGAGGTCGGCGTCGATCGCCATCTGCTTGCCGGGCATCGCGTCGAGGGTGAACCTCGCGCCCACCTCGGCGACGCGTCCCGCACCGTTGGTGACGACCACGAAGTTGATCACGATCAGGATCGCGAACACGATGATGCCGACGACCAGCGATCCGCCGATGACGAAGTGGCCGAACGTGTCGATCACCTTGCCCGCGTACCCATCGAGCAGCACCAGGCGCGTGGCGCTGACGTTGAGGGCGAGCCGGAACAGCGTGGCGACCAGGATCAGCGCGGGGAACGACGAGAAGTCCAGCGGCCGGTGGACGAACATCGCGGTGAGCAGGACGAGCAGCGCGGCGCTGATGTTGAAGGCGATCAGCATGTCCAGCACCAGCGGCGGCAGCGGGACCACCAGCATGACGACGATGGCGACGACGGCGACCGGCACGCCGATCTGCGTCATGGTGCGCTGACGGGGCGACTTGGTGCTGCGTCGCGGGTCGTTCTGGGCCACGGGACCTCATCGGTAGGAACGTCGGTGGTCGAAGTGCGCTCGACCACCCGTGACGCACCGTCCGTGGTGCAACTGCTCTGGCCGCCGTCCTGGCACGAGTGCTATCGGCAGGGCCGGCGCGGGACCTGAGGGGTTTGCCCCGGTCAGGAGACGGCGGCCGGTGTACGGCGGCGGTGGCGCGGCACGTCCGGCAGCGAGGCCGTGTCTCGAGGCGTCGGGTAGCGACCCGCGGGGTGCCCGGCGGCCCTGCGGCTGAGCACGAACGCGAGCACCTGGGCGACCGCCTGGTAGAGCTCGGGCGGGATCTCCTGGCCGACCTCGCAGGCGCCGTACAACGCCCGCGCCAGCGGCACGTCCTCGACCATCGACACCCTGCTGTCCGATGCGACCTCGCGGATCTTGGCCGCAATCGCGCCGGCGCCCTTGGCGACCACGCGCGGCGTGCCCTTGGCCGGGTCGTAGCGCAGCGCGACCGCGACGTGGGTCGGGTTCACCAGCACGACGTCGGCCTCGGGTACGTCGGCCATCATCCTGTTGCGCGCCGCGGCGAGCTGACGGGAGCGGAGCGCGCTCTTGATCAGCGGGTCGCCCTCGGAGTTCTTGTGCTCGTCGCGGATCTCCTTCTTGGACATCCGCACCTGCTTCATCGTGCGGCGGCGCGACATCGCGTAGTCCGCGGCGGCGGCCACCAGGCCGGCGGCGGCGACGTCGCGCATGAGCCCGGTGGCGGCCTCGGCGGCGATCTCCATCGCCACCGACAGCGGCACCAGGCCGCCGAGCATCGGCATCAGGTCCTGCACCGCGCGGTAGACGAAGACACCGACGAGTGAGCTCTTGATCAGCATCTTCGCGCCCTCCCAGAGGGCGTGCGGACCGAACAGCCGCTTGGCGCCCTCGAGCGGGTTGAGCCGCGACCACTTCGGCTTCAGCGCCTTGGTCGCGAAGAACAGGCCGCCCTGCGCCACCGCGCCGATCACCGCGATCACCAGGATGAACGTGCCGAGCCCGGCCGACAGGATCAGGATCAGCTGGGAGGCGTCCCCCAGCAGGCTCAGCGCACGCTCTCCGCTCGGCCGGTCGATCGCGACGAGCGTCTCCCCCATCAGGTTGCGGATCTTGCCGATGCCCAGACCCACCAGCCAGTGCAGCGACATCGCGAGCGCCAGCACGCCCGCCCAGGCGCCGAGCTCCGGCGTCCGCGCGACCTGCCCCTCCTTGCGACTCTCCTTGAGCTTCTTCGGAGTGGGTTTCTCGGTCTTCTCCTCCGACCCCTTGCCGCTCACGAGATCCCCAGGGCCTTGGTGGCATCGGAGATCGTCTCGACCAGCCGGGTGAGCGCGTCGGGCAGCACCGCGAACGACATGCCGACGACGAGCAGGGTGAGCCCGATCTTGGCCGGGAACATGATGCCGATCGCGTTGAGCTGCGGCGCGACCTTGGTGAGCAGGGCCAGACCGAGGTCGGCGACGAACAGTACGGCGATCAGCGGCAGCGCGATCTGCACGGCCGAGGTGAAGAAGACCCCGAACGCCGTGGTCACCACCTCGACGGCGTTGTCCGGCTGCCAGGTGCTGCCGACCGGGAGGTACTCGAAGGTCTTCAGCAGTCCGCCGATCACCAGCAGGTGCGCGTTGCTCGCGAACAGCAGCATCGTGGCGAGCATCGAGAAGAGCTTGCCGTGAATCGAGTTGAAGGTCTGGTTGAGCGGGTCGAACGCCGACGCGAGCGAGAAGCCACCGAAGGTGTCGATGAGGTCGCCGGCGGCCTGGACTGCGGCGAACAGCAGGAAGGTGACGAAGCCCATCGTCGCGCCGATCATCACCTCCTGGACCGCGACCACGATCAGCGTGCCGGCGTCGTTGGAGATCGGTGCGTCGTCGAGCAGCTGCGGCGCGACGGCGAGCGCGAGACCGAGGGCGAGCAGGGTCTTCGCCAGCACGGGTACGGCGCGCGTCGAGAACGGCGGAACGATGACCAGCCACGTGACAATGCGCAGCGACGCCATCAGGTAGGTCAGCAGCGTGACGCCCTCGATCTGCAGCACCATGGCAGGCTCCGTCAGCCGAGCAGGCTCGGGATGCGGGCGAACAGGTCCTGGGTGTACGAGATCAGCGTGTGCAGCATCCAGTTGCCGGAGACGAGGAGGGCCACGCCCACGCCGACGAGCTTCGGCACGAACGCGAGCGTGAACTCCTGGATCTGCGTCATGGACTGGATCAGCGAGATCACGAACCCGATGACGAGGGCCGGGACGAGGATCGGCAGGCACAGCTTGAGCGCGACGACCATGGTCTGCAGCGCGATCTCGATGACAGCGGAGTCGGTCATGGTCGGGTCTCTCTGTCCCCGGCCGTCGCGAGCGGCGTCCGGTGCGTGCGATGGCAAGGCGGAGGAGGGAGGCGGAGCGGGCTCCGTCGACTGACGGCAACGCAGCCAGCGTGCGTAACGGGCGTCGCGCAGCAGGCCATGGGGCAGAGTGACTCGACCACGTCTCTAACCTCCGCCGTACGACTGGACGAGTGACTTGACGATCAGGCCCCAGCCGTCGACGAGGACGAACAGCAGGAGCTTGAACGGGAGCGACACCATGACCGGCGGCATCATCATCATGCCGAGTGACATCAGTCCCGCGGAGACGACGATGTCGATCACCAGGAACGGGATGAAGATCATGAAGCCGATGATGAAAGCCTGCTTGAGCTCGCTCAGCACGAACGCCGGGATGAGCGTCGTCAGCTTGACGTCGTCGGGGTCCTCCGGCTTGTCCTCGCCGGCGACCTCGGTCAGCAGCGCGACCTCCTTGTCGCCGGCCTGGGTCAGCATGAAGTCCCGCAGCGGCTCGATGCCGTCGTCGAACGCGACCTTCTGCGACTTCGTCCCGTCGAGGTAGGGCTGCAGGCCCTCGTCGTTCATCTGGTTCAGGACCGGGCCCATGATGAAGATGCTCAGGAAGAGCGCGAGGCCGGCGAGCACCTGGTTGGGCGGGATCTGCTGAAGCCCCAAGGCGTTCCGGGTGAGCCCGAGCACCACCAGGATCTTGGTGAAGCTCGTGCAGGTCAGCAGGATCGCCGGGGCGAGCGACAGCAGCGTGAGGCCGAGGATCGTGACGATCGGCGTGCTCGGCTTCTTGGTGATGTCGTCGAGCTTGATCGTGACGTCGCCGGAGCCGTCGTCGGTTCCGGCGCTCGGTCCGCTCGGGCCGGACGGGCCATTGGGCGCAGTGCGGTCCCCTCGGGTGCCCTCCTGCACGGTGTCGCCACCGCCGGGTGACGGCGCTGGCAGACCCTCCTCGCCGGTGACGGTGCCGGTGACGCCGGTACCGTCGGCGCCGGGAGCGGGTACGTCGGGGAGGTCGGCCGCCTGGGCCGGACCGCCGACGAGCAGCAGGGCCGCGACGAGGCAGGCCAGCACGGCCAGCGCGCGGAGGGTGCGGCGGGCGACCAGGCGGTCCGTCATGAGCGGCCTTGGGAAGCGACCGGGCGGGCGCTCCGCGACGACAGCGCGGCCCAGGCGCTCTTCCAGGTGCCGGGTGCGAGCACCGAGCCGGCCAGCGGCGACGAGTCAGGCGCCGGCGCGACCTGGGTGGCCACGTGCGTGGCCGGCCGGACGGCGGCGAGCTCCGCCTCGGCGGCGACGACGAGCGCGGCCGGCAGCGCGGCGACGAGCCGGTCGGGAAGGGTGGCCGGGGGGGTTGGGGCCGGAGCCGGGGCGACCGGTCGCACCGGCGGCTGCTCCGCCTGCGCGGCGGCGAGCACGGTCGCGAAGTCCGGAAGGGGAGCAGCGGGGACGGCGGGCGCCTCCGTCTCAACGAGCTCGCGGTCGGGGCTGGTCACGGGGACGCCGGCGCGGCGCTTGCCGCCGGTCGACCGCATGGCAGGCCGCAGGCGCAGCGGTCGGGCGGCCAGCGGCGTACGAGCGGCGCGGCGGCCGGGAGCGGTGCTCGCGACGGCCTGGGCGGCGGGGGCGGTCTCGGCGACCTCGGCCGGGTCGAGCTCGGTGAGCAGCGCGACACCGCCGTCGCTGACGCCGACGACGAGCACGCGGCTGCCGACCTCGACGACGGCGACGCTCGAGGAGCGGCTCAGTGACTGGCGCGAGCGCACCTTCATGAGCGAGCGGGAGCCGCCCATGCGCTTGGAGCCGGTCCGGGCGATGGCCCAGAACAGCCCCAGCACGATGCCCAGGGACAGGCCCAGGCGCAGGACGAGCTCGATCATGGTGGTGGTGGATTCCCCTGGGAGTCAGGCTGCTCGGCGGGTCAGGCGGTGGGCGACTGAGCGACGATCTCGGTCACGCGGAGCGCGAAGTTCTCGTCGAGGACGACGACCTCGCCGCGGGCGATGAGCCGGCCGTTGACCAGCAGGTCGGCGGGGCTGCCGGCGGCGCGGTCGAGCTCGACGACGTCGCCGGGGGTGAGCGCGAGCAGGTCGCGGACGGAGAGCCGGGTGCGGCCGAGCTCGACGGTGACCTCCATGGCGACCCCGTGCAGCAGCTCGACGCCGCGGCCGGACGGGCCGACCTGGTCGAGGCCGCGCACGGTCGGAGCGGCGGTCGACGTACGGGCGACGACGACGGCGGTGGGGACACCGCCGGCGTGCAGCGGCACGGCGACGGCGTCGGCGGTCAGCAGCGCGGCGACCTCGCCCGCGTCGAGCGAGCGACCGGCGCCGGCGGCGCAGCCGAGCGCGGCCGCGGCGGCGTCGAGGGCGGGCTGGAGGGCGGCACCGAGGTCGAGGGCGCCACCGGGCGCCGTGGCGAGAGCCTGGACCAGGTCGGCGCCGACGAGTACGGCGACGGAGGCGTCCGAGCCGCCGGCGTTGAGCGCGGCGACGGCGCCCGCGGACCACGCGGCGGCGTCCACGTCGGCGGCGGGCCGGGCGACGTCGAGCGCCAGCGGGGCGCCGGCCGGCACCAGGGCCAGGGCGGCCTCGGCGGCGGCGACGACCCGGTCGGCGGTGCCGGGGTGCAGCTCGGAGGTGGTGGTCATCGGGGCTCCTGCAGTCACTGGGTCGGGGGTGCGACGACGAGGGCGGCCAGGCGGTTGCCCTGGGCGCCGGGGGTGGCATGGGCGAAGACGACGTCGGCGGCGACGACGTCCAGCGGCGCGGCGGCCGGGTGGCGCAGCCGCACGACGTCACCGACGCGGAGGCCGGACAGCTCGATCGGGTCGGCGGTGGTGCTGCGGAACCGGACCGCGACGTCCACGGGGACGGCCTGCATGCCGGCGGCGAGGCGTCGCTTGCTCAGCTCGCGCTCGGCCCGCTCGCGCTCGGAGACCTGCTCGCTCGCGCCGGCGGCGGTGAGGAACGGCAGCAGGCCGGCGAACGACAGGCACAGCGAGACCGGGTGCCGGACCTCGCCGATGTGCAGCGCGAACCGGGCCACGACCATCGCGTCGGCGGCGCCGGCGACCTGGGCGAGCTGCGGGTTGTACTCGACGCCCTTGACGACGGGCTCGAGCGCGACGATCTCGCCGAAGGCGTAGCGCACCTCGGCGACCAGCCGCTCGTACAGGCCGGAGACGACCGCGCTCTCGAGGTCGGTGAGCTGCCGCTCGGGCTGGACCTTGCTGCCCGGGCCGCCGAGGAGCTTGTCGACCAGCGTCATCACGACGGTCAGCGGCATCTCCAGCACGCCCTGCTGCTGCAGCGGCTCGGCCGTGAACACGGTCATGTAGGTGAGGTCGTCGAGCGACTCGACGTACTCGGCGTAGGTCTGCTGGTCGACGTCGACGACCTCGACGAGGCAGACGGACCGCAGCGCGGACGTGAGGATCGTGCCGGCCTGGCGTCCGAACGTGTCGAACGCGAGCTGCAGCGCCCGGAGGTGCTCACGGGACAGCTTCAGCGGGCGGCGGAAGTCGTAGGCCGTCACCTGCTCGGGGGCCCGCCGGACCTGCCCGGCCGTGGGCAGCACGCGACTGCGCACGGTGCGAGGTGAGGCGTTCACGGCGGTCGTATCGGCGTACGGCGGCGTTACCTGAGGAGTCTCCCCGAAGAGAGTGTGTATGCCTCGGCGGCGGGCGTCGTCCCTGACGTCGGCCCCGACGGCGTGGTGCTGGGTGCGAGCCGGCCCTTCCGTGGACCGACTGGCGCGCCCCTTGGTGCGGCTACTGCATCACGAAGTCGGTGAAGTACACCCCCATCACCTCGTGCTCGTAGAGCTCGTCCAGCTCGTGCTCGAGCTCCTTCTTCAGCTTCTGCCGGTACTTCTTCTGGGACAGCTCCTCCATGCTCTCCCCGGAGAAGATGTCGATCGCGGCGTCGAGGGCCTTGCTGCCGTCGATCTCGCCGTGGCCGCCCTCGACCTGCTGGAGCGCCAGGCCGATGCGCAGGTAGTGGCTGTCCTGGAGGTTGATCTGGATCGCCTCGAGCGGCAGCACCTCGCCCGGCACCGGCTCCTCCTCCTCGGCGGAGGCGGGCTTCAGGAAGAACCAGTAGCCGCCGCCACCGCCGAGCAGCAGAACGGCCAGCACCATGATCAGCAGCTTCTTCTTGCCGCCCTTCGTGGTGGCCTCGGCCTCCTCGGGGGCCACGGTCGTCGTGCTCATGTCGGTCGTCCTCTGGTCGTTTTTCTGGTGTTCGGTGGGGTCGGTACGGCGGGTGCGGGATCAGGTCAGGCGCTGGGCGCGCAGCGCCTCGTCGAACAGCGCGCGCACTTCGTCGCGGGCGGTGGACAGCACGAGGATGTCCACGCGCTTGTTCAGCTCCTGCGAGTGCGGCTTGCTCGGGTCGATCAGCGGCTGCTCGTGGCCGTAGGCGGCGGCCATCATGTGCTCCCCCGGCACGCCGCCGCGCTCCTTGAGGTGCCGCAGCACGGTGACCGCACGAGCCGCCGAGAGCTCCCAGTCGCTGGGGTAGAACTTCGGCTTCACCTTCACCTGGTTGGTGTGACCGGCGACCTCGATCTGGTTGGGCAGGTCCTGCAGCACCGGGGCGATCACGTCGAGCACCCGCACGCCGCGCGGGCTCAGGTCGGCGACGTTCGGCGCGAAGACGATGTGCCGCGAGACCAGGCTGATCCGCAGGCCGCGCTCGTCGATGCGCATGGTCACGTCGTCCTCCAGGCCGTGCTTGCGCAGCGCGGCGTCGACCTTGCGGCGCAGGGCGTCGAGCTTGTTGACCTCGCGGATCGCCTCGGCCAGGTCACGCTCGCGGTCGTCGGCCGCGTCCCGGGCCGCGTCGGAGCTCGCCTCCTGCCGCTCGGACGCGGTCTGCTCGGTCTGCTTGGTCTCCGTCGACACCGGGCCCGGGGCGATCGGTGCCATCGGGGCCACACCCGACTCGGCGAGCACGGACTGGTCGCCCTGGAACGGCGACGGCTGCTGGCCGAAGCCCGCGGCCATGCCCTCGCGCAGCTGGTTGAACTTCTTCTGGTCGACCTGGCTGATCGCGAACAGCACGATGAACAGCACCATCAGCAGCGTCATCATGTCGGCGTACGACACGAGCCACCGTTCGTGGTTGGCGTGCTCCTCGTGCTCTTCGTGCTTCTTCCGCTTGCTCATGTCAGGCCGCCTTGGCCTCGGCGGGCTCCGTGGCCAGCAGGGACTCCAGACGCTGCGCCACCACACGCGGGTTGGAGCCGGCCTGCACGGCCAGGACGCCCTCGATGATGACCTCCATGCGGGCGGCCTCGAGGTCGCCGATGCGGGTGATGCGGCTGCCGATCGGCAGCCAGACCACGTTGGCGGTCATGACACCCCACAGCGTGGCGACGAACGCGCCGGCGATGAGGTGGCCGAGCTTGTCCGGCTCCGACAGGTTCTCGAGCACGTGCACGAGACCCATGACGGTGCCGATGATGCCGATGGTCGGCGCGTAGCCGCCCATGTCGTTGTAGAACTTGGCGTCCTGCTTGGCCTTCTTCTTCTTGGCCATCGACTCGGCCTCGAGGATCTCGCGGATCTCCTCGGCGTCGGTGCCGTCGACCGCCAGGCTGACGCCCTTCTTGAGGAACTCGTCGTCCATGTCCGCCACGGCATCCTCGAGGGTCAGCAACCCGCCGCGCCGCGCCTTGTCGGCCAGGTCCACCACCACAGGGACCAGCTCGGCAGGGGGCGTCGACTTGTAGCCCATCGCCGTCTTCAGCGCGGCGAGCGAGCTCTTCATGTCCGCCAGCGTGCAACCGGCGATCCCGGCACCGAGGGTGCCGAAGACGACCAGGATGATCGGCGGCATGAGGAGGAGCGACATGGGGTTGCCGCCCTCGAGGATGTTGGCCCCGAGGATCGCCGCGAGCGCCAGGCCGATACCGATCGGTGTCGCGCGGTCCATCACAGGCTCCTCGGGGTGAGCGGCCGGACGGGCCCGTCGCCGGGCTCGTCCTGCGAGGCGGCCCCGCCCTCGAAGCCAACCTCGTCGTTCCGTACGGCGGCGAGCCGGCCACGCCGTACGACAGCGTCCGGGTTGTGCTCGAAGGCGGCGGCGGCGCCGATCACGGAGGCGCGGTAGTCGCGCACGGCGGCGACGACCTCCGCGAGGGTCTCCAGGACGATGTACTTCGTCCCGTCGACCAGGGTGATGACCGTGTCAGGGGTGCAGTCGACGCGCTCGATCAGATCCGGGTTCAGCGCGAACTGCGCGCCCGTCATACGCGTGAGCGTCACCATCGGTGCACCATCCTTGTGCGGTCGAACATGCATGCCGTCCGTGGCCTGCACGAGTTACTTCGGCTGCCGCCGCGTCGA
>NZ_CAMPGZ010000134.1 GCF_946885725.1 uncultured Nocardioides sp.
AGGCCGCCTCCGCCGCCGCCTCCACCCATCGGCAGGCCGCCCATCCCGCCGCCGCCGCGGCCACCACCACGGCGTACCTGGACCTGGCTGCTGTCCAGCCGCGCCTTCGGGTTGTAACGCATGGTCGGCCCTTCTGCTCGCTTACGTACACTAGGGCCCATGCCACGTGAGACGCACTGACGCCGCGCGCGCCCGAAGCCCCGGCCACCGACCCGTCCACGAGGTACCCCCCGAATGATCACCGCACACCAGCTCGAGGTGCGCGCCGGCGCGCGCCTGCTCATGCAGGACGTGTCGTTCCGCGTCGCCGCCGGCGACAAGGTCGGCCTGGTCGGCCGCAACGGCGCCGGCAAGACCACGCTCACCCGGATCCTGGCGGGGGAGGGGCTGCCCGCCGCGGGCCAGGTGACGAGCACCGGCTCGGTCGGCTACCTGCCGCAGGACCCGCGCACCGGGGACCCCGAGGTGGCCGCGCTCGACCGGATCCTGTCCGCGCGCGGTCTCGACGACGTCGTACGGCGTCTGCGGGAGGCCGAGCAGGAGATGGCCTCCGACGACGAGGCGGTGCGCGAGCGCGGGATGCGGCGGTACTCCAACGCCGACAACGAGCTGCACGCCGGTGGCGGGTACGCCGCCGAGGCGGAGGCCAAGCAGATCGCGTCGAGCCTTGGCATCGAGGAGCGGATCCTGACCCAGCCGCTGCGCACGCTCTCGGGCGGCCAGCGCCGCCGCGTGGAGCTGGCGCGGATCCTGTTCTCCGGCGCCGAGACGCTGCTGCTCGACGAGCCGACCAACCACCTCGACGCCGACTCGATCGTGTGGCTGCGGGAATTCCTGCGGAACCACAAGGGCGGCCTCATCGTGATCAGTCACGACGTGGGGCTGCTCGAGGCGTGCGTCAACAAGGTGCTGCACCTCGACGCCAACCGGGCCGAGGTCGACGTCTACAACATGGGCTGGAAGGCCTACCTCGAGCAGCGCGAGACCGACGAGAAGCGGCGCAAGCGCGAGCGGCTCAACGCCGAGAACAAGGCCAAGACGCTCACCGACCAGGCCAACAAGATGCGCGCCAAGGCCACCAAGGCGCAGGCGGCGCAGTCGATGCTCAAGCGCGCCGAGAAGCTGCTCGCCGGCGTCGAGAGCGAGCGGAAGGCCGACAAGGTCGCCCGGATCGCGTTCCCGAAGCCGGCGCCGTGCGGCAAGACCCCGCTCACCGCGTCGGAGCTGTCCAAGTCCTACGGCTCGCTCGAGGTGTTCACCGACGTGGACCTCGCGATCGACCGCGGCAGCCGGGTGGTCGTGCTCGGCCTGAACGGCGCCGGCAAGACCACGCTGCTGCGCATCCTCGCGGGGCTCGACCAGCCGGACACCGGCCAGGTGCAGCCGGGCCACGGCCTCAAGCTCGGCTACTACGCGCAGGAGCACGAGACGCTCGACACGAGCCGCACCGTGCTGGAGAACATGCGCTCGGCCGCGCCGGACCTCACCGACACCGAGGCGCGCAGCGTGCTCGGCTCGTTCCTGTTCTCCGGCGACGACGCGCACAAGCCGGCGAAGGTGCTCTCGGGCGGCGAGAAGACCCGGCTCGCGCTGGCCACGCTGGTGGTCTCGGCCGCCAACGTGCTGCTGCTCGACGAGCCGACCAACAACCTCGACCCGGCCTCCCGCGAGGAGGTGCTGGCGGCGATCCGCTCCTACGAGGGCGCGATCGTGCTGGTCACGCACGACGAGGGCGCGGTGCACGCGCTCGAGCCGGACCGGGTGCTGATCCTGCCCGACGGCGTCGAGGACCTCTGGACCCCCGAGTACGCCGACCTGGTCGCGCTGGCCTGACTCGCCGCCTGACGGCAGCTCAGCGGTGGGGGCGGCTGGCGCCGGGCATTGCGGTTTGGTCCCCAACCGCAGGATCCAGCGTCCTGCGCCTGCAGTTCGTGACCAATCGGCGCTGGTCTCGACGTACTGGACCACCCGAAGCGGATCAGCCGGTCGGCCCCGCCACCGCGGCCGACACCACCCGGGCCGCCCCGTCCACGTCGGGGCCGGCGCCGTCGTACCGCTCCGCGTTGGCGTCGTCGAGCAGCACCGACACGAACGTGTGCGCGGCCTGGCGGCGCAGCACCGGGTCGATGACGTGCTCGACCGCCGCGTCGAGCACCGCCTCGGTCAGCTCCAGCATGCCTTCGCGCAGCCGGCGCAGGTGCTCGCGCACCTCGGGGTGGGTGCCGACCTCGCGGAACACGATCGTGCGCAGCACGACCGAGTCGCGCCGGTCGAGACCGAGCCGGTGCGCCAGCCGCATCAGCGAGCCGGCCGGGTCGCCGCGCCGTACGACGTCATCTGGACGCAGTGCGGGCGGACCGGGCAGCCGCTCGTCGAGCAGCGCCCTCAGGATGTCGACCTTGCGCGGGAAGTAGTAGAAGACCAGCCCCTTCGGCACCCGGGCCGCCGTCGCGATCGCGGCCGTGCCGGTGGCGTCGAAGCCCTGCTCGGCGAAGCACGCTTCGGCGGCATCGAGGATGCGAGCGCGGCGATCAGGTCGTGGCGGCACGGGGACTCCGGAAGGGTAGGGCGGCCGGCCCGGCCCCGTTGATCACAGGCGTGACCAACGCCGGACCGGCCGCCATGGACGGCGTGACGGTCAGTGCTGAGCCGCCATGCCGCCGCTGTGCATGCGGTTGGCGATCGGGAGCGCGAACGCGCCCATGATCAGGGTGACGGCGCCGGTGATCCAGGCCGTCCAGGCCAGACCCATCAGGTCGTCGAAGCCCATCACCCACGGGGCGATGATCAGCAGGGCGCCGAGTACCAGGTGCGAGCCCTCGGACAGGACGTCACCGGGCTTCGCCAGCGAGTACACCGACGCCGCAATGGTGAGCACGCCCAGGACGACCATCGTCCAGGTCGCCCGCGTCGTGGTGTCAGTGAACACAGGTGCCAGGGCCGCGACGACACCGGCGGCCAGGGCCACCCAGTCCTGCCATCGCTTCCACTTCTCCATGGAGTCCTCTCCTCACTCTCTCGGACCCGTCGCGCACGAGACGGATCGACTATTGAAATCGTGACTCTGTTTGACCGGTCGATCAAGTCCGTCGTACGACGAAATTCGGGATGCCCACCGACCCAGTCACCGACCCGTGCCGCAGTGGGTCCCGGGGGTCTCGGGGGTGCCTGCCCCTACGCTCTGGGCATGACACTGACCCTGGACCCCGAGGTCCTGGAGCGTGGCGGCGTCAGGCTCGAGGAGAACGGCCTGGTCGCGACGATCACGCTCGACCGGCCCGCCACCAAGAACGCCCAGACGCCGTCGACCTGGATGGCGCTGCGGGCGATCGGCGCGTCGCTCGACCCCGCCGTGCGCGTCGTGGTCGTCCGGGGGAGCGGGGACACGTTCTCGTCCGGCCTCGACCGCCGGATGCTCTCCGCTGAGGGGGTCGAGGGCGAGGCGTCGCTGCTCAGCCTCCTCGACATGCCCGACGGCGAGATGGCCGAGTCGATCGCCGGCTGGCAGGAGGGGTTCACCTGGCTGCGCCGCAGCGACATCGTCAGCGTCGCCGCGGTGCGGGGAGCGGCCGTGGGCGCGGGCTTCCAGCTCGCGCTGTCGTGCGACCTGCGGGTGCTCGCGGACGACGCGCGGTTCTCCATGCGCGAGCCGATCCTCGGGCTGGTCCCGGACCTCACGGGAACAAAACCGCTGGTCGAGCTGGTTGGCTACGCCAGAGCACTCGAGATCTGCGCCACGACGCGGTGGGTGTCCGCCGAGGAGGCGCAGGCGATCGGCCTGGCGACAGCGGTGGTCCCCGGCGACGAGCTGGACGACGCGGTGGCCGACCTGGTCGCCGCCCTGACGGCCCCGCTGTACGGCGCGGTCACGGAGACCAAGGCACTGCTGCAGAGCGCGAGCAAGCTCGACCTCGAGGAGCAACGTCGCCTCGAGCGCGAGGCCCAGGTCCGCCGGTTCCGGGAGCTCGCCGCACTGATGGGGGAGTAGCCCCCGCCCCCAAGACGAGGCAGCACGAGCAGGGAGGAGCCGGCTATGTCGATGGGTTCGGGCATGGGACCGGTCTGGCGCCACCTGCGCACCGACCGCAGCATCACCGAGCAGCGCCTGGCCAAGGACACCGTCCGGCGGGTCGCCGGCTTCGCCAAGCCGCACCTGAGGTTGATCGCGGTCTTCCTTGTGCTCACCGTGATCGACGCGGCGCTCGTCGTGGTGACGCCGCTGCTGATCAAGCAGCTCGTCGACGACGGCATCCTTCAAGGCAACAGCGGGCTCGTCACGCTGCTCGCCCTGGCCATCGCCGGTGTCGCGGTCGTCGACGCCGGGCTCGCCGTCGGGCAGGGCTACCTGTCCTCCCGCATCGGCGAGGGACTCATCTACGACCTCCGCACGAGCGTCTTCGCCCACGTGCAACGGATGTCGGTCGCCTTCTTCACCCGCGCCCAGACCGGCGCGCTGGTCTCCCGGCTCAACAACGACGTCATCGGCGCGCAGCGCGCCTTCACCTCCACGCTCTCGAGCACCGTCTCCAACACCATCAGCGTGGTCGTGGTCGGCGTCGCGATGTTCGCGCTGAGCTGGCAGGTGACCCTGCTCTGCCTCGCGTTGTTCCCGTTCCTCTGGCTCGCGTCGCGCTGGGTCGGCAAGAACCTCTCCGGGCTGACCCGCCGGCAGATGGAAGGCAACGCCGACCTCGGCAACACGATGACGGAGCGGTTCAACGTCGGCGGCGCGCTGCTGCTCAAGCTGTTCGGCCGCCGCGCCGAAGAGGACGCGCTGTTCGCCCGCAAGGCCGCGGTGGTTCGCGACCTGGGCGTGAGGATCGCCCTCATCACCCGGACGTTCGGCGCCAGCCTGATGCTGCTGCCCGCGCTCGCCACCGCGCTGGTGTACGGCGTCGGCGGCCACCTGGCGATCCAGGGGACGCTCACCGTCGGCACGCTGCTCGCGCTCGCCACGCTGCTGCTGCGGCTGCTCGGACCCCTCCAGGGGCTGTCCAACGTCCGCATCGACGTGATGACCGCGCTGGTCAGCTTCGAGCGGGTCTTCGAGGTGCTCGACCTGCCGTCGATGATCCAGGAGAAGTCCGACGCCGTCGAGCTGCCCAGGGGCGTCGGCCGGGTGGAGTTCGACAACGTCCGCTTCCGCTACCCGCGCGCCGACGAGGTCTCGCTTGCCAGCCTCGAGGCCGTCGCGCGCACCGAGTCCCGCGACACCGGTGAGGTGCTGAAGGGCGTGTCCTTCGTCGCCGAGCCCGGGCAGAAGGTCGCCCTCGTCGGGCCGTCCGGCGCCGGCAAGACCACCATCACGCACCTCGTCGCGAGGCTGTACGACGTCACCGACGGCGCCGTACGGGTCGACGGCCACGACGTACGCGACGTGACGCTCGAGTCGCTGGAGGCGGCGGTCGGCTACGTCACCCAGGACGCGCACATGTTCCACGACAGCATCCGCGCCAACCTCGCCTACGCCCGCCCCGGCGCCACCGACGACGAGATCTGGGCCGCGCTCGAGGCCGCCCAGGTCGCCCGGCTCGTGCGCAGCCTGCCCGACGGGCTGGACACCGTGGTCGGCGACCGCGGCTACCGGCTCTCCGGCGGCGAGCGCCAGCGGCTCGCGATCGCCCGGCTGCTGCTCAAGGCGCCGGGCATCGTCGTGCTCGACGAGGCGACCGCGCACCTCGACTCCGAGTCGGAGGTGGCCGTGCAGCGGGCACTCGACCAGGCGCTCGAGGGCCGCACCTCCCTGGTCATCGCGCACCGGCTCTCCACGATCCGCAGCGCCGACCAGATCCTGGTCATCGACGACGGCCGGGTCGTGCAGTCGGGCACGCACGCGTCGCTGCTCGCCGAGGGCGGCCTCTACGCCGACCTCTACGCGACCCAGTTCAGCCGGAGCGCTTAAGCACCACGGTGCCTTCCCCGGCGCGACGCGGCGGTACCGATTTCGTGACAGGTGCTTGACCGCGACCCTCCGGTGGGGTGGGGTGTCCCCACCGACCACGTGGGGAGAGCACATGCCAGGTTCACGACCCGTCCGCCGCGCGCTCGCGCTCGTCGCGACCGCAGCCCTCGCGGCGGGGGCGCTGTCCGCCGTACCCCCGGCCACCGCAGCCGACGACGGGCTCGCCCGGGTCGCGCCCCGGAGCACCGGGTTCGAGGCCGGCCGCTACATCGTGCTGCTCCGCGCGCCCGCGGCCACGCAGTACGACGGTGCCGACCCGCGCTTCCCGGCGACGCGGATGGCACCGGGTGGCAGCTTCCAGGCCCAGTCGCGGGCGGTCGCCGACTACCGACGCCACCTCGCCAGCACCCAGGACACGCTCGCCCGCTCGGTCGGCGCCACCCCGGCCGACCGGTTCACGGTCGCGGCCAACGGCTTCGTCGCCCGGCTCACCGGCAAGCAGGCGATGGACCTGGCCTCCGACCGCCGGGTGCTCATGGTGAGCAAGGAGCGCCGGCTCAAGCTCGACACCTGGAACACCCCCGAGTTCCTCGGGCTGGCGGGCGCCAAGGGTGCCTGGAAGCGCGCGGGCGGCCAGGACAAGGCCGGCGACGGCATGGTCGTCGGCGTGATCGACTCCGGCATCTGGCCCGAGTCCCGCTCGTTCCGCGGCGACAAGCTCACGCGGAAGCCGAAGACGAAGTGGAACATCTCCCGCGTCGGGCAGAACACCCGGATGCGCAAGGCCGACGGCACCGTGTTCCACGGCCGCTGCCAGCTCAGCCACTCGTTCAACGGCCAGCGGAGCAAGGCCAAGGGCTGGAAGGCCTCGGACTGCAGCACCAAGCTCATCGGCGCCCGCTACTACCCCGACGCCTTCCTCACGCAGGTCCCGCGCAGCGACCGCTCGCCCGACGAGTTCATCTCCACCCGTGACGGCAACGGCCACGGCAGCCACACCGCGAGCACCGCGGCCGGCAACCACGTCAACCGGGTCAAGACCGAGGGCGTGAGCTTCGGCGACGTCAGCGGCATGGCGCCGGCGGCCCGCGTCGCGGCGTACAAGGTCTGCTTCGACGACAACAACGAGGACACCGGCGACTGCTTCAACTCGTCGATCCTCTCGGCCATCGACGACGCGGTGACCGACGGCGTCGACGTCATCAACATGTCGATCTCGGGCTCCACCGACACGGTCGTGGACCCCGTCGAGATCGGCTTCGAGGGTGCGGCCGAGGCCGGAATCTTCGTGGCGGTCTCGGCCGGCAACAACGGCCCGGGGGAGTCCACCGTGGCCCACAACAGCCCGTGGCTGACGACGGTGGCCGGCTCGACGCACACCAGGTTCGAGAACACCGTCAAGCTCGGCAACGGCCGCAAGATCCGCGGCGCCTCGATCAGCCAGGAGACTCTGCCGCAGACCCGACTGATCGACGCCCGCAAGGCCGCTGCCCAGGGTGCCGACCCCGACCTCGCCGCGCTGTGCTTCCTCGGCGGCACGCTCGACCCGGCCAAGGTCAAGGGCCGCATCGTCGTCTGCGAGCGCGGGATCAACGACCGCGTCGACAAGAGCAAGGCGGTCAAGAAGGCCGGCGGCGTGGGCGTGATCCTCGCCAACCCGGTCCCCGGCAGCCTCGACGCCGACTTCCACTCGGTCCCGACGATCCACATCGCCGACACCGACTCGCCGAAGGTCTACCGCTACCTGGAGAAGGCCGGCTCGAAGGCCACGGCCGCGTTCCAGCGCGGTGACACGACCAACCAGAAGCCCACGCCCCTCCCGCAGATCGCCGGGTTCTCCTCGCGCGGTCCCGCGGTCGCCAACGACAGCGACCTGCTCAAGCCGGACCTCACCGCGCCCGGCGTGAGCGTGCTGGCCGCCGTCGCGCCGCCGCACAACGAGAAGCGCAAGTACGACGTCTACTCCGGCACGTCGATGGCCAGCCCGCACGTCGCCGGCCTCGCCGCGTTCCTGATGGGCGAGCACAAGGGCTGGAGCCCGATGCAGGTCAAGTCGGCGCTGATGACCACGGCCACGAACCTGCGCGGCGCCAACGGCGGGAACTTCCGCGACCCGTTCGCGCAGGGCGCCGGCCAGGTCAAGATCAAGAAGGCGTTCGACCCGGGCCTGTTCGTCAACGCGGGCACGGTCGACTTCCGCGGCTTCCTGGCAGCGCAGGGTCTGCCCACCGGCTACGAGCCCGTCGCGGCCAAGGACTTCAACGGTCCGTCGATGGCCCAGGGACAGGTGACGTCGCAGACGTCGTTCGTCCGCCACCTCACCGCCGACCGCGCCGGGAAGTGGAAGGTCTCGGTGAACGTCCGCGGGTTCAAGGCCAAGGCTCCGAAGCGGATCGTGTCGAAGGGCGCCGGTGACAAGGCCAAGCTGCGCGTGGACCTGCTGCGCACGACGGCGCCGCTGGGCCGCTGGGCGACCGGCTTCGTCAAGCTCAACGGGCCGACCAAGCTGCGGCTGCCGATCGCCGTACGCCCGGTGTCGGTCAGCGCGCCCACCGAGGTCGGGGGCACCGGCGTGACCGGCGCCGTGGACGTGCCGATCAAGGCCGGGTTCACCGGCAACCTGGCCGTGCAGGTCAACGGCCTCGCCAAGGCGCAGTCCTTCAACGGCACCAGCAGCAACATCTCGACCAGCCCCGACGACGCGCAGTTCTTCTGCGTGCAGGTGCAGGCGGGCTCGAAGCTGGCGCGGTTCGACCTGGATGCTGCCAACGACGCGGCGGACATGGACCTGTTCGTCTACTCCGCCGAGGACGCCGCGTGCGACGTCCTGACCGACGTGGCCGGGCAGTCCGCGACGGGGTCGGCCGACGAGCGCGTGACTCTCGTCAACCCGGCGGCCGGTTCCTACCTGGTCGAGGTCGACCCGTTCTCGCCGGCTCCCGGTGAGCCGACGCTGAACTGGCGGCTGGACTTCTACGACGTGAACCCGGCAGCGACCGCCGGCGGGTTCCAGGCGGTGCCCAACCCGGTGCCGGTCGTGGAGAACCAGACCACGACGTTCCAGGCGCGCTGGTCGGGCCTGGAGCCCAACGCCCGCTACCTGGGCGTGCTCGGGTACGACGGCGCGCTGGCGCCGACCGTGGTCGCCGTCGACACGACGGTCACGCCGTAGGCAACCGCTCCGGGTCGCTCTCCTCGGTCTTCGCCGGGGGTGCGGCCCGGAGCTTGCGCCGCTCGTCGTAGGCGAGGTAGCCGAACCCGAACACCGCGAGGACGGCGAAGAACCACCACTGCAGCCCGTAGAAGAAGTGCGGGCCGTTGCCCAGGTCGGGCAGCTCGGTCCGCTCCAGCGGCTCGGCCGCCTCGGGGCGCTCGGAGGCGAGGTCGACGAACCCGGTCAGCACCTCGCCGTCCAATGTCGGCCCGATGGTCGCGCTGGAGACCGCTCGCGTGGAACGGTCCTGCACCGCGGTCGAGTCGCCGGTCGCGTCGGCGCGCACCCAGCCCACGACCTCGACGGTGCCGGCCGGCGGCTCGGGCACGTCGGGCGCCGTGTCGCCGCGGTTGTCCGTGGCCATCCAGCCGCGGTCGACCAGCAGCAGCCGGCCGGAGTCTTCGAGGCGCAGCGGAGTGACCACGTCGACGCCTGAGGCCCCGTCGCGCGTCTGGTAGCGCACGATCACGGACTGGTCGGCGTCGTACGTCCCGGTGGCCCGGACACGCAGCCACTCCTCCCCGGGGTCGACCGGCTCGCCGACGCCCAGCACGTCCGCGACGGGACGCGGCTCGGCGGCAAGGTTGCGCTCGGTGACCGCGTTGCGCTCCTTGCGCTCCTCGAGGCGGGAGAACTGCCACTCGCCCAGCCACCAGCACCCGTAGGCCAGGACGGCGACGGCGAGCGCGAACAGCAGCCACCGCCGGCTGAGCATGAACTTCACGGCGACGACAGTAGCCCGCGCCACGGCGGACTCCCCGGACCGCGCCCGCAGGTGTGGACGTGGTCACTAGAGTGGAGGGATGGGGACAGGACTCGTCGACAAGTTCGGTCGCACGGCGACCGATCTGCGCGTCTCGCTGACCGACCGGTGCAACCTGCGGTGCTCCTACTGCATGCCGCCGGAGGGGCTGGACTGGCTGCCCACCGACGACGTGCTGACCGACGACGAGGTCGTCCGGCTGATCCGGATCGCGGTCGAGCAGCTGGGTGTGCGCGAGGTGCGCTTCACCGGCGGTGAGCCGCTGGTCCGCCGCGGCCTCGTCGACATCGTCCGCCGTACGACCGCGCTCAGCCCGCGGCCCGAGACATCGCTGACGACGAACGCCCTCGGTCTCGAACGCACGGCCCACGCGCTCGCCGAGGCCGGGCTCGACCGGGTCAACGTCAGCCTCGACACGATCCGCCCCGAGACGTTCCACACCATCACGCGGCGCGACCGCCTCGACGACGTGATCGCCGGTCTCGCCGCCGCCAAGGAGGCCGGCCTCGGACCGGTGAAGGTCAACGCCGTACTCCTGCGCGGGATCAACGACGACCAGGCGCCCGAGCTGCTGCGCTGGTGTCTCGACCACGGCTACGAGCTGCGCTTCATCGAGCAGATGCCGCTCGATGCCCAGCACAGCTGGAACCGCGAGTCGATGATCACCGCCGAGGAGATCTTCGCCGCGCTGGAGCAGGAGTTCGTGCTGACGCCGGCCGCGGAGCCGCGGGGGAGTGCGCCGGCGGAGCTGTTCGCGGTGAACGGCGGGCCGGAGACGGTCGGGGTGATCGCGTCGGTGACACGGCCGTTCTGCGGCGACTGCGACCGGGTCCGGCTGACCGCCGACGGCCAGGTGCGCAACTGCCTGTTCGCGCGCGAGGAGTCCGACCTGCGCGGGGCGCTGCGCGCCGGCGCCTCCGACGAGGAGCTCGCCGACCGGTGGCGGGCGGCCATGCTGACCAAGCGTCCGGGCCACGGGATCGACGACGTCAGCTTCCTGCAGCCGAGTCGCCCGATGAGTGCTATCGGCGGCTGAGCCCTCCGACTTGATGGTCGGATAGGACTATTCCCGGCGACTGATCGTCCGGAACCCGAACCGACCGGATGATTGCTCGGCGAGGATGCCGCAGACGTCGGCAGCGCTGGCCGATCATGTGCACATGCGTCTGTTCGCGGCGATCGTGCCCCCCGAGGTGGCACGCAAGGAGCTCGCCGAGGTGGTGCGCGCCGCGGGTCCCGACACCCCAGAGCTGGCGCCCGTCTCGGTGGAGGACATGCGCATCCACGTGACCAGCTTCGGCAACGTCTCGCAGCGCGACGCGCTCATGCTCGTCGACACCCTCGCGGAGGCCGCCAAGGCGTGGCCGCGTCCCGAGCTGCGATTCGCCGGCAGCGCCGCCCTCGAGTGGCCCGGCGACGAGAACGTCTGGGCACGCCTCGACGGCGACGTCGACGGCGCCCTCACCATCGGCCGCGGCGTCCCGCCGGCCGTGAAGCGGCTCGGCTTCCTCGTGGACCGCCGGGCGTTCCGCCCCTGGCTGCCCGTCGGCTCCATCACCGACCACACCACGGCGCCGTACCTCGAGCGCCTGGTCGCCGACCTCGACGAGTTCAAGGGCTCCCTCTGGAGCCTCGACACTCTCGCGATCATCCGCAAGGTCCCGCTCGACGAGGGCGGCCGTGTCGAAGAGGTCGTCCTCGACGAGGTCCAGCTCGGCTCCTGACCCGCGAGTCGGCGCGTCCTGCCCTATCCACGCGGCCCAGTCGGCGCGTTTGAGAGGGCGGTTCGAGCCGGGTCGGCGCGTTCC
>NZ_CAMPGZ010000135.1 GCF_946885725.1 uncultured Nocardioides sp.
CCCGGGACGTGCAGACCGGCCATAGGGCTATGCACCACGAGTGCCGCAGTGACCAACCGGCCGTCACGTCCCGGGGCCGGAGTGCTGATTTCCGTGGCCTAGACGGAAGGAGCACTACCTATGGAGGCTACGCCCGCTTACGCCGGGATCGACTGGTCCTGGCAGCATCACGCACTGTGCGTCGTCGACCGGGACGGCCAGCGCATTGAGGAAGCCACCGTCGCGCACTCAAGGCCGGGACTGGCCAAGATCACGACCATGCTGGCCCGCCATGGCGTCAGCCAGGTCGGTATCGAACGCGGCGACGGACCCGTTGTCGAGCACCTCCTCCGTGACGGGTTCGAAGTCGTGGTGATCTCCTCACGACAGGTGAAGTCCCTAAGAGCCCGCTACGGGTCTGCCGGGCTGCCGCCACCCCCACGCAGCCAGAATCCTGGCCCAAGGCTGGACCAGGATCCTGTGGCGCTGCTGGCACGACCACGTCCCCTACAACCCCGACCTACACGGCCGTCTCAACCTCATCGTTCAAGAGGCTGCTTGACATAGGGCTGTCAGCGCGCGTCGGCGAGCAGCAGACCCTCGACGGACTCGTTGAACTTCGTCAGCAGGCGGGCGAACTCCTCGCGGTCGGACGCCTCCCAGTCGGCCAGCGCCTGCCGCAGCCGGTCGCGCCGGTGCCGGCGGGTGCGCTCGAGAGCGTCGCGTCCCTCGTCGGTGAGGTCGAGGATCGAGGCGCGACGGTCGGTCGGGTCGGTCGTGCGCTGCGCGAGGCCGAGCGACTCCAGCGCCTGCACCTGGCGCGTGATCGTGGACGGGTCGAGGCCGAAGGCCGTCGCCAGCGAGCCCAGCCGCTGCGGTCCCTCGTCGGCGAGCTGGCACAGGATGCCGTACGACGAGCGCTCGAGGTGCACGTCGCCGCTGCCGGTGACCATGTGGATACGCTGCACGCGGCGCAGCAGCACGGTCAGCTGCTGCTCGATCCGCTTGTCCGCAGAGTTCATGGGGCGCCTCTCGAGCCGGAATGTTGCGCCCAGGATAGAGATCAGGCAGGAGGTCGGGTGGTTCGTTCACGAACGCGGCGCGGCGAACGTCCGGCACAGGCTCCGCGCGCCGTACGCCGACCCGACCCGCACCAGTCCGGCGCCACCCCTCCCGACCTGCCGCCCGAGCTCGTGCCCCGGCACGTCGCGATCGTCATGGACGGCAACGGCCGCTGGGCCCAGCAGCGCGGGCTTCCGCGCACCGCCGGCCACGAGCGCGGCGAGCACTCGCTGTTCGATGTCGTCGAGGGCGCGATCGAGATCGGCGTGAAGGCCATCTCGGCCTACGCCTTCTCCACCGAGAACTGGAGCCGCAGCGCCGACGAGGTCCGGTTCCTCATGGGCTTCAACCGCGACGTGATCCGCCGCCGTCGCGACGAGATGCACGAGCTCGGCGTCCGCGTCCGTTGGGCCGGGCGCGCGCCACGGCTGTGGAAGTCGGTCATCAACGAGCTCAAGGTCGCCGAGGAGATGACCGCCGGCAACGACGTGCTCACGCTGACGATGTGCGTCAACTACGGTGGCCGCGCCGAGGTCGCCGACGCCGCGCGCTCGATCGCCCGGGCCGTCGCGGCCGGCGAGCTCAACCCCGACAAGGTCGACGAGCGCACCTTCGCCCGGCACCTCTACGTCCCCGAGCTCGCCGACGCCGACCTGGTCTGGCGCACGTCGGGGGAGCAGCGCCTCTCGAACTTCATGCTCTGGCAGGCGGCGTACTCCGAGCTCGTCTTCACCGACGTGCTCTGGCCCGACGTGGACCGCCGCGACCTCTGGCGGGCGATCGAGACCTACGCGGGTCGAAATCGTCGGTACGGCGGTGCAGAGTGACCCGCGTGACCGAAATCGTGCTGTTTCACCATGCCCAGGGCCTCACCGGCGGAGTGCGCTCGCTGGCCGCGACGCTCAGCGACGCCGGTCACATCGTGCACACGCCCGACTCCTACGACGGCAAGACGTTCCCCGACCTCCAGAGCGGGATCGGCTACGCCCAGGAGGTCGGCTTCGGCACTGTGCAGGAGCGGGCCATCGCAGCCGCGCAGGCGCTGCCCGCCGAGGTCGTCTACGTCGGCATCTCGCTCGGCGTCATGGCCGCGCAGCAGCTCGCCCAGACCCGACCCGGCTGCCGCGGCGCGGTGCTGCTCGAGTCGTGCGTGCCGCCGGAGGAGTTCGGCGACGGCTGGCCCGACGAGGTGCCGGTCCAGGTGCACGGCGCCGAGAACGACCCGATCTTCGCCGGCGAGGGCGACCTCGACGCGGCCAAGACGCTGGTCGCCGAGGCGAAGGACGCCGAGCTGTTCGTCTACCCGGGCGACCGGCACCTGTTCGAGGACTCCTCGCTGCCGACCTACGATCCCGAGGCCACCCGGCTCGTGACAGAGCGGATGCTCGCGTTCCTCGCGCGCGTCTGAGCGTTCGGCTCGCCCCGGTGGCGTCACCGACTCGCGCTGGCTAGCGCATCTCGTCGAGGGTCCAGCCGCGGGGCTCGCCGTCGGGCGGCTGGACCACGACCTCCGCCAGCTCGTCGAACGGAGCAAGCACGTACCAGACGTCGTCGACCCGCTCGGCCTCGTGTGAGGTGCCCGAGGTGTCCCGCCAGGTCACGGTCGTGTCGTCCGCAGCCACCACCACGAAGGCGTACGGCGGGGCGGTCCCGACCATGTCGTCCGGCGGGAGGAACATCGAGGTGAGGTTCGTCGGTCGGACGCCGGGCGTCACGTCGGCGGCAACGTAGGAGTCGCGCAGACCGGCCCGCACGCAGAGCTTTCGGCCGCAGGGGCCGGCCCACAGCGTGCGGTCGTGCACCAGGCCGGACACGTCGTAGTAGCCCCGCGAGTCGAGCAGCCGGGCACCGGCGCCGACGTCCCTGGGGCGCAGGGGACGGTCGTGGGCGCCCGGGGTGGCCGGGCGGCTGACGAGGCGGTCCGCATCGCCGCCGGGACCGTCGACGAGCGGGCTCCCGTCGCCCTGGCAGGTCAGGGCGCGGACCGGCACCCAGCCGTCCGGTCCGCGCACGAAGCGGGACCGACTGGCGAGGGTGCCGTCGTCGTTGCCGAGCCGGAGAGTCGCCTCGTCTTCGTGCACCGCCAGGTCGTAGCGGGGTGCGCCCACCAGCTGGGCCATCGCCTCCGGGCCGTTTGCGAGGTCGGGGACGAAGCCGTCGTCGCCAACCGCACGGCCGTTCTCGAACCGCCAGGCCCGCTGGTGGTCGCACGAGAACGAGCTGTCGACGTGCGCACGCTGCGGGCGATCCGTCGCGGGGTCGGTGAGGCGACCACCGGGCCAGAGGCCGGCCAACAAGACCCCGGCCACCGCCGTGCCCGCGACGAGCAGCAGGGACGCGGCCACGAGCAGGTCGGGGCGGCGCCGGGGCGGGGACGCGGCGGTGCCGCGTGCTCGGATCTCGGCGTGCATGCGCAGCAGGTCGACGTCGAGGGCGTCGGCCTGCTCGGACAGGGCGTCCCGGAGCCGTTCCTCGACGTTCATCGCTGCACCTCCTGGTCGGTCAGTGCTGCGTGCAGGGCGGCGAGGCCGCGCGAGATCTGCGACTTCACCGTGCCTGTGCGCACCCCCATCGTCTCGGCGATCGCGGCGAGCGGGAGGTCGAGCCAGTACCGGAGCACCAGCGCCTCGCGCTGCCGGGTGGGGAGCAGGGCGAGGGCGGCGAGCACCGCGCTCCGGTCGCCGACGTCGAGCGCGTCGGGGGCGGCCTCGGGTATCACGAGCAGGTGTGCCCGGCGACGCGCGACGGCGCTGCGGCGGTGCCGGTCGCGGACCTCGTTGACGACTGCCCGGGTCAGGTAGCCGCCGGCGTTACCGGTCAGCCGCGACCGTCCGGCGAAGACCCGAGCGAAGACCTCCTGCACGACGTCCTCGGGGTCGGCGGCACCGAGAAGCGAGGCCAGACGTGCCAGCCGGCCGGCGTGCGCGAAGAAGAGGCGGTCGAACCCGTCGCCCGGGTTCTCCTCCTCGCCCACGTGCCTCCTCGGAGACGTCTCGGTCAGCACCTCCACGTCCTGTCCTACGCTGCCGGCGTCGAGAAGGTTGAGAGCACACGCACAGGAAACGGGAAAACCGGCAAAACGCCCCCAACGGAGGGCGCGCGGACGTACCGTCATACGTGGGGAAGTCGCGCTTGGGGAAGCGCGAGACGTGCCGTACCAGGGGAAGTACCACCATGTTCGTCGTGCTGTCTGCCGTTGTCCTGCTGCTCGTGGCGTCCGCCGCGTGGGGCACCCGTCGTCACCTCGCCGCGCAGGCGTGGGACCGCGAGCTCGACCTGGCCTTCGCGGTCGGGGAGCGTCGCGACATGCCGATGCACCGCGTGCTCTGAGCGCCGCCGCGGCGGAGCCGCGTTCGGGCGAATTCGTGATGTCACAGCATTGCTGCCGATGTAGCAGGACTACTACATTCGAGGCGTGCTAGAGACGACCACCGAAACGGTCGTCACCGTCCGCGACCTGCGCATGCGGTACGGCGACCACGACGTGCTCACGGGTGTCGACTTCGACATCAAGGCCGGTGAGGTGCTCTGCCTCCTCGGGCCCAACGGCGCCGGCAAGACCACCACCATCGAGATCCTCGAGGGCTTCCGCATCCGCTCGGCGGGTGAGGTGAGCGTGCTGGGCGAGGACCCGGCCACCGCCGGGGAGACCTGGCGGGCGCGGACCGGCGTCGTCCTCCAGTCCTGGCGTGACCACCCGCGCTGGACGCCGCGGCGGCTGCTGACCCTGATCGGCGCCTACTACGCGCCGTACTCCACCGACAGGGTGACCAGGCCCTGGCCGGTCGACGACCTGCTCGACATCGTCGGGCTCACCGACATCGCCGACCAGAAGATCAGCACGTTCTCCGGCGGCCAGCGGCGCCGGCTCGACGTCGCGATGGGGATCGTCGGCCGACCGGACCTGCTCTTCCTCGACGAGCCGACGGCCGGGTTCGACCCGGTGGCGCGACGCGACTTCCACCAGCTCGTGCACCGGCTGTCGGACCTCGAGAGCACCACGATCCTGCTCACCACCCACGACCTGGACGAGGCCGAGAAGCTCGCCGACCGCGTGGTGATCCTCGCCGGCGGACGCATCGTCGCCGACGACAGCCCGCAGCGCCTCGCGATGCGGATGGCCGGCGAGACCGAGGTGCGCTGGACGCGCAACGGTGAGCGTTTCGTCCACTCCACCACCGACGCGACGAAGATGCTGCGCGAGCTTTTCGCGCAGTACGGCGACGAGGTGCAGGAGCTCGAGGTGCACCGGGCGAGCCTCGAGGACGCCTATCTCAACCTGGTCCAGCAGCACGAGGCCGGACGCGCCGAGCAGGCCGCCGAGGCGTTCGCGGAGGTGACGGGGCGATGAGCAAGACCTACGCCGTCCGGCTCGGGCTGCGCCGCGGCTGGATGGAGTTCGTGCAGAGCATCCGGTCGAGCCAGGACCAGTGGTTCTACCTGTTCACAGCGTTCCTCGTGCTCGGTTACCTCTGGATCCGGCGCAACGCCGACAGTCCGATCGAGGGCGTTCCGTTCGCGGCGTTCGCGCTGCCGAGCCTGCTCGGCGGGCTGATCGCGTTCGGCGTCGTGGTCGGCCCGGCGTACACCCTCGCGATGGAGAAGGAGGACGGCACTCTGCTGCGGCACCGCGCGATCCCGAACGGCGTCGTCGGCTACGTCAGCGGCCAGCTGCTGTTCCAGTCGCTCAACGCGATCCCTCAGCTGACCGTGGTGCTGGTGCCGAGCTTCCTGCTCTTCGACGGGCTGATGGCCGACCCGAGCGGCTGGTTCACCGTGCTGTGGGTGCTGGTGCTCGGGCTGCTCGCGGCGATGCCGATCGGCCTGGTGATCGGCTCGCTGGTGCCGGGCGTGCAGAAGGTCGGCAGCTGGGGGATGCTCCCGGTGATGATCATGGCCGGCATCTCGGGGATCTTCTTCCCGATCCAGCAGCTGTGGGGCTGGGTACAGGTGGTGGCGCAGGTGTTCCCGATGTACTGGCTCGGGCTCGGCATGCGCTCGGCGTTCCTGCCCGACGAGGCGGCTGCCGCCGAGATCGGCGGATCCTGGCGGACGCTCGAGACCGTCGCGGTGCTCGGCGCCTGGGCGGTCGCCGGCGCGATCGTGACGCCGATCGTGCTGCGCCGGATGGCCCGCCGCCAGACCGGCTCCCAGGTCCAGGCCGCCCGCGACGCCAGCCTGCAGTGGGTCCGATGAGCCCGACCAGCGAGGGAGTGCACAACCGCATCGCGCTGCTGCGCGCGGAGCAGGGCGTGTCCCGGCGCGAGCTCGCCGACGCGCTCGGCGTGCACTACCAGACGATCGGCTACCTCGAGCGCGGCGAGTACAACCCCTCGCTGCACCTCGCGCTGCGGATCGCGGAGTTCTTCGGCGTACCCGTCGAGGTGATCTTCTCGACCAAGCCGTTCCCGCGGCTCAGCGACCACCGGCACTCGGCCTGAGCCGCGTCACCGGCAGGACGGACAGGTCCCGAAGATCTCCAGCGTGTGACTGACGTCGGCGAACCCGTGCTCCGCCGCGACGCTCTCCGCCCACGCCTCCACGGTCGGGCCCTCCACCTCGACGGTGCGGCCGCACCCCCGGCAGACCAGGTGGTGATGGTGCTTCTCCGAGCAGCGCCGGTAGAGCGCCTCGCCGTCCGGCGTACGTAGTACGTCGACCTCGCCGCCGTCCGCGAGCGCCTGCAGCGTGCGGTACACCGTCGACAGCCCGACGTTGTCGCCCGCTCGCCGGAGCAGGTCGTGGATGTCCTGCGCGGAGCGGAAGTCGTCGAACGACCGCAGCACCGCGGCGACCGCACGCCGCTGACGGGTGGGGCGCGCGCCCGCGGGCAGCTTCGGGTCAGTGCTCGTCATAGTGGCTCCCGTGCGGCGCGTGGCGGTGGCCGTCGTGGACGTAGTCGACATGGTCCCCGTGCTCGACCGCGCGGTGACCGCAGGCGGGGCCGTGCCGGTGCTCGTGCTCCTCGGGTACGGCGGTGTGGGCGGGCGCCGGGACGAGCTCGGCCGGTCCGGCGGCCATCTCGACGAACGGCATGCGGCCTCGGCGGCGCCGGCGCAGCAGCAGCCCGATGGGGTAGGCCGCGACGAAACCGGCCAGCGCCAGCAGCACGATCGTCGCGCCCGGGGCGACGTCGACGAACGCGGAGAACAGCACGCCGCCCAGCGAGGCCAGCGTGCCGAGCGCCATTGCTGCGGCCAGCGTCGCGCGGAAGCCGCGGGTCAGCTGCTGTGCGGTGGCCACCGGGATCACCATCAGCGCGCTGACGAGCAGCAGGCCGACGGTGCGCATCGCGACGGTCACGGTCACGGCCGCCATCACCGCGATGAGCATGTTGTAGAACCTCGTCGGCAGCCCGGCGACCCGGGCGAACTCCTCGTCCTGCGCGACGCCGAACAGCTGCGGCGCCAGGCCCACGGCGACGACGAGCACGACCACGGCGAGCGCGACGGTCAGCCACACCTCGCCGGACGAGATCGTCGTGATCGAGCCGAACAGGTAGCGCTGCAGCTCGTTGGCGCCCTGCCCGGCCAGGCCGGTGATCAGCACACCGCCGGCGATGCCGCCGTAGAACAGCAGCGCCAGCGCGACGTCGCCACTGGTGCGGGTGCGTGCGCGGACCACCTCGATGAGGATTGCGCCTGCTGTCGCCACGACCACCGCGGTGAGCAGGGGAGCGGTGCCGGTCAGCAGGCCGAGCGCGACGCCGGTGACGGCGACGTGCCCGATGCCGTCGCCCATCAGCGCGAGCCGGCGCTGCACGAGGTAGGTGCCGACCGCCGGTGCAGCGAGGCCGGTGAACAGGGCGCCGAGCAGCGCCCGGATGACGAAGTCGTAGGCGAGGATGCTCATCGGTCGCTCACCCGTCCTGCCGGTCCGGCGGGTCCGGGCCCGTCGCCGGGCTCCGCCGGGAACGGCGCGGCCACGGTCGGGACGTGGTCGCCCGCGCCGACCGAGTCGGCGCCGGGGGTGTAGTGGTGGTGCACGTGGTCGGCCTCCGTGAACGCCGCGAGCGGAGGTCCGTCGTACACGAGACGGCCGTCGCGCATGACCACCGCGCGGCCGACGAGCTCCGCCAGCGGGCCGAGCTCGTGCGCAACCAGGACGACGGTGGCGCCGCGGTCGACCAACCCGCGCAGCGCGGCGGCGAACGCCTCCTGGGACTGCACGTCGACGCCCGCGGTCGGCTCGTCGAGCACGAGCAGGTCGGGCTCCCCGGCGAGGGCGCGTGCGATGAGGACGCGCTGCTGCTGCCCGCCCGACAGCGTGGAGACACCGTCGCCGAGACGGCCGGCCAGACCGACAGCGTCCACGGCCGCGGCGATCGCCTCGCGGTCGTGCCGGCGCAGCGGGACGAACGGGCGCCGGCGGGACAGCCGGCCGGCCGCGACCACCTCGCCGACGGTCGCCGGTACGCCGGACGTGGCGGTGGCGCGCTGGGGCACGAAGCCGATGCGGCACCAGTCGCGGAACCGGTCCAGAGGGGTGTCGAACAGCTGCACCTCACCGCGCACGGTGGGGACGAGGCCGAGTGCGGTGCGCACCAGCGTCGACTTGCCCGAGCCGTTGGCGCCGAGGATCGCGACGACCTCGCCCGGGTGCACGGCCAGGTCGATGCCGCGCAGCACCGGGCGGCCGCCGAGCTCGACGGCGATGTCGGTGGTGCGGACCAGGGTGGGTGTCATGAGCAGTCGTTCGCCTCCTGCACGGCGCGGAGGTTGTCGCGCATGAGCGAGAAGTAGTCGGCAGCTGACGACCCGGCGGACGACCCGGCGGACGACTCGTCGGACAGTCCCTCGACCGGGTCGAGCACGGCGGTCCGCAGGCCGAGGTCCGAGGCGAGCACGTCGGCGAGCTCGCGCGTCGCCAGCCTCTCGGAGAACACTGTGGTGACGCCCTCGGTCTCGATCAGCTCCGACAGCCGCGCCAGGTGGGCGGGGGAGGGCTCGGCGTCCGGCGTCAGGCCGTTGATCGACTCGACGCGCAGGCCGTAGCGCTCGGCGAAGTACGCGAACGCGTTGTGCGAGACCACCAGCGTGTCGACCGAGCAGTCCGCAAGACCTGTGCGGATCTCGTCGTCGAGCGCGATCAGGTCCGCCCGCAGCGCGTCGGCGTTGGCGGCGTACTCGTCGGCGTGCGCCGGGTCCGACTCAGCGAGCCGGGCCGCCACCGCGTCGGCCACCTGCGCCAGGCGGGTCGGGTCGAGCCAGAAGTGCGGGTCGAGGTCGCCGTGCTCGTGCGCGTCCTCCTCGCCGGCGTGCTCGGCATGCTCGTCGTCGGACTCCTCGGCGGGACGCAGGTCGGCCACCTCGGCGGCGTCGACCACGCGTGCGTCGCCGTCCGCGGCGGCCTGTCGTACGGCGTCGTCGACCGCCGGCTGGAAGTCGGAGAGGTAGACCACGACGTCGGCCTCGGCGATGTCGACGGTCTTCTTGAACGTGATCTCGAGGTCGTGCGGCTCCTGGCCGGGGGCGGTGAGCGTCTCGACCCCGGCGGTGTCGCCGGCGACCCGCTCGGCGACGAACGCCAGCGGGTAGAACGACGCGACCACGGTGGGTCGGTCGTCGTCGGCGGCACCCGCCGCGCCGCACCCGGCGAGCCCGGGGAGTGCGGAGAGCGTGGCGAGGGCCGCGAGGGTCGCCAGCCCGAGCCTTCTCATGAGAATGATTCTCAGTTGGATTGAGAACCGTTGTCAAACCGGCCGACGACCGCTGTCCCGCCCCGCTCCCCGTCGTGCCGTGTCTCGGCGACGAACCCGGCGCGCTCGTACGCCGCCATCAGCACCGGCGCCTGGTGGACGGAGGTCTCGATCACGAGGTGCCCGCCCGGGCGCAGCCAGGCCGGCGCGCACGCGACGACCCGGCGGGCGACGTCGAGCCCGTCGGCTCCGCCGTCCAGGGCGACCCGCGGCTCGTGGTCGCGCGCCTCGGGCGGCATCGTCGAGACGGCCTCGGTCGGGACGTACGGCGCGTTGGCGACCAGCACGTCGACCGTCCCACGCAGCGACGAGGGGAGGGGCGCGTCGAGGTCGCCGAGCAGCACACGCGCCCGCTCGCCGACGTTGCGCCGGGCGGCCCGGACCGCGGCCGGGTCGACGTCCGCCACGGTCAGGTCGGCCTCGGGAAGCGCCGCGAGCACCGCTGCGCCGACCGGGGCGGCGCCGCAGCACAGCTCCACGACGACGGGGTGCGGCCCGGCGAACCCGGCCAGCTCGACCGCCAGCTCCGCGACCAGCTCGGTGCGCCGCCGTGGCACGAACACCCCGGGCTCCAGCGCGATGCGCAGCCCGGCGAACCGCGCCCAGCCGAGCACCTGCTCCAACGGCCGGCCGCCTACCCGCTCGGCGACCATCGCCCCGAGGTGCTCCTCGTCCACGGCCTCGGCCGTCAGGAGCGCGGCCTCGTCCTCGGCGAACACGCAGCCGGCCGCCCGGAGGCGGTGCACCAGCACGTCCAGGTCGGTCACCGCACTAGTGTCGCGTGCGTGATCGTGGTCAACCGCTTCCGTGCCGGCGACGGCGTCGCCGCGTCCGACGAGCTGCGCGGCCGACTGCACGACGCGCTCGACGCCCTGCGCGAGCGGCCGGGCTTCGTCGACGGCTCCGTGGCGCGCAACCTGGACGAGCCGGAGCTGTGGCTGCTCACCACCCGGTGGCGCGACGTGGGCAGCTACCGCCGCGCGCTGTCGTCGTACGACGTGAAGATCGCCGCCGTGCCGACGCTGTCGCAGGCGGTCGACGAGCCGTCGGCGTACGCGCCGGTGGGTCGTGACGACATCCTGGACGAGGCGGTCCCGAGACAACTCGATTGAACCGGTCCGGGGCGCGGCGGATACGCTTGCCCCTCGCCGTCAGCCAGCCGGCGAGTGCCGACCAGATGGAGCCCGATCCCTTTGTCCAGCAAGCCTTCTTCGACTGTCGACAACGTCGTTTCCCTCGCGAAGCGTCGCGGCTTCGTCTACCCCTGCGGTGAGATCTACGGCGGCACCCGTTCGGCCTGGGACTACGGCCCCCTCGGTGTCGAGCTCAAGGAGAACATCAAGCGCCAGTGGTGGCGCGCCACGGTGCAGTCGCGCGAGGACGTCGTCGGCCTCGACTCGAGCGTGATCCTGCCCCGCCAGGTGTGGGAGGCCAGCGGCCACGTCGACACGTTCATGGACCCGCTGACCGAGTGCCAGTCGTGCCACAAGCGGTTCCGCGCCGACCACCTGCAGGAGGCCTACGCCGAGAAGAAGGGCATCGAGGACCCCGACTCGGTCGACCTCAAGGACATCGCCTGCTCCAACTGCGGCACCCGCGGCGCGTGGACCGAGCCGCGCCAGTTCTCCGGCCTGCTCAAGACCTACCTCGGCGTCGTCGAGGACGAGTCCGGGCTGCACTACCTGCGCCCCGAGACCGCCCAGGGCATCTTCATCAACTTCGCCAACGTGGTGACGTCGTCCCGCAAGAAGCCGCCGTTCGGCATCGCCCAGATCGGCAAGAGCTTCCGCAACGAGATCAC
>NZ_CAMPGZ010000136.1 GCF_946885725.1 uncultured Nocardioides sp.
CTCGACAGGCTCGACCACCCGGACCGCAGTGGTCTCGACAGGCTCGACCACCCGGACCGCAGTGGTCTCGACAGGCTCGACCACCCGGGTTCACATCAGCCGTTGGCCCACATGTCCTCGAAGTTGGCGTTGTACTGGTCGTAGACCGTCGGGTCGTCCACGCGCAGCGTGGTGTCGTCGCGCTTGAGCGCCCCGTCGGACCAGTTCTGCGAGCCGTTCCACACGACCTTCGAGGCCGGGTTGCCGGCGTAGGTGCCGTTGACCGTGAGCACCTTCTGGTGGGTGCGCTTGCCGGGCACCGCGTTGGCCTTCAGCGGGATCCCGTTGTTCTCCAGGATCGCCTTGACCGCGCCGCCGATGCCGATCCCGTAGACGATGCGCACGTCGCAGCCGGCCTTCTTGAGGTCGGCCACCTTACGGGCCAGCCACTTGCCGCGGTCGCCGTTCCAGGCGTGGTGCGAGATGCGCACCGCGGTGGTCTGCCGGACCGTGCCGTCGGGGTCGGTGACGGTCACGCCGTACCCGGGCGCCGGGACACCGCAGCTGACCTGGTTCAGGTCGTTCCAGACCGGGTCGGTCTCCGGGCTCACCACGGACGGGTTCGGGTAGAAGTCGGTCTGGTAGTTGTTGATCCGCGCCGAGATGAACTGGCGGCCCTGGATCACGTCCTTCTTCATCTCGTCGAAGACGCCGGCGTAGGTCCAGTACAGCGCCGGGTCGCCGACCGACGTGTAGATGTCGCTCCACTGGTTCTCGGCGTTGTTGCGGGTCATGTTGTTGGACCCGACCATCACGATGTTCTGCGCCGAGCCGGCCTGGCTGAACAGGAACACCTTCTGGTGCATGTTGCCCTTGTAGCCGCGGCACGAGCGGTCGCAGAACTTCGCGAACGAGCTCTTCGACGCCTTGCTGCCGAGCACGCGGATCAGCCGCCGCTCCGGGCCGTAGCTCTCGTGGCCGTTGAAGATCGCCTGCACCTTGACGCCGCGCTTGTACGCCGCGATCAGCCGCCGCGCGGTCGACGCGTGCGCGAACGAGTACACCGCCATCCGGATGGTCGCGCCCTTCGGCGTCGAGTCGATGGTGCGGTTCACGTGGCGGAACACGGCGTACTGCTGCCACCGCGTCCCCACCGGACGGTTGAAGATCGCCCCGTTCACCGGCGTGTAGGTGCCGACCTTCCTCGCCGCCGGCTGTACGTCGGTCGCGGCTCCGGCATCGGCTGCGTCACCAGGCCGGGGCGCGCCCTGCGCGAGCACCCCCACCGCCAGCGTGGCGGCCACCGCCGCCACGACCACCCGTCGAACCCCGACCGCCCTGAGCACGGTCGCGCTGCTGCGCATCTTGCGGGCCATTCCCCGTTCTCCCTGTCCTCGGACGGCGCCCCCGGGCGCCGCCACATCCTTCACAAGAGCACCAAGTCTCACATCCGTCACACCCGGAAGGAAGCCCCTGAGCCGGGCTACATGAGAACAAGCCGTCTGGACCGGGGCAATGGCAACCCGCCCGTCCTCATCGGATCGTGACCCGATAGAGATGCCGGTACTACTCCCGGACGACCTCCTCCCCTCGCGGGCCGTCACTGGCGCGTGGCGCGCCGACCGTAGGCTCGTCCCCGTGATCGAGCTGAGGACGCCGACCGAGATCGAGCAGATGCGCCCCGCCGGACGGTTCGTGGCGGAGGTGCTGACCGCCGTGTCCGAGGCGGCCGACGTCGGCGTGAACCTGCTCGACCTCGACGCGCTCGCGCACCGGATGGTCAAGGAGCGCGGGGCGGAGTCCTGCTACATCGACTACCACCCGTCGTTCGGCGCAATGCCGTTCGGCAAGGTCATCTGCACCTCGGTCAACGACGCCGTGCTGCACGGGCTGCCGTTCGACTACACGCTGAAGGACGGCGACCTGCTCAGCCTCGACTTCGCCGCGTCGGTGGACGGCTGGGTCGCGGACTCGGCGGTCAGCCTGGTCGTCGGCACGCCGCGCGAGGAGGACCTGCGGCTGATCGAGGTCACCGAGCGTGCCCTCGAGGCCGGGATCGCGGCCGCCACCGTCGGCAACCGCATCGGCGACATCTCGGCGGCGATCGCCGCTGTGGCGCACGGCGCGGGCCTGTCGATCAACACCGAGTTCGGCGGGCACGGCGTCGGGCGCACCATGCACGGCGACCCGCACGTGTCCAACGACGGCCGCCCCGGCCGCGGGCTTCCGCTCAAGCCCGGGCTGGTCATCGCGATCGAGCCGTGGTTCCTGCACACGACCGACAAGATCTACACCGACCGCGACGGCTGGACCTTGCGCAGCGCCGACGGCTCCCGCGGCGCGCACTCCGAGCACACCATCGCGATCACTCCCGAGGGGCCGCTGGTCCTGACCGCTCGGGACTGAACCACCACCGCCACGCGCCCGAGAGCACCCCGGTGACCGTCGGCCACAGCCACAGCGACGTCTCGTAGGGCATCACGATCCGGGCCAACGCGAACAGCGCGAGGCCCAGCGCGAGCGGCGCGAGCGCGGCCAGGCGTGCCCCGGTCCCCCGCAGCCCGACCGCCCAGACGACGTACAGCACCGGCAGCCCGACCACGGTCATCGCCAGCGGCCGGCCGGTGCAGCCGTCGGGCTGGAACGCGGGGCACGACGACTGCGTCACGAACAGGTCCCAGGCGGCGAGGTAGAGACCGACGCTGCCGAACCCCACCCCGGCCGCCAGCACCGCCGGCAGCAGGTCCGCTCGCACGCTGGGCACCCGCCCAGCCTTCCAGACGGGTTCAGGCTCAGAGCCGACGCTGGTACTCCAGGCCACGGCCCAGCACGGTGTAGCCGAGCTGCGCGTTGACGCTGATCATGTGGTCGTTGGACTCGGCGTTCCAGGTGTCGATCGACTCGAGCTGCGGCTCCACCTCCAGGAGCCAGCGCACCATGTCGGTCTTCAGCAGCAGGCCGAGCCGGTGCCCGCGGTGCGCCCGCACGACGCTGGTGTCGTGCTGGTGGCCGATCGCCGGCCGCTCGCGCTCGACCGCGACGACCGTGTGCCCGGCCAGCTCGCCGGTCGCCCGGTGGCGCGCGATGAGGTGGTAGATCCGCTGCCCCTTGCCCTCGGTGGCCCGCTCGTAGCCGCGCACCCGCTCGGCGGTGAAGACCTCGTCCTCGATCTCCAGGTCGTCGGTCGGGGCGTCGTTGATCGCGGCGGTCATCTCGACGACGGCGTCGATGAGGTCGTCGGGTACGGCGCCGACCACGCGGAGCAGCTCGTAGCCCTCCGCCGCGGTGAGCGCCTCGTCGTGCAGCTTGTCCAGCAGGTCGCGGTCGATCCCGGCGAGGTACTGCCGACGGTTGATCGCCTGCGAGCCGAGGGTCAGGCCCATGGCGTCGGCGAAGCCGCGGGTGGTCGCGTTGTCCCATCCGTCGGCGCCGACCTTGGTCCGGCCCTCCTCGCGGGCGAGGTCGCACATCGCCTCGAACAGCCGACGGCCGAGCCCGCGGCGGCGGTGGTCGGGGTGGACGGCGACGTCGACCCAGGCGAAGTCCTGGTTGTCCCACTCGCTGACCCAGTAGAAAACCGTGCCCGCCGCCGTACCGCTGTCGTCGCGAGCGACGAACGCCCGCGGCGCCTCGCCGTCCCAGCCGTGCCGGAGCATGCCCGTGTACGTCGTGAGCGTGGACGGCTGCGACCACGGCGAGTCCGCGGCTTGGACCGCCTGCTGGAGGGCGACGGCCTCGGCGACGACGGCGCTGTCGTCGGGGCCGAACGGCTCGATGTTCATGTGCTCAGGTTCGCGCTCCCGGGCCAGCGGCGCGAATGGTTTTCCTACGGCTCGACGAGGCCGGCCCGGATCGCGTAGCGGGTGAGCTGGGTGCGGTCGCGCATCCCGAGCTTGGCCAGGATGTTCGCCCGGTGCCGCTCGACGGTCTTGGGGCTGATCGTCAGCGCCTGGGCGATCTCGCGCGTCGACTGTCCCTCGGCGATCAGCTTGAGCACCTCGTCCTCGCGGCTGGTCAGCACGGTCTCCGGCACCCGCTCGCCACGGCGCAGCCGGTCGAGGTACGACCGGACGATCGTGCTCATCACACCCGGGTAGACGAACGGCTCGCCACGCATCGCGGCCCGCACCGCGTCGACGAGGTCCTGGTCGGCGACGGACTTCAGCACGTAGCCCGAGGCTCCGGCCTTGAGCGACTCGAAGAAGTACTGCTCGTTGTCGTGCATCGACAGCATCAGGATGGGCAGCCCGGATCGTCTCCGGGCGATCTCGCGGGCGGCCTGCAGCCCGGTCATCCGTGGCATCGCCACGTCGAGGACCGCCAGGTCGACCTCCTGGCGGCGCACGATCTCCACCGCCTCGGCACCGTCGCCCGCCTCCGCGACGACCTGCAGGTCGGGCTGGGCGTCGAGGATCAGCCGGACGCCCTGGCGCACGAGCGCGTGGTCGTCGGCGAGCAGGATCCGCACAGGCTCAGGCATGCGCTCCTCCCGGTGGTACGACGAGCCGGACGACCGTACCGCCGCCCGGACGAGCCTCGAGCGTGAGGCGGCCACCGACCATCTCGGCGCGCTCGCGCATGCCCGCGATGCCGGCGCCCTCGACCGCGCCGCGCATGCCCACGCCGTCGTCGGCCACGGTCAGCAGGAGATCGCCGCCCTGGACGGTCAGCGACATCTCGACGGACCGGGCCTTGGCGTGCCGCGCCACGTTGGTGAGCGCCTCCTGGGCGACCCGGTAGACCACGAGCTCCACCTCCGAGACCGCCTCGGGCAGGCCCGGAGCGAACATGCGGCTCACGTGCACGCCGGTGCGCTGGGAGTAGTCCGTAGCCAGCGCGGCGAGCGCGCTGAGCAGGCCGAGGTCCTCGAGCACCCCCGGACGCAACCGGCGGGCGACCTCACGCACGTCGTCGAGGGCGGCCCGGGCCGCGTCGCGCACGTCGTCGACCTCTCCGACGGACTCCTCCGGCAACGTGTCGCGCAGGTGCTTGAGCTGGAGCAGCACGACCGTGAGGCTCTGCCCGACCTGGTCGTGCAGCTCCTGGGCGATCCGGTGCCGCTCCGCCTCCTGCGCGGCCAGCGCCTGCGCGGTGGACCGGCTGCGCTCGTGCTCGAGACGCCGCAGCATCGCGTCGAAGCTGGCGACCAGCCGGCGCACGGTGCTCGGACCCGACGACGGCAGCGCCGGCCGCTCCCCCGGCCGCTCGACGGTCTCCATCGCCTTCACCAGTCGGTCGAGCGGCACCAGCGTCCCGCGCAGCAGTACGGCGTTGAGCACGAGGATCAGCGCCGACCCGAGGGCCAGGATCACTGCCTCGGACACGAGCAGGTGGACCGACACGGTCGCCGGGGACACGGCGAGGGTGACCGTGCCCAGCAGGAAGACCAGCGCGTTGGTCAGGCAGACCCGCCAGTACAGCGGGAGGTTCCGGGCTTCCACGTGTCCAGCCTTCCGGACGGCCGCACCGGCGTCCACGAACGGCCCGCCCGGCGCGGAGCGAAATGGGTGCCACTACCCATTCTCCGCGACCGTAGCGGCTGGCCAGACTGGTCCCGCGACAGGCCCACGCCGATCGCTCTCCGGCAGACGACCGGAACGCCACGGGTGCTTGCGCCCACGGGACAGGTGGCGGACAGCGGGCGACCTCATTTCGGCGTGGGCCGTCGCACCAGCTCTGCCGCGGCCCGGTGAGTGGTCTCGACAGGCTCGACCACCCGGGCTCGCGGTCTTGACGGGCTCGACCACCCGGGGCGGGGCTGACTGGAACACGTTTCAGCGCGGGCTCTAGGGTGGGCCGGGTGTCCCGCCTCTTCCTGCTTCGCCGGGCGCTGACCGGCGCGCTGACCGCCAACGCGGTGCGGCCGGTGCCCGGGTACCAGGCCCAGATCCCCTCCTTCGCCGCCGGCTGGCTGACCAGCGAGCTCGCGCCGCACCTGCTCGCGCTGACCGCCGCCGACATGGCCGCCGAGATGGCGCGACGACCGGAGCGCCGCAGCCGCGCCGGGCTCGCCCTGGGCGCGGCGAGCGCGGCCGGCCTCGCGGTGCTGGTGGGCGAGTCGCTCGGGGCCAAGCGGCACGTCGACCGGGCGCTGGCCGAGACTCTCGGCGAGGACTACCTGGACCGGCTGCGCGCGACGTACACCGACCTCGACCTGTCCACGCCGCTCTCCCAGATCGTCTGGCCGTTCCGGCTCCGCGACGACGGCGTCGAGGTGGTCCGCGACGTCGCCTACGACCCGCGGCACGGCAAGCGCGGCCTGCTCGACGTCTACCGGCAGCGCGGGGCGGACCTGCGCGATGCGCCGGTCCTCGTGCAGGTGCACGGGGGCGCCTGGTCTGTCGGCAGCAAGGACGAGCAGGGCGTGCCGCTCATGCACCACATGGCCGCGCGCGGCTGGGTGTGCTTCTCGGTCAACTACCGGCTCAGCCCGCGCGACCCGTTCCCGGCTCAGATCATCGACGTCAAGCGCGCGCTGGCGTGGGTGAAGGAGCACGCCCGCGAGTACGGCGGTGACCCGCGGTTCGTCGCGATCACGGGCGGCTCGGCCGGCGGGCACCTGGCGGCGCTGGCCGCGCTCACACCCGGCGACCCGGCGTACCAGCCGGGGTTCGAGGACGCCGACACGTCCGTGCAGGCGGCGGTGCCGTTCTACGGCGTCTACGACCTGGCCGGCTCGATCGGCACGCCGCGGTCGGTGCAGATGCGCGACCGGTTCCTGGCCCGGCGGCTGCTGTTCGCCGACCCGTCGAAGGACCTCGAGCGGTTCCGACAGGCCTCGCCGCTCGCGCGGGTGCACGCCGGAGCGCCGCCGATGCTCGTGATCCACGGCGCCCGCGACTCCCTGGTCGAGGTCGAGCAGGCCCGGCACCTCGTCCGTGCGCTTCGCGAGGTCTCGCGGCAGCCGGTCGCGTACGCGGAGCTTCCCGGCACCCAGCACGCGTTCGACATCTTCCCGTCCATCCGCAGCGCGGCCGTCACGCGGGGCGTGGAGCGGTTCCTGCGCTGGACGTACGACGCCGCGATCCGCGCCGCCGCCGACGAGACGGACCAGGAGGCCGCCGGATGACCCCGCGAACCCTGACCACCCCCGCCACGCTGCCCGCCGAGCTCGTCGACAAGGCCCGTGCCGCCAAGGGGTTCATGCCCGACGACGAGGGCATCCTGCTGCACCGGCTGGCGGTGGCACGGCTGCCGCACGGCCCGGTGCTCGAGGTCGGCGCCTACTGCGGAAAGTCGGCCGTCTACCTGGGCGCCGCGGCGCTCGCGGTCGGCGGGACGGTGTTCAGCGTCGACCACTTCCGCGGGTCGGAGGAGAACCAGGTCGGCTGGGAGTACCACGACCCCGAGCTGGCCGACCCGGTCTTTGGTCAGCTGGACACGCTGCCGACGTTCCGGCACACGATCGCCGGCGCCGGCCTGGAGGAGCACGTGGTCGCGGTGGTCGGACGCTCCACGACGGTCAGCGCGCACTGGCGGACGCCGCTGTCGCTGCTGTTCGTCGACGGCGGCCACACCGACGAGCACGCCGGCAACGACTACACGGGCTTCGGCCGCTGGGTCGCCCGCGACGGGCTGCTGGTGATCCACGACGTGTTCCCGAACCCCTCCGACGGCGGCCAGGCGCCGTACCGCGTCTACCGGCGGGCGCTGGCCTGCGGGTTCGAGGAGGTCGACGCACTCGGTTCGATGCGGGTCCTGCGGCGACTCGGCGGCGACGCCGGGGACCCGGTGTCGTGATCGCTCGGTCCGACCTCGCAGAATGAGCGACATGTCGAGCGGGTCCAGCCATCGTCTCTTCCTCGTCGTCCTCATCGGGATCGGGCTGGTGATCGCGCTGAGCTTCCCGTTCGCGGTGGCCTACGACCGGAAGATCGACCGTCAGCGGATCGGCTACACCGACGCCAGCACCGTCGTGCGCATGCAGGCCGCGCTCGCGGCCGAGGGCAAGGAGTACGTCGCGTTCGAGAGCGGTCCCGGCGAGCCGGTCCAGATCGGCGACCAGACGTTCACGGCCAGCCCGGGCGACTTCGTCGTCAGCGAGGTGAACGCCCAGGGCCTCTGCGTGCGGGTCCGCAACGTCGACCCCGACATCCGCAGCTGGACCTTCGACGGGGCCGACGGCGAGCGGGCGTACGACGACATCCCGGGCGGCGCCTGCGGCCCGTAAAGCCAGCCCCGACTGGACGGCGCGACCGGCGCTCAGGCCGTATCGTCCGACCGTGACCACGGACTCCGGCGTACGCCGCTACTACGACGCCAACACGTGGAAGTTCCTGCTCAGCGGCTCCGAGCGTGCGCTGCACCGGGAGCTGTGGGGACCGGGTGTCGCGGACCGCGCGGGTGCCGTGCACCACGTCCACGCGCTCGTGCTCGGCGAGCTGGCGCCGGACGACCGCCGCGTCCTCGACCTCGGCTGTGGCGTCGGCACCGCCGCGTTGTACCTGGCCCGGCGCCGTGCGGTCGAGGTGATCGGAGTGTCGATCAGCCCCGAACAGGTCCGGCTCGGCCAGCGGTACGCCGAACGGGACTCCGGCCTGCTGGGGTCGGTGCGCTTCGTCGTCGCCGACTTCACCGACCTGCCCGACGACCTGACCGGGTTCGACCTTGCCTTCGCCATCGAGTCGTTCGTGCACGCGACCGACGCCGCTGCGTTCTTCGACGAGGCGGCGCGCGCGCTGCGCCCGGGAGGCGCGCTGGTCGTCGTCGACGACGTTTTCACCGAGGTGGGCGCGGCGAGCGCCGACCCGCGGCTCGACGACTTCCGCGCCGGCTGGCACGCCCCGAACCTGCTCACGGTCGAGGCCGCCGAGTCCATGGCGGCCGAGCAGGGGCTCGTCCTCCAGGAGTCGCGCGACCTGTCGTCGATGCAGCGGATGGGCAGGCCCCGTGACCGGTTGGTGCGAGCCGCGCAGCCGGTGCTGCGGCGGATGCGCGGGCGGTCGATGTGGGCCGACTCGATGGTCGGTGGCGACGCACTCCAGCGGTGCCATCGCGCCGGCCTCCTGGAGTACCGCCTGCTGCGGTTCGTCCGGCGCGAGCCGTTGCTTCCGGCCGACGACTGACACTGGGAACTGACACACTGAGGCCATGAGCGACCCCGGGGATTCCGTAGGCGAGCAGGTTCCGGACGACCAGCAGTGGCCCACGCACTGCCAGTCCTGCGGGACGCGGCTGGTGTCGGCGACGCTGGACTTCGACAAGACCAACGAGGACCGGCCCGAGCTGCGGCCCGGCGAGATGGTGTCGGTCGACTACTGCCCGAACCCCGACTGCCCGACCCACCGGACCGAGGCCGACGCCTGAGACAGGCGGGTCAGCTCGCCCGGGCGGGCAGCGTCTCGTCGGCGCAGCCGCACTCCAGCCCGATCTCCGGCAGGTCCGCCGGCAACGAGGACCCGCGGAACAGGTCCGCGCCCGCGGTCGTCCCCGAGAGCGCATCAACGGCGAGCACCATCGCCGCCGCGGTCCAGGTGGTCTCCTCGGCCGGCCACACCGCGTCGTCCGGCCAGACGTAGCCGGTCCAGTAGCCGCCCCGCTCGCTGCGCAGGTGCTGTACGTCGCGCAGCAGCCGGAGCGCCTCGCCCCGCCGACCGAGCGCGTCGAGGGCGAGCGCGAGCTCGCAGGTCTCCGCCGCGGTCACCCAGGGGTTGGTGTCCACGCAGCGCACGCCCAGGCCCGGCACGACGAACTCGTCCCAACGGGCGTCGAGCAGCGCGTGGCCGGCCGCGCCGCGGACCGCGCCGCCGAGCACCGGGTAGTACCAGTCCATCGAGAACGTCGACTTGTCCAGGAACACGTCGCGGTGGCGACGCAGCGCGTGGCCGAGCCTCCCGGCGGCGAGCTCCCACTCCGGCTGCGGCCGGTCCATCAGCTGCGACAGCGCCAGACCTGCGCGCAGCGCGTGGAAGATGCTGGCGCTCCCGGCGAGCAGCGCGCCGTCGTCCAGCACCCCGGCCTCACCGCGCACCCAGGCGATCCCGCCGAACGGCAGCTGCATGCCGACGACGTGGTCCAGCGCCGCCCGGACGGCCGGCCACGTCCGGCGTACGAACGCCTCGTCGCGGCGGACCAGCCAGTGGTGCCACACCCCGACCGCGAGGTAGGCCGTCATGTTGCTCTCGGTGGAGGCGTCCTCGACCGCGCCGGCCACCACGCGCATCGGCCACGAGCCGTCGGCGCGCTGGGTGGCCAGGCACCAGTCGTAGGCGCGGTGCGCGGCGTCGACGTGGCCGCCGACCAGCAGCGCCATGGCGGACTCGACGTGGTTCCAGGTGTCGGTGTGCTGGCCGGTCGTCCAGGGCAGCGCACCGTCGGGCTCCTGCTGGGCGGCGATGACCTCGACGCAGGCCGCGACCTGCGCGCGGTCGAGCACGCCGGGGAGCGTGGGCAGGTCAGCCGCCATGGCCGCCTTCGCCGGCCTCCGGCTTGCGCAGGTAGAGGACCAGGCTCTTGCCGATGACCGGGTCGAGCGCCCGCTCGAGCAGCCGCGTCACCGTGCTGTAGCCGGGCCTCCGCATGATGTCCCAGACCAGCACCTGGTGGTAGGCGCGGACGGCCGGGTGGCGTTCGTTGTCGACGCCCACGGCGCACTTGAGCCACCAGTACGGCGCGTGCAGGCCGTGCGCGTGGTCGCGGCCGACGTACTCCAGACCGGCCGCCTCGAGCTTGCCGACGAGCTCGTGGCCGCGGTAGATGCGGACGTGCCCGCCCTCGACCTCGTGGTACTCGTCCGACAGCGCCCAGCAGACCTTCTCCGGCAGCCAGCGCGGCACGGTCACCGCGATGGTGCCGCCGGGGCGCAGCACCCTCACCAGCTCGGCGATCGCCCGCTCGTCCTCGGGGATGTGCTCGAGCACCTCCGCCGCGACCACGCGGTCGAACTCCTCGTCGGGGAACGGCATCTCCAGCGCGTCGCCCTGCTTGATGTCGGCCTCCGCGCCGGCCGGGACCTCACCGGCGGCCTTCATCGCCCCGAACGTGTCCAGGACCTTGGCGAGCTCGTCACCGTCCTGGTCGAACGCCACCACGTCGGCGCCGCGGCGGTACATCTCGAACGCGTGCCGGCCGGCGCCGCAGCCCATGTCGAGCACGCGCTCTCCCGCGCGCAGGCCCAGGCGGTCGAAGTCGACGGTCAGCATCCAGCGGCTCCTCGGGTGTCGGCGACGGCGGCCCGGTAGGCCTCCGCAGTGGTCTCGGCGACGGCGCGCCAGGAGTAGTGGGCCAGGGCGCGCTCGCGCCCCGCGGCGCCCATGCGGGCACGGCGGTCGGGGTCGTCGAGCAGCTCCTCGAGGGCGAGCACCAGCTCCCCGACGTCCCCGGGCGTGACGAGCAGCGCGCACTCCGACGTGCCGTCGGGACCCGACGCCCCGACGACCTCCGGGATCGCACCGGCCCGGCTGACGACCAGCGGGGTGCCGCACGCCATCGCCTCGACCGTCGGCAGCGAGAACCCCTCGTAGAGCGAGGGCACGCAGGCGACCTCGGCGGAGGCGACGAGCTCGGCGAGCTCGGCGTCGCTCACCC
>NZ_CAMPGZ010000137.1 GCF_946885725.1 uncultured Nocardioides sp.
GCGCCGACCCGGCTCGAACCGCCCTCTCGAACAGGGCGAGTCGGCTCGTCTTGCCCTCCTGCGTGATCTCGACAAGCTCGATCACCCGCGCTGAGTGATCTCGACAGGCTCGATCACCCGACGCTGACGCGCGCTGCGCTGCGGCCGGTGACGAACATCAGGAGCTCCTGCATCGGCGCTTCGACCACGCGATCGCCCCGCCCGCGCGTCCAGTCGGTGTCGGTCGCGACGAGCCGCAGCGGGCGCAGCCTGCCGGCCATGCCGAAGAAGAACGCTCCGGCGTAGGCCCGGTTGGCCGCGAATGCCGCCGCCTCCACGGGCATGTCCCGCTCGATGCCGAGCGGCCGCAGGATGTCCTGGGTGTGCACGAGAGCGTCGAGCAGCGGCTCGACGTGGGTGGTGACGGGGACGTGGTGCCGCGAGTCGGCGTACCGGTCGTACTGCTCCAGGATCGACTCCGGCGACGCCTTGCCCAGCTCCTTGGTGACCTCGAAGATCGCGCGGTTGTAGCCCTTGAGGAACTTCGGCGACCAGCGCGCGATCTCCCGCCATCCGGTCTGCGGCGTCGAGATCAGGTGGGCCGCGACGTCGCGCACGGTCCAGCCGGCGCACAGCGAGTCGTGCTCCCACTGGTCGGCGTCGAGAGCCGCGAGGTAGTCGGCCAGGACGTGCCGCTCCCCGTGGATGTAGCTCCAGACCCGGTCCTTGTCCACGGCTCCCACCACCCGCCGAACTGGTAAGGTTTCCTGACGAAATAGTCAGGACTCCTGACGAGTCTGTCAAGGGAGGACCAGACACGTGGACCAGCCGCACGTGGCCGTGCTGATGTTCATCGCGCAGCGGCACGCCGAGCGCCGGATCCTCGACTTCCTCGCCGAGCAGGGGTTCGACGACATGACGCTCGCGCAGGCCCGGGTCGCCGCACGCCTGAACGACGAGGGGGTCCGCCTCACCGAGCTGGCCGAGCAGGCGCAGATCAGCAAGCAGGCCTGCGGCGAGCTCGTCGCCCAGCTCGAGCGGTCGGGGTACGTCGAACGCGTCCCCGACCCGCGCGACGCCCGGGCCCGGCTGGTGCGGATCGCGCCCCGCGGCAAGGAGGCGCAGCGCCGCGCCCGCGAGATGGAGGAGCGGATCGACCGGGAGTGGGAGCGGCACCTCGGCAACAAGCGGATGGCCGAGCTGCGCCGCGCGCTGGCGGAGCTGCGGGAGATCACCGACCCCTGGCGCTGAGCCGTGGTAACGGATTTCGCGACACCCGGCCCCGGCCGCTAGACTCGACAAGTTGCCTCGGCGAGGGAGATGTTCTCGCTCCGTGATCGACGCGGTGGCCCGACCGGCCTGCTCTCCGGCCCGGTCCGCGCCCGTGTCCGTGTCCGGAGCGCCTCCTCCTCGTCGGTGCAGCCACCCGCACGTCGTACGTCACGAACAGCAAGCAGAGCTGAGGAGCTTCACCGACATGTCCGAGAGCAACATCCAGGCCGAGCCGCGCACCGAGTTCGGCAAGGGCGCCGCCCGCCGCATCCGCCGGGCCGACAAGGTCCCCGCCGTCCTCTACGGCCACGGCAGCGACCCGATCCACGTGACCCTGCCCGGCCACGACACGATGCTCGCGCTCAAGCACGGTGGCGTGAACGCGCTGCTCACGCTGACCGTGGACGGCAAGGAGCAGCTCGCCCTGCCCAAGCAGGTGCAGCGCGACCCGATCAAGGGCTTCCTCGAGCACCTCGACCTGCTCATCGTGAAGAAGGGCGAGAAGGTCACCGTCGAGATCCCGGTCCACCTGAACGGTGAGGCCGCCTCCGACGCGCTGGTCGTGACCGAGCACCCGACCATCACGGTCGAGGCCGAGGCCACCCACATCCCGGAGTACGTGGAGGTGGACATCGAGGGCGCCGAGGTCGGCACCCAGGTGTACGTCAAGGACCTCAAGGTGCCGCAGGGCTCCACGATCCTGGCCGATGAGGACACCCTGGTCGTCAACGTCACCCACGCCCCGACCGCCGAGGAGGTCGAGGCCGAGCTCGAGTCCGCCGAGGCCGAGGCCGGCATCGAGCGCGAGGAGGCCGAGGTCACCGAGGCCGAGGCCCCTGAGGGCGGCGAGGCCACCGAGGGCGCCGAGGGCGAGGGCGACTCCGCGGAGTGAGCCGCGTCAGGTCTCTTCTCGAGGCCGTCGCGCGCGCCCTGAGGGGCGCGAACACGAACGACAGGAAGGCCGGGGATCCCGTGAGCACGACACCCGCCGACACCGACAACGGTGTCTGGCTGGTCGTCGGGCTGGGGAACCCCGGCCCTTCCTATGCCGGCCACCGGCACAACGTCGGCTACCTCGTCGTCGAGGAGCTCGCCAAGCGGATCGGGTCGGGCTTCCGCCCGCACAAGTCGGGCCGCGCCGAGGTCGTCGAGGGTCGCCTCGGCGGCATGAACGGCGTCGGTGGCGTGCGTGTCGTGCTGGCCCGGCCGCGCTGCTACATGAACGAGTCCGGTGGCCCGGTGTCGACGCTGGCGAAGTTCTACAAGGTGCCGGTCGAGCGGATCGTCGCGATCCACGACGAGCTCGACCTGCCGTTCGAGAAGCTCCGCGTGAAGAAGGGCGGCGGCGACAACGGCCACAACGGCCTGCGTTCCATGCGCCGTTCGCTCGACTCCGGTGAGTTCCACCGGGTGCGCGTGGGCATCGGCCGGCCGCCGGGCCGCCAGAGCCCCGCGGACTTCGTGCTGTCCAACTACTCGTCGAGCGAGCGCAAGGTGCTGCCGTTCCAGGTGGACCGCGCCGCCGACGCCGTCGAGTGCCTCGTCACCGAGGGCCTCGAGAAGACCCAGAGCCGTTTCAACTCCTGAACTCCAACTCCTGAAGGAGATCGTGTGAGCACTCCCGACCTGCCCGTCCCGCCCGCCGACGCGCTGGCCGACGACCACCGCTTCGCCGCCTGGGCCGCCACCGTCGCCGGCGAGCGGCTGAACGAGGTCCGCACCGAGGGCCTGGAGGGCCGGGAGCTCAAGGACGCCGGTGACAAGGCCGCGCACGACCTCCTCGTCGCGATCCTCGCCGAGCACCGTCCCGGGGACGCCGTGCTCTCCGAGGAGGGCAAGGACGACAAGGCCCGCCTCGAGGCCGACCGGGTCTGGATCGTCGACCCGCTGGACGGCACCCGTGAGTTCTCCGAGCCGCCGCGCGACGACTGGGCGGTGCACGTGGCGCTCTGGCAGCGCACCGACGGCAGCACCGGCGACCTCGTCGCCGGCGCCGTTGCGCAGCCCGGTCTCGGTACGACGTTCCACACCGGCGCGCCGCCGGTGGTCCCCGAGCGCACCAGCGACCGTCCGCGGATCGCGGTCTCGCGCAGCCGCCCGCCGGCCTTCGTGCAGGCGCTCGCCGAGGAGATCGGCGCCGAGCTCGTGCCGATGGGCTCGGCCGGCGCCAAGGTCATCTCGGTGGCTCGCGACGTCACCGACGCCTACGTGCACGCGGGCGGGCAGTACGAATGGGACTCCGCCGCGCCCGTCGCGGTCGCCCGCGCGGCCGGACTGTTCACCTCGCGCACCGACGGCAGCCCGCTCGTCTACAACCAGGACGACGTCTGGCTGCCCGACCTGGTCGTGTGCCGGCCCGAGCTGGCCGACACGATCGTCGACTGGATCCGTCGCAACGGCACGGAGTAGCCGGGCTGTGAGCGTCGACCGGGCAGTCGAGGCGGTCCTCTGGGACGCCGACGGCGTGCTGCAGCACCTGCCGGCCGGCTGGGAGGCGTCCATGCGCCCGGCCGTCGGCCACCTCGTCGACGACGTCGAGGGCTTCCTCGCCGCGGCCTTCGCCGCCGAGCGGCCCTGCCTCACCGGCCACGCTCGCTGGGTCGAGGTGCTGCCCCGGCTGCTGGAGGAGTGGGGCATCCCCGAGGCGTTCGACGACGCCCTACGAGTCTGGCTGACCATCGAGCCGGTCGAGCCGGCCCGCGCTCTCGCCGCGAAGGTGCGCGGCCGAGGCGTGCGCTGCTACCTCGTCACCAACCAGGATGAGCACCGCGCCCGCTTCATGCAGCGCGAGCTCGGGTACGACGACCTGCTGGACGGCGCGTTCTACTCCTGCGAGCTGCGCGCGGCGAAGCCCGACCCGGCGTTCTTCCGCGCGGTGCTCGACCGGCTCGGCCTCGCGCCGGAGACTGTGCTGTTCGTCGACGACAACGCGGCCAGCGTCGACAGCGCACGCGAGCTCGGCCTGCGCGCCGAGCGGTGGCACGTCGACCACGGCGTCGAGGCCCTGCGCGACCACCTGTCCCGGCACGGCCTCGACGTCTGACGCCGGCTCAGTCCGCCTCGGGGATCTCCGGGACCTCGGCTCCCTCGGCCTCGTCGCGCTCGGCCCACTCCATCAGCGGCGTGAAGTCGAAGACGTTGTCGTCGATGTCGTGGTGCAGGTCGCCGAGCTCGGCGTACCGCGCCGGGACCGTCGCGATCGTGAAGTCCTGGGGCTCGGCGTCGTCGATCTCGTCCCACCGGATCGGCGTGGAGACCGTGGCCTCCGGGTTGCCGCGCACGGAGTAGGCCGCCGCGATCGTGTGGTCGCGGGCGTTCTGGTTGTAGTCGACGAACAGCTTGGTCGGGTCGCGGTCCTTGCGCCACCACGTGGTGGTCACGTCGTCCGTGCGTCGCTCGATCTCGCGGGCGAAGGCCAGTGCGCCTCGACGTACGTCCTTGAAGCCGCGCTCCGGCGGGATCCGCACGTAGACGTGCATGCCGTGGCCGCCCGACGTCTTCGGGTAGCCGACCGCGCCGAGCTCGTCGAGCACCTCGTGCACCACGTGCGCGACCCGCCGGACCGTCGCGTAGTCGCACTCGTCACCCGGGTCGAGGTCGATGCGCCACTCGTCGGGCTTCTCTGTGTCCGCGCGCCGACTGTTCCACGGGTGGAACTCGACCGTCGACATCTGCACCGCCCAGATCACCTGCGCGATCTCGGTGACGCACAGCTCGTCGGCGGTGCGGTTCCAGCGCGGGAAGTGCACCCGCACGGTCTCCATCCAGGGCGGCGCGCCCTTCGGCAGCCGCTTCTGGTGCACCTTCTCGCCGGTCACTCCGGTGGGGAACCGGTGCAGCATGCAGGGCCGCTCGCGCAGCGCGTTGACGATCCCGTCGCCGACCGCGAGGTAGTACTCGACGAGGTCCATCTTCGTCTCGCCGCGGGCGGGGAAGTAGACGCGCTCGGGGTTGGTGATCCGGACGACCTTGTCCTCGACCTCCAGCTCCACGGCGGGCGAGGACGACTTCGCTGCCATGACCTGAACCTAGATCATGCAAAACGCGTGGCCCCCGGGACGCTCCGGCCGCGAGGATGGCCGCCATGACGTCGTACATCTCGCACACCAGCGTTGACTGCAAGAACGCCTACGAGCTCTCGGAGTGGTGGAAGCAGGTGCTCGGGTACGTCGACGTCGACGGCGACCCCAACGAGCCCGGCCACGAGGAGTGCATGATCCTGTCGGCCAAGACCGGCCACCACGTGCTGTTCATCGAGGTGCCGGAGGCCAAGCAGGTCAAGAACCGCGTGCACTTCGACCTCCGCCCGAGCGACGGGACCCGCGACCAGGAGGTGCAACGGCTGCTCGGGCTGGGCGCCACCGTGGTGGCCGACCACAGCGACATCCACGGCCCCGGCATCGGCTGGGTCACCATGGCCGACCCCGAGGGCAACGAGTTCTGCGTGCTGCGCAGTGACGCCGAGCGGGCGGCCGCCGGGTAGACGGCCTCAGCCATGGGTCACGCCGACGTCCCCGCGCTGCTCCACGAGCGGCTCACGACGCTGGTCGCGGCGGTGCGGGACGCGGCGCGGCGCATCAGTGAGGACGACCCCGAGGGCGTGCACGACCTGCGCGTCGCGCTGCGGCGCACCCGCAGCCTGGTGACGACGTTCCGCAAGGAGCTCGGCGAGGAGGCCTGCGACGCGCTGCGCCTCGACCTGCGCCGGGCCGGCGCCGAGCTGTCCGCCGTCCGCGACCTGGAGGTGGTCGAGGCGCGGCTGCGGCAGCACCTCAGCGAGCAGCCTGCCGCGCTCGTCCTCGGCGACGTCGCGGGACGGATCGACGCTCACGTCCGGGCGCTGCGAGCCGAGGCGGAACCTGCCGTCGAGGCTCTGCTCGGGTCTTCTCGCTGGCGAACGCTGCTGGCCGACCTGGACGCGCTGGCGGAACGAAGGCCAGGCGGTACGCCGGCCAAGGCCCGGAAGCGGCTGCGCAAGGACTGGCGCCGGCTGCGCCGCCGGGCGGCCAGGGCGGCGAAGACGACCGACGAGCCGCTCCGCGAGACCGCGCTGCACGACGTGCGCAAGGCCGCCAAGCGGGCCCGGTACACCGCCGAGACCCTGCGCCCCCTGCTCGGCGACGACGCCGAGCGCCTGGAGGAGACGGCGGAGGCGGTGCAGCGGGCGCTCGGCACCCACCGCGACACCCTGCTGACCCGGCAGGCCCTCCGCGACCTCGGCCTGCAGGCCCACCTCGACGGCGACAACGCGTTCACCTTCGGGCGCCTGCATGCGCTCGAGGAACAGGCGGGGGCAGCGGCGCTCGCCGACTACGAGCGGGTCCGCGAGCGGCTCGACGCTGACCCGCTCAGCTGAAGCGGCCGATCCGTCGGCGGCCCGCGGCTGTCGGCGGGACTCCGTAGACTGGCCCGCGTCCTACCGCGACCCCCTGTCGATGCCGACCGGGGGCGTCTGTGTTGCCTTATCTGACCCGGGAGCCTTGTCATGACCGCCGCCCTGTCCGGTGTGGCCGAGCTGGTGCTCGGCGACAAGACCCTGAGCAGTGCCCTCGACGAGGCCCGCGCCGGCACGCTGCCGACGCTCGACCTGACCGGACCGGCGGCGCTGCGCCCGTTCGCCGTGCGCGGGCTGGTCGACGCGGGCCGCACCGTGCTCGCCGTCGCCGCCACCGCCCGCGAGGCCGAGGACCTCGTCGACGCGCTGAGCAGCGTGATGGACCCGCACCTGGTCGGCTACTACCCGTCCTGGGAGACGTTGCCACACGAGCGGCTCTCCCCGCGCAGCGACACCGTCGGCAAGCGCCTCGCCGTGCTGCGCCGGCTCAAGCACCCCGGCGACGACGTCTCCAACGGGCCGCTCAAAGTCGTGGTCGCTCCGGTGCGCTCGGTGCTGCAGCCACAGGTCAAGGGCCTGGCCGACCTCGAGCCGGTCGAGCTCGCGGTCGGTGACGAGGCCGACCTCGAGGACGTCGTACGACGGCTGGCCGGTGCGGCGTACTCCCGGGTCGACCTGGTGGAGAAGCGTGGCGAGTTCGCGGTGCGCGGCGGCATCGTCGACGTCTTCCCGCCGACCGAGGAGCACCCGCTCCGGGTGGAGTTCTGGGGCGACGAGGTCGAGGAGATCCGGTCGTTCGCCGTCGCCGACCAGCGCACGCTCGAGCCCGTCAACCGGCTCTGGGCGCCGCCGTGCCGCGAGCTGCTGCTCACCGACGAGGTGCGCGAGCGCGCGCGTCGCCTGGGGGAGGAGCACCCGACGCTGCTGGAGATCACCGACAAGCTCGCCGCCGGCGTGGCCGTCGAGGGCATGGAGTCGCTCGCCCCGGCGCTCGTCGACGAGATGGAGCTGCTCGTCGACCTGATGCCCGACGACACCCACGTGCTGGTGCTCGACCCCGAGCGGGCGCGCAGCCGGGCCCACGACCTGGTCGCCACCAGCGAGGAGTTCCTCGGCGCCTCGTGGGCCGCGGCGGCCGGTGGGGGTCAGGCGCCGATCGACCTCGGGGCGGCGTCGTACCGCAGCCTCGCCGAGGTGCGCGCCCACGCGCTCGCCCAGCAGAAGCCGTGGTGGAGCATCTCGCCGTTCGGCATCGACGACGACGCCCCCGCCGAGCCCCTGCGCGACGCGATGGGCGAGATCGTGAAGGCCGACGTCGACTGGGAGTCCGGCGCGGTCGAGAGCCGTGCCGTCGACGTGAAGCCCGCCGAGGAGTACCGCGGCGACATCGAGCGCGCGATCAACGATGTCCGCGGCTGGCTCACCGACGGCCGTCGGGTGGTGCTGGTCAACGAGGGCCACGGCCCCGCGCAACGGCTCACCGAGGTGCTGCAGGAGCACGACGTGCCCGTGCGCCTGGTCGACGGGCTGCCCACCGCCGACGACGTACCGACCGACGTCGCGGTGGTCACCTGCGCGACGCTCTCGCACGGCCTGGTCGCCGACGACCTGGCGGTCGTCACCGGGGACGACCTCTCCGGCCAGCGCGCGTCCACCAAGGACATGCGCAAGATGCCGGCGCGGCGCAAGCGGCAGATCGACCCGCTGGAGCTGAAGCCCGGCGACTTCGTCGTGCACGAGCAGCACGGCGTCGGCCGCTACGTGGAGATGAAGCAGCGCGAGGTGCAGGGCGCCACGCGCGAGTACCTCGTCCTCGAGTACGGCTCGTCGAAGAAGGGCCATCCGCCGGACAAGCTCTACGTGCCGACCGACCAGCTCGACCAGGTGACGCGCTACGTCGGTGGCGAGCAGCCGTCGCTGGACCGGCTGGGCGGCGCCGACTGGGCCAAGCGCAAGGGCCGCGCCCGCAAGGCGGTCCGGCAGATCGCGGCCGAGCTGATCAAGCTGTACGCCGCACGGCAGGCCACCAAGGGCCACGCGTTCGGTCCCGACTCGCCGTGGCAGCGCGAGCTCGAGGACGCGTTCCCCTTCACCGAGACCCCCGACCAGCTCACCACGGTCGACGAGGTCAAGGCCGACATGATGCGCACGGTCCCGATGGACCGGCTGATCTGCGGCGACGTCGGCTACGGCAAGACCGAGATCGCCGTGCGTGCGGCGTTCAAGGCGGTGCAGGACGGCAAGCAGGTCGCGGTGCTGGTGCCGACGACGCTGCTCGTGCAGCAGCACTTCTCGACGTTCGCCGAGCGGATGGCCGGCTTCCCCGTCGTACTCAAGGCGCTGTCGCGGTTCCAGTCCGACAAGGAGGCCGCCGAGGTCATGGAGGGCCTGCGCGAGGGCTCCATCGACATCGTCATCGGCACGCACCGGCTGCTGAACCCCGACATCAAGGTCAAGAACCTCGGCCTGATCATCGTCGACGAGGAGCAGCGGTTCGGCGTCGAGCACAAGGAGCAGATGAAGCGGCTGCGCACGTCCGTCGACGTGCTGTCGATGTCTGCGACGCCGATCCCGCGCACGCTGGAGATGGCGATCACCGGCATCCGCGAGATGTCCACCATCACCACTCCGCCGGAGGAGCGGCACCCGGTGCTGACGTACGTCGGCGCCTACGAGGACCGGCAGGTCGTCGCCGCGATCCGCCGCGAGCTGCTGCGCGAGGGCCAGGTCTTCTACATCCACAACCGGGTGCAGTCGATCGAGAAGGCCGCGGGGAGGATCAAGCAGCTCGTGCCGGAGGCGCGCGTCGCCACCGCCCACGGCCAGATGAACGAGCGGCAGCTCGAGCAGGTGATGGTCGACTTCTGGGAGAAGCGCTTCGACGTGCTCGTGTGCACCACGCTCGTCGAGTCCGGCCTGGACGTGTCCAACGCCAACACGATGATCATCGAGCGGGCGGACATGCTCGGCCTGTCGCAGCTGCACCAGCTGCGCGGCCGGGTCGGCCGGTCGCGGGAGCGCGCCTACGCCTACTTCCTGTACCCGCCGGACAAGCCGCTGACCGAGACCGCGCACGAGCGGCTCGCGACGCTCGCCCAGCACTCCGACCTCGGCGGCGGCATGGCGATCGCGATGAAGGACCTCGAGATCCGCGGCGCCGGCAACCTGCTCGGCGGCGAGCAGTCCGGCCACATCGCCGACGTCGGCTTCGACCTCTACGTCCGGCTCGTCGGCGAGGCGGTCAACGAGTTCCGCGGCGAGGCCGAGCAGGAGCCGACCGAGGTCAAGATCGAGCTCCCGATCGACGCGCACCTGCCGCACGACTACGTGCCGAGCGAGCGGCTGCGGCTCGAGATGTACAAGCGCCTCGCGGAGGTCCGCGCCGACGAGGACGTCGACCTGCTGCGCGAGGAGATGGTCGACCGGTACGGCGAACCGCCGGCGCCGGTCGCGTCGCTGCTGGAGGTCGCGCGGTTCCGGGCCCGGATGCGTGCGGCGGGGCTGACCGACGTGACGGTGCAGGGCAAGTACGTCCGGTTCGCGCCGGTCGAGCTGCCCGACTCCGCGACGGTCCGGCTCAACCGCCTGTACCCGAAGAGCATCGTCAAGCCCAACCTGCGTACCATGCTCGTGCCCCGTCCCTCGACCGCCGTCGTGGGCGGCAAGCCGATCCGCGACGAGGCGCTGCTGACGTGGGCCCGTCAGGTCGTCGACACCGTGGTCGACCCGGCAGGCGCCACCCCGGCGCCGGCCGCGGCGAGCCAGTAGCACCGGTAGGAGAGGAACTCGTGACCCGAGCGAAGGTCAAGCTGTCGAGCCTGCTCGTGGCAGGCGTGGCCGCGACCACCCTGCTGTCCGGCTGCGGCACCCACCCCGGTTCCGCCGCGGTCGTGGGTGGCGAGCGCATCACGAACACCGAGGTCGACGACGCGGCCGCCGCGCTGTGCAGCTCCACGGTCAGCGCGGCCGAGGCGCAGGGCCAGCCGCGGCCCGACCTGGCCTCGCGCGACGCGCGCTCCGCGGCGATCCAGCTGCTGCTCGACAACGAGCTGAGCCGTCAGTTCGGCGAGGCCAAGGGCATCAAGGTCGACAACCGCGCGGTGACCCAGGCGATGCAGCAGAGCGCCCAGCAGATCAACCTGCTGCCGAAGCCCGAGCGGGCCGACTTCCGCGCGCTGTTCCGCGGCTTCCAGGAGAGCCAGAGCATCCTCGAGCAGGCCGCCACCGCGTCGCTCGCCGACCAGGGCAAGACCAACCCGACGCCCGAGGAGATCTCCGCCGAGGGCACGCGGCTGCGCAACCAGTGGGCGGCCGAGGAGGGCCTCGAGGTCGACGTCGACCCGCGGTTCGGCGAGTACGCCAACGGCTCGATCACGCCGAGGAACGGCTCGATCTCCATCGCCGCGTCCGACCGCGCGCGTCAGGGCGCGAGCCAGGACCCCGGGGAGGCGTGGACCGCCGGGCTCCCGCTGTCCCAGAAGTGCTGACACTCCTCGTCACGAGCCCCCGGGTCGCCCCGGGACTGATGACCTGGCCGGCGTGGCAGGCGGTCACCGGCGCGGTTACCGTGCTGGCCGGGTCCGCCGACCTGCCGGTCGCGCGCGCCGTCGAGGCCGCCGGCCGTCCGGTCACGGTGGTCGACGACCCGTCGACGTCGGCGCTGCTTGCTGCGGCGTCGTCGGGCGACGTCGTGTACCTCGCCAGCGACGAGGAGGCCGACCGGCTCCCCACCGAGCTCGCCACGGCACTGGTGTCCGGCGACAGCCCGGTCGACATCGAGGTGCTGCACGCGTCGTACGACGTCCCGGGGGCGCGGCTGCTCGACCTGGTCACGGTGATGGACCAGCTTCGGCTGCACTGTCCTTGGGACCGCGAGCAGACCCACCGGTCGCTGGCGACGT
>NZ_CAMPGZ010000138.1 GCF_946885725.1 uncultured Nocardioides sp.
AGGTGACGATCGCCGACTCCGCCGCGGTCGTCACCGCCCCGACGTCGGCCGCCACCTGGGCCGAGCCGACCGTGGCCAGCGGCGACCGGCGCCTGGGGCCGGCGCTCGACAAGGCGCTGGCCGACCTGCGGCTGCTGCGGCTGGCGCCGACGCTCACCCCGGACGAGGAGTTCCTCGGTGCGGGCGCGCCCTGGTTCCTCACCCTCTTCGGCCGCGACAGCCTGTGGGCGGCGCGGATGCTGCTGCCGGTGTCGACGACTCTGGCGGGCTCGACACTGCGGGTGCTCGCCGCCCGGCAGGGCACGATCAGCGACACCTCGACCGCCGAGCAGCCCGGCAAGATCCTGCACGAGGTGCGCGCGAAGGCGATCGACGTACGCGACGAGAGCCACACGTTCACGCTGCCGCCGGTCTACTACGGCACGATCGACGCCACCTCGCTCTGGGCGACGACGCTGCACGACGCGTGGCGCTGGGGGCTCCCGGCCGACGAGGTCGAGCCGTTGCTGCCGGCCCTCGAGCGCGCGCTGGCGTGGCAGGTCGAGGAGGGGGACGCCGACGGCGACCACTTCCTGGAGTACGTCGACGCGACCGGCACCGGCCTGGCCAACCAGGGCTGGAAGGACTCCGGCGACTCGGTCCGCCACGTCGACGGGTCCCTGGCGACCGCGCCGCTGGCGCTGTGCGAGGTGCAGGCCTACGCGTACGCCGCCGCGACCCGGGGTGCCGACCTGCTCGAGGCGTTCGGCCGGCCGGGCGCCGACCGGTGGCGCGGCTGGGCGGCGCAGCTGCGCACCCGGTTCCGGGAGCGGTTCTGGGTCGAGGACGCGCGCGGCGCGTACCCGGCGATCGCCCTCGACGCCGACAAGCGGCCGGTCGCCTCGGTGACCAGCAACATCGGCCACCTGCTGGGGACCGGGCTGCTCGACTCCGACGAGGTCGACCTCGTCGCGCGGCGCCTGGTCGGCGACGACATGCTGTCCGGGTTCGGCATCCGCACGCTGTCCAGCGACGCGGAGGGCTACTCGTCGACCGGCTACCACGTCGGCTCGGTGTGGCCGCACGACACCGCGATCTGCCTGGCCGGGCTGGCCGCCGAGGGCCGCCCGGAGGTCGCGCCCGTCGCCGAGGCGATGCTCGCCGCGACCCATGCGTTCGACGGCCGGCCCCCAGAGCTGTTCGCCGGCGACGCCCGGTCCGCGCACCCGGTCCCGGTGCCCTACCCCGCCGCCTGTCGGCCGCAGGCCTGGTCGGCCGCCGGCACGGTCTCGCTCACCGCTTCGCTGCTAGGACTCGCGGCCGACGTACCCGAGGGCTCGGTGACGGCCTCGCCCGTCACCCCCTGGCCGCTGGGCGCCACCACGGTCACTGGCCTGCGGGCGGGCGATCGGCCGCTCTCGGTCGCGGTCGACGACGCGGGAGTGGCCGAGGTCACGTGGTGATCCGGCGGGCTTAGCCGCTCCTTAGCGAACGGATGGTGAGCGGTTAGCGGCGTCCACGCGAACGTAGTCGTCGTCAGCTCGACCCTTCATCGAAACCGGAGAACTCCCATGAACACCAAGCGTCTCGCCGCCGCCGGCCTGGCCACCGCCGCCGTCGCCACCGTCGTCCCGTTCGCCCTGGCCGCCCCCGCGTCGGCCGACGTCGAGAAGGTCGGCAACTGCGCCGGCGCCCGCTACGACTTCGACGTCGACCGCGAGCGCGGCGGCTACGAGGTGTCCTTCGAGGTCGACTCCAACACCCCGAACCAGAAGTGGCGCCTGGTGCTGTTCCACAACGGCGACCGGGTCTTCCGCGACGTGCGGACCACGGACCGCGAGGGCGAGGTCGACTTCGAGCGCCTGCGTCCGAACACCCCCGGTGCGGACACCTTCCGCGCGAAGGCCGTGAAGCTCAGCAACGGTCAGAGCTGCTCGGTGCGCATCACGCGCTGACCGACCAGGTCTCAGCGGGCGGGGCCGAGGTGCACACGCACCTCGGCCCCGCCGCCGTCTGCGCGGGCGACCTCGAGGTGGCCGCCGGACGACTCGGCAGTACGGCGGGCGATGTCCAGGCCGAGGCCGGTCGAGCCGGCCGCGCTGGCGCCGCGGCTGGTCAGCTCCTCGGGGAAGCCCGGCCCGTGGTCGCGCACCACCAGCAGCGCGCCCTCGCCGTCCGGGGCGACGCGGACCTCGACCGTGCAGCCCTCCGGCGTGTGGCTGAACACGTTGTCCAGCAGCACGTCGAGCAGCGCGTCGAGGTCGTCTCGACTGGCCGCGACCGGGATCCGGCTGGTCGGTACGTCGACGGTGAACGGCCGGTCCTGGTCCTCTGCGAGCGGCTCCCAGAACGCCGTCCGCTCGACCACCGCCTCCACCACGTCGCCGGACGCGGCCAGGCCCTCACGCTGCGAGCGCCGCCCCTCGCGGATCACCGCGTCGACCATCCGCTCCAACGCGTCGATGTCGCGCCCGAGCCGTTCGCGCTCGGCCGGGTCGTCCAGCGACTCCGCGTCGAGCCGCAGCGCGGTGATCGGGGTGCGCAGCCGGTGCGACAGGTCGGCGACGTTGTCGCGCTCGCGGCGCAGCAGCACCTGGACCCGGTCGACCAGGCGGTTGAGTGCGGCGCCCACCTCCTGCACCTCCGCCGGTCCCTCCTGCGGCACCGGCGTGGACAGGTCGTTCTCCCCGAGTCGTACGGCGGAGGCGGCGAGCGCGCGGATCGGCTGGACGAAGCGACGGCCCAGACGGTCGGCCACCAGCAGCGAGCCGCCGAGCAGCACCAGTCCGAGCAGCGCGAGCACCGCCCACGTCGTACGCACGGTGTCGCTGAAGCCGCGGTCGAGGACGTTGACCCGGATCACGCTCGTGGCGTCGGGCACCGCGCTGCCGCCGCCCAGCGACACCGGGACGAGGATCTCCACGCCGCCGTCCACGTCGTCGACCCGGGCCCGCCCGGTCTCGCGGGCTTGGCGGACGCGGGCGTTCTCGCCGGGGTACGGGCCGATCGCCTGCCCGTCGGGATAGAGCACGGTCGTCTGGATCGCCTCGTCGTCGTTGATCGTGCTCAGGTAGACCGACACGGTTCCCTTGTCGCGGCCGGCCACCACGGTCTCGGTCGCCTGCACCTCGAGCGCCGCGCGGGCGAGCTGGTCCTCGAGGGCGTAGTCATCGATGAGCACCGCCATCGGGATCAGCATCGCCAGAAGCACCATCGCGGTGCTCGCCGCGACGGTGACGATGAGGCTGCGGCGCACGGCGCGTCCTAGGCGGTCGGGTCCGCGAGGCGCACGCCGACGCCTCGCACCGAGTGGACGTAGCGGGGTTCCTGAGCGGTCTCGCCGAGCTTGCGGCGCAGCCACGACAGGTGCACGTCGACGGTCTTGTCGCTGCCGCCGTACGGCTGCTGCCAGACGTCGGTGAGCAGCTCGCGCTTGGTGACCACCTCGCCGGGGCGTTGCGCGAGGTAGGCGAGCAGGTCGAACTCGCGCGGGCTGAGCTCCAGCTGGGCGCCGTCGAGGGTGGCGACGCGGGCGCGCAGGTCGATGGAGAGGCCGCCGACGGTGAGGACGGGCCGCTCGTTCTGCCCGGCGCCGTAGCGGCGGAGCACCGCGCGCACGCGTGCCTCGAGCTGCGCGGCGCTGAACGGCTTGACCAGGTAGTCGTCCGCGCCGGCGTCGAGCGCCTGCACCAGCGCGGGGTCGTCGTCGCGGGCGCTGGTGATGATGACGGGTACGGCGCTGACCGCGCGCAGCATGCGCAGCACCTCGGTGCCGTCGATGTCCGGCAGGCCGAGGTCGAGCAGCACCAGGTCGGGGCGGTCCTCCACGGCCAGACCGAGCCCGGTCATGCCCTTGTCGGCCGAGGCGACGACGTAGCCCCGTTCGCGCAGCGCACCGATCAGCCGCGACCGGATGACCGGGTCGTCCTCGATGAGCAGGAGCTGGGGCACGCCCCGACGCTAGCGGCTCGGCGCCGCACCGATCCGCTCGCGGAGCGAGTCTTAGTCGCGGCTTAGCGGTCCGCTAACCCGCGGCTCCCCTGGTCGCCACGAGAATGGTGGGGTGAAGCGCGCGCTCCTCTACCTGGGTATCTGGCTCGGTGCCGTCGCGGTCGCCACCGGGATCGCCCTGGCCGCGATCGGTGCCGTCGGCGACGCCGCGCGCGGGCGCGGGCCGATCGGCGCTGAGGTGACTCCGCTCCAGGACAGCGACCCCGACCCCGAGGAGATCCCCTCGGACCTGCCGGGCCGGACGCGCGACATCAAGGGTGAGTACGGCACGTTCCGGGTCTCCTGCGAGGGCCCGTACGCCGCCGGCATCCGCGTGGAGGCCAACAAGGCCGCCGGCTGGTCGGTGCTCAGCTACGAGAAGGGCCCCGACGACGACGTCGACGCGGTCTTCACCCAGCCCGGCCGCAGCGTCGAGGTCGAGGTCTACTGCAACCAGGGCGTCCCCACCGTCGGCGACGTCGAGCGCGCGACGTTCATCGACGAGGACTGACGCGCGACAACGATTCGTCTGCGGTTTACGGGGTGAATCACACAGGCGGGTCGCAGACGAATCGTTGTTCGGTGACGTCGTTCAGCGACCGAGCAGCGCGAGGTCCTCGTCGTCGAGCTCGAGGTGTACGGCGGCGGCGGAGTCGGCGACGGACTCCGGCCGGCTCGCGCCGGGGATCGGGATCATCGCCTCGGACAGCGAGAGCTCCCAGGCCAGGCACACCTGCTGCGGGCTGACGCCGTGCTTCTCGGCCACCCGGCCGAACGCCTCCCACTCGCTGCCGAGCCCGCCGGCCTTGCCCATCCCGCCGAGCGGCGACCAGGCCAGGAACGCGATGCCGAGCTCCGCGCACAGGTCGATCTCGTCGCGGGAGGAGCGGAAGGACGGGCTGAACTGGTTCTGCACCGCGACCAGCCCCTCGCCGAGCTCGCGGTGCGCGAGACGGATCTGCTCCGGGTTCGCGTTGGACAGCCCGGCCCCGGCGATCAACCCCTCGTCCAGCAGCGCCTTCAGGCCGGCGACGGTCTCGGCGTAGTCGATCTTCGGGTCGGGCCGGTGGTGCTGGTACAGCGCGATCTGCTCGACGCCCAGCCGCTCCATCGAGGCGAGGCAGGCCTTGCGGAGGTACGCCGCGGTCCCGTCGAGCTCCCAGTCGGCGCCACGCCGGGTGTGGCCGCCCTTGGTGGCGACGAGGACGTCGTCCGGGCCGACGCCGTACTCCCGCAGCGCCTTGGCGATCAGCGCCTCGTTGTGGCCGAACGTCGCCTCGTCCGGGGAGTACGCGTCGGCGGTGTCGATCAGCGTCACGCCCTCGTCGAGCGCGCAAGCGATCGTGCGGATCGCGCGCTCCTCGTCGTTGTGCTCCCGGACCGACATCGGCATCGCGCCGAGGCCGATCGCGCTGACGGTGCGCGTCCCGATACGTCGCTGCTTCACCTCGCCACCCTAGGCGGGTGCGGAAGGTGGTCTCGACGAGCTCGACCACCCGCCATCGGCGGCGTGCTCCTCGAGGCGGTCCAGCACCAGGCGCAGCGGTGGCCAGGAGCCGCGGCCGCGCCGGGTGACGGCGTACGACCGCAGCAGCACCTCGGGGTCGCGCAGCCGGACCACCGCGACGCCCTCGTGCGGCGGCAGGTTGTCCGGCAGCAGCGCCACCCCGAGCCCGGCGGCGACCAGGTCCTGCACCAGGTCGAGGCTGTCGACGCGGTGCGCGACGCGCGGCTCGAAGCCGGCCATGGACGCCAGCGTGCGCACGACGTCCTCGTCGGCGGTGTTGCGCGAGTTGACGATCCAGTCGTGGCCGGCGAACCGTCGCATCACCTCGGTGGCGCGGCCGCGCGGTCGTTGCTCGTTGGCCGGCACGCCCAGGTGCCACGGCGCCTGCCACAGCGGCCGGGCCTGAAGCGACCGGTCGAACGCCGCGGGCGCCAGGTCGTAGTCGTAGGTCAGCGCCAGGTCGACGTCGTCGCGCGCGAGCAGGTCGTAGGCCTCGAACGGCTCGTGCTCGTAGACCAGCAGGCGCACGGCGGGGTGCGTGCCGGACAGCTCGTGGAGCACCGGCAACAGCGACCGCCGTACGGCGGTGGCGAAGCCGGCCACCCGCACCGTGCCGGCGGGGTCGGCGTGAGGGTCGAGGTCGAGCCGGGCGGCCTCGACCGCGGCGAGGATCGTCACGGCGTGGTCGGCCAGGCGGCGGCCGGCCGGAGTGAGCCTGACTCGCCGGCCGTGCGGCTCGGTGAGCGGCGTCCCCACCTCGCGAGCGAGCGCGGCGATCTGCTGGCTGACGTTGGAAGTGCTGGTGTGCATCTCCTCGGCGACCTCGCGCATCGAGCCGAGCCGGGAGAGCTCGAGCAGCATCTCGAGCCGGTGCACGTCCATGCGCCCATTGTTCGTCAGTCATGAACGGAACGTCCACAAACAACACGTGGACGCGGACGGTCGAGGTGTGGCGTCATGGAGACATGACCACCACGGCCCCCAGCCCGACACCCGTCCGCCGCGGCTCCCCCGCGGGCGTCGGTACGTCGTTCGCGGTGGCCGCGATGCTCACCGTCCAGGTCGGCGTCGCGGTCTCGGTCGGCCTGTTCGACCGGGTCGGCCCTGAGGGTGCGGCGTTCCTGCGCCTCGCCTGGGCCGGAGTCATCATGCTCGTGGTCGTCCGGCCTCGCCGGGCGCAGTTCACCCGCTCGTCGTTCCTGGCCTGCGTCGCGCTCGGCACGGTGACGGCCGGCGTGACGATGCTCTTCATGGCCTCGGTGGAGCGGCTGCCGATGGGCACGGCGAGCGCGCTGGAGTTCCTCGGGCCGCTGGGCGTCGCGGTGGTGCGCAGCCACGGGCGCGGCCGGCTGTACGCCGTGCTCGCCGCCGCCGGAGTCGTGCTGCTGACCGAGCCGTGGCAGGGCGGCACCGACCTGCTCGGCATCGTGTTCGCCCTCGGGGCCGCGCTGTGCTGGGCGGCGTACATCCTGCTCACCCAGAAGGTCGGCGACGAGGTCACCGGGGTCACCGGGCTGGCCGTGTCGATGCCGGTCGCCGGCCTCGTCGCCACCCTGGTGGCCGGTCCTGCGGTCGTCCCGGTCCTCACCTGGGACCTGGTGCTGGCCGGGCTCGGGCTGGCGATCCTGCTGCCGGTGGTCCCGTTCGTGCTGGAGCTGCTCGCGCTGCGGCGGCTCACCGCCGGGGCGTTCGGCACGCTGATGGCGCTGGAGCCGGCGTTCGCGCTGCTCGTCGGGCTGGTGCTGCTGGGCCAGCTGCCGGGCGTGCTGCCGGTCGTCGGGATCCTCTGCGTGGTGGCCGCGGGCATCGGCGCGCAGCGCACCGGGGCCCGGGTGGAGCCGTCAGCGCAGACCCTCGCCGCCTGAGCCGTACTTCACGCGAGCGAAGTCCAGCATCGACTCCAGGGTCGGCCCACCCTGCCGGAGCGAGATCCGGAAGTAGTCCGGCGGGCCCTCGGCGTAGCGCCGGGCCAGCACGTAGTAGCGGTCGCCGTCCACGCGCACCTCGGCCGCCACCGCGACCTGCGTCCCGTCGGTGAAGCCGGGGATCTCCGGGTCGCGCACCGAGTGCAGCACGGTGACCCCCTGGCGGACCGGCACCAATCGGCCGTCGGCGACGAGGTGCACCCAGAACCGGACGCCGGCCGGGTCGGCTCCGGCCTCCGGGTCGGGGTTCGGGTTCTGCAGCTGGACCCAGACCAGGAAGGCGTCGGTGTCCGGGGTCGCCTCCTTCGGGGGTACGGCGACGATCGGGTCGCTGCCGTCGTCGGACACGAAGTACCAGCGGGTCCTGTCGCCGCGCACCAGCTCCATCGCCACCCACCGGACGCCCTGCCAGGAGTCCTCCACGCTCTGCCCGACGTCGACGCCGTCGCGGACGACCAGCCGGCCCTCGTCGTCGAAGCCCGCCCAGTGGTCGCCGAGCACCTCTTCCGGTTCCGGGTCCTGCACGGTCGTGGGCGTGGCACTGGCGGTGGGGGCTGCCGGCTCGACCGCGCGCGAGCCGCCGGGTCCGCCGGTGACGGCGGTGGCGGCGCCGACCACGGCGACGACGGCGAGGGTGGTGGCGGCCGTGGACAGCACGCGGCGGCGCCGGAGGGCGCGGTGGCCGGCCGCGAGCCTGTCGCCGACCGGGGGCTGGGGCGGCCCGTCGGTCCAAGCGCCGGCGAGGCGCTCCTCGAGCCCGGTGAAGTCGCCCATGGTCAGGCCTCCTTGCCTGTGGTCGGGGCGGTGGCGAGCAGCTCCTGGAGCCGCGCGAGGCCGCGCGAGGTGTGGCTCTTGACGGTGCCGACAGAGATGCCGAGATCGGCGGCGACCTGCTCGACGCTCAGGTCCGCGACGTGCCGCAGCACCACCGTCCTGCGCTGCATGGGTGGCAGCTGCTGGAGCGCCTGCACCAGCTCGTCGCGCACCTCGGGTCCGGCCACCTCGGGCGCGGCCCGGTCGTGCTGGTCCAGTCCCGGCAGCTCGCGGGACCACGCGCGACGGCGGTCGTCGAGCAGGGCGTTGAGGATGATCCGGCGTACGTAGGCGTCCTCGAACCCGGCGCGCGACAGCCGCGGCCAGGCGACGTACAGCTTGGTGAACGCGGTCTGCAGCAGGTCGTCGGCCTGGTGCCAGCTGCCGCACATGGCGTAGGCGACCCGGCGGAGCCGGTCCTGCCGCGCCGCGACGTACTCGCTGAACGCGGCGTCCCGTTCCGCCTGACGCATCCGTCCCCCTGGTTGTCCGTCGGGTGGTCCTCACCCCCTCCGACGGGGCAGACCCCTGCGCAGGTTGTCATGCATGGTCGAATTGACGGTATGGACCAGTCCGCCCTGGCCGAGCTCGTGTCGTCGCTGCCGGACGGCGTGGTGGTGACCGATCCCGACACCACGGAGAAGTACCGCGTCGACCGGTCGCAGGACGCCGGCGCCGGCCTGCCCGCGGTCGTCGTACGGGCCGAGGACGCCACCCACGTGCAGACCGCGGTGCGCTGGGCCGCTCGTCACCGCGTGCCGGTCGTGCCGCGCGGCGCCGGCAGCGGGCTGAGCGGCGGGTCGTCGGCCGTCGACGGCGGGCTGGTGCTGTCGCTGGAGCGGATGCGCGCGATCGAGATCGACACCGACTGCCAGGTAGCGGTCGTCGAGCCGGGGGCGTTCAACGCGGAGGTCAAGGCGGCGGCGGCCGAGCACGGCCTGTGGTACCCGCCGGACCCGTCGTCGTACGAGTTCTGCTCGATCGGCGGCAACATCGCGACCAACGCGGGCGGGCTGTGCTGCGTGAAGTACGGCGTCACGGTCGACTACGTGCTCGGCCTCGACGTCGTGCTCGCCGACGGCACGCTGATCACGCTCGGCGGCCGGCGGATCAAGGACGTGGCCGGGCTGCCGCTGCTCAAGCTGTTCGTCGGCAGCGAGGGGACGCTCGGGATCGTCACGCGAGCGATCCTGCGCCTGGTGCCCGCGCAGCCGGCGCGCTCGACGATGGTTGCGACGTTCCCGACGGTCGAGGCCGCTGCGCGTGCGGTGGTCGCCGTACGCCGCTCGATGCGGCCGTCGATGCTGGAGCTGATGGACCGGGCGTCGATCAACGCCGTCGAGGACTACCGCCCGCGCGGGCTGGACCGCTCCGCCGGCGCGCTGCTGGTCGCCCAGTCCGACGCCCCCGGGGTCGCCCGGAGCGACGAGGTCGAGCTGATGCGCACGGCCTGCGAGGCGGCCGGGGCGACGGAGGTGTTCGTCACCGACGACGCCGACGAGGGAGAGATGTTCGTCGAGGCCCGCCGGATCGCCATCCCGGCGATCGAGGCCACGGGCGCGCTGCTGATGCTCGAGGACGTCGGCGCCCCGGTGCCGCTGCTGCCCGCCCTGCTCGCCGCGATCGAGGAGGTCGCCGCGGCGTACGACATCCGGATCCCGGTCATCGCCCACGCCGGCGACGGCAACACCCACCCGATCGTCGTGTACGAGGCCGGGGACGCCGAGGCCGAGAAACGGGCGCAGGCCGCGTTCCGCGAGGTCATGCAGCGCGCCATCGACCTCGGCGGCACCATCACCGGCGAGCACGGCGTCGGCCGGACCAAGAAGGAGCTGCTCCCCGCCCAGCTCGGCCCGGACGTGATGGCGCTGACCCGCCGGATCAAGGACGCGCTCGACCCCGACGGCATCCTGAACCCGGGTGCGGTGCTGTAGGTCTGTCGGGTTACCACCGGCTGCTGGGATCCCGGCGCGACCGGGCCGAAACTTCACGTGGGATCTGCCAGGAACGCGTGGGCTGCTCTGTGGAAAAGCCGCGTCTTGTCCCGAGGTCGAGGCGTGTCGGAGAAACACCTGCCGCTGGTACTCCGTCGCATCTGGGCCGAGGCATCGCCCCAGAAGTGACCGAACAACCCCGGAAGTCCCGGCAGCAACTCCGCTTTACATGACCGCGGAAGCCCGGCAATAACTCCGCTTTACATGTCTTGCCGGCCCGCCGGCGGCGCCCCTTACCCGTCCAGGAACGCCAGGGCGGACGCCGCGAACAACGGCGACCGGAACACGTCGTAGTGGGTGGTGCCGGGGATGACCGCCAGCGCGTGGCCACCGGCCGGGCGGCCCTCCCCCATCCAGCCGCCGTCGCGCTTCCCGCCGTCCAGCAGGCCGAAGACCTCGACGTAGTGGCCGGGCGGGGCCATGTCGGCGTCGGCGCACATCACCAGGGTCGGCACCTGGAGGCCGCGGACCTCCTCGGTGAGGTCGTACGGCACCGCCATCGCCGCGCCGATCTTCTCGAGCAGCCGACCGAAGTCCTCGGGACGCGGGGCGACGCGCTGGTAGAGCTCGTACATCGGCGTGCCCTTCATGGCCTCCACCGTCTCGGGCCCGACCTGGCCCTGCTGCACCTGCATCTCGGGGTAGATCGCGTCGCTGCGGATGTGCGCCGAGCACGTGACGGCGCGGCGCACGACCTCCGGGTGGCGGAGCGCGAGGTGCAGCGCGACGCCGCCGCCGAGGGAGTAGCCGACGACGTCGACCTGGTCGTGCCCGAGGTGCCGGACCAGAGCGGCCATGTCGTCGGCCATCGCCTCGATGCCGAGCGGGCGGTCGACGTCGGCGGTGCGGCCGTGACCCTGCAGGTCGGGCAGGATCACCTGGTGCCCGTCGGTGAACGACGGGAGCAGCGGTCCGAACATCTCGCCGGACCCGAGGCCGCCGTGGAGCAGCAGCAGCGGCCGCCCCGCCCCGTGCAGCTCGTAGTAGAGGTGGACGCCGTTGACGTCGGCGTACTCGCCGGATCCTGTGGTCCGGTCGGTGGTGGCCTGGTCGGTCATGCGCACGCTCCTGGATTCGTACGTCGGAATGGGTCACCGACTCAGACCGGGAGCGCCCCGCGAACTCATCGCCGGAGCACGGACCAGCCCAGACCGGTCAGCCCAGACCGGTCAGCCCAG
>NZ_CAMPGZ010000139.1 GCF_946885725.1 uncultured Nocardioides sp.
CGCGGAACGCCCCGCCCCGCGCCGGAGCACGGGTCGGTGACGCCGGAGCGGGCAGCAGGCCGGACGGGGCGACCGCGAGGTCGACGCCGAGGACCGGCCGGACCCCCGCGGCGAGGCAGGCCTTGGCGAACCGCACCGCGCCGTAGGTGCCGTCGCGGTCGGTCAGCGCGAGGGTGTCCATCTCCTGCTCGACCGCGCGCTCGACGAGGACGTGCGGGTGCGACGCGCCGTACTGCAGCGAGTAGCCGGACGCGACGTGCAGATGCACGAATGGGTCGGACAACGACGCGACCTCCCGCTCAGCCGGCGAGGGAGACGTCGACGGGCACGTGCGGGGTCAGCCCGAGCGACTCCTCGACGAGACCGAGGAACCGGTCGGCGTCGCGGACCAGGTCGTCGGCCTCGCGGGCGGTGACCGCACGGGTCGAGCCGGCCTCGGCGGCGGCGCGCTTGGCGGCCCCGGCCGAGAAGAACGCCGCCCACTCGGCGAGCTCGGGGGCGACCTCGGCGAGCAGCACCCAGGCGTTCTTCTGGGCCGGACGGCGGCGCCCGCTGCGCGCGGGCGGCACCCGGGTGGCCCGGGCGGCGAGCAGGGCGGCGGTGGCGCGCAGGGCGGCGACGTGGGCGTGGGCGTAGCGCATCGGGACGTCCGCGGTGGTCATCGCCTCGCGCAGGGACTCCGCGGCGCGGGTGAGGTAGGCGTGGCTGGAGGCGGGGACGTCGAAGGCGCGGCCCGGGTGGGCGGGGACGGTCCAGGTGCTGGTGCTGGTGCTGGTGCTGGTGCTGGTGCTGATGGTCATGGGTCTTCCTCCTCTCGGGGACGAGTGGTGCGTCAGTCGTCGCAGCGGGTGAGCGCCCAGCTGCCGTCGGCCCAGTCGAAGACCAGGTCGAAGAGGCCAGGCCCGGACCCGGTGCGGCTGGCGGCCAGGCCGCGAGAGGCCTCGACCCGCCAGACCTCGCGCTCGGCGAGCAGGTCGGTGCGGACGGCTCCCTGAGAACCCGAGGAACTGCCGGCAGTGCCGCTGCCGTCAGCGCTGCCGGTGTCGGCGCCCAGCACGGCGTGCACGCCCGCGGACTGCCACCAGGGCCCGGTCTCCACCCAGTGCGCGACCACGTCACGGACCTTCCACAGTCGACCCCGCCAGAGGAACTGCTCGGGTCCTTCCTGCCGCCCGCCGGGTCCGTCGACCTGCCCCCGGCGTACCTCGATGGGGTCGTCGTAGCGCCGCATGCCACCTGCTCCTTCGCTGCTCGCTCTCGACCCCTCGACCCCGCCCGGACGGCCCTGCTGTCTGATCTGCCTGCTGGCCCGGGGACGGTGGGGGTCGAGGTCACCGCCCCCGGGAGTTCGAGGGTATTCGAACATCTGTTCGAACACTTCAGAACGGTACACCGCCCCGCCGACGTCCTCAACGGATCCGCCGGATCGTGTGGAGAGTGAGCCGGAAGTGGTCTCGACAGGCTCGACCACCCGGGGCCACGAGGGCTCGGTAGGGTCCTGCCGTGACCCTCCCCGACCCCACCGACAAGAACGCGCGCACCTCGGAGCACCCGGCGGTGGCCCGCTTCCGCAGCGAGCTCGAGCGGCGCGGCGGGACCGGCCGCATCGTGGTCCTGCCCGACTCCGTGCACACCGCGGCGCTGGCGGCCGAGGCGCTCGGCTGCGAGGTCGGCGCGATCGCGAACAGCCTGCTGTTCGCCGCCGGCGACCAGCCGGTGCTGATCCTCACCTCCGGCGCGCACCGGGTCGACACGACGAAGGTCGCCGAGCGGATCGGCGTGCCGAAGCTGTCCCGGGCCACCCCGGAGTTCGTCCGCGCGCACACCGGCCAGGTCATCGGCGGCGTGTCGCCGATCGGGCACCCGGCGCCGATCCCGACCTACATCGACCCGTGGCTGCGGAAGTACGACGTGGTCTGGGCCGCGGCGGGGCACCCGGCCGCGGTGTTCAGCAGCACGTTCGACGAGCTGGTCGCGATGACCGGGGCCGTCGAGACCGACGTCGACTGAGAGCGACTGCCATGGAGATCTGGGTCAACCCCGCCTGCTCGAAGTGCCGGGCGGCGACGACGGCGCTCGACGAGGCCGGCGTCGACTACACGGTACGGCGCTACCTCGACGAGCCACCGACGGCCGACGAGCTGCGTGCGGTCGTCGGGCGGCTCGGCGTCGAGCCGTGGCACGTCGCCCGGCCGAAGGAGACCGCCGAGGCCGGCATCGACCTGCCGAAGGACGCGGAGCACCGCGACGACTGGTTCGCGGCGATGGCCGCCAACCCCCGGGTGATCCAGCGGCCGATCATCACCGCCGACGACGGCACCACCGTGGTGGGACGCGACCCGGAGAGCCTGGACCGGGTGCTCTCGGCCGAGGGCGCTCAGGAGAACGAGTAGCGGCCGCTCACCGGCCGCCACCCGGCAGGCGGGTCCTCCCCGGTCCGCCCGTCGACGGCTTCGCGCAGCAGGTCGGCATGACCGGCGTGCCGGCCGTACTCCTCCACGAGGTCGAAGACCAGCCGGCGCAGCGTGATCGGCTCTCCGTTCCGGCCCGTCAGCGCGGTCGGCAGGTCGAGCCCGCCCTCCTCGAGGGCCGCGGCGAGCCGTTTCCGCGAGCGAGCGACGGCCTCGTCGTACCGCGCGTAGAGGCTCTCCGGCGAGTCACTCGCGGCCGACACGAACGGCCAGTCGTCGACCTCGAAGTCGAAGTCGGACCAGACCTCCCCCGGCGACTCGTCGCGGAGCTTCGCGGTGAAGGTGTAGTCCTCGACGAACGCGAGGTGCTTGAGCAGGCCGCCGAGCGTCAGGCTCGACGCCCCGATGGTGGCCGACAGCCCGACGGCGTCGAGACCGTCGGCCTTCCATCGGAACGTCGTGCGCAACCGGTCGAGCGCCCCGGCGAGGTGCTCGACCTCCGTCCCGGCCAGCGGTGGCTCCCACGGGTAGTCGGGATGGCCGGGGACGGGGTCGGCGAAACTCTCTCCTTCGGTCATGCCCGGACCCTAGGACGCGTCGTCACTTCCCGGGAAGGACCCGGACGGCCTCGGCCTTGACGTAGCCGAACCGGTGACCGACCCACACCTGGTAGTACTTCTGCTCGCCGGTGATGACGGTCTTGTCACCGGGCAGCGAGTTGTCGAAGGACTTGGCGTAGTAGTAGTCGGTCGGCACGTCCTTGTCGGCCAGGACGTACTTCTGACCCGGCTGCAGCGTGATCGGCGTCTGGTTGTCCGGCCCGGTCAGCACCGGCTGGCCCTGGTAGGGCACCGGCGTGCCCTCGTAGGCCGCGGCCTCGGGGTAGGCCCGCTGGTAGACGGTGGCGGGACCGCCGACCGCCTCCACGACCTCGCCCTGCGAAGGCACCACGTCGGCCTCCTCGCCCTTCGGGCTCTTGATCCAGCCCTCGAGGCCGTCCCACGAGACCTTCAGCCAGTCACCCTGCCGCTCGGCGACGTAGAACTTGTGGCCGGCGACGGCGCGGGCGTTGCGGTCGGAGACCAGGTCGGTCGAGCCCTCGACGAGCGGGGCGTCGTCGCTGGGCGCGGTGCGCACGTCGACGTAGTTGGTCGGGAACATCGGGCACGGCTCGCCGGCCGGGTTCGACTCGTCGGCGAAGCAGCCCTGCAGCGCGCGCTCGTTGCCGACGAAGCCGGGCTTGACGGTGAAGATCTTGCTCTTGCCGCGACGGTCGGGACGGATCGGCGCGTCGAGCAGCTCCATGTAGTGCTCCCAGTCCCAGTACGGGCCCGGGTCCCACTTGTAGTTGGAGGAGCCGAACTCCTCGTGGCCGACCACATGCGCGCGGTCGAGCTCGAAGCCGAACTTCTCGTGCAGGTACTTCACCAGCTCGGAGGACGAGCGGTACATCGCCTCGGTGTACCACTGGCCGGGGTAGCCGGCCTTGCCCTCGTGCTCGATGCCGGTCGAGTGCATGTTGACGTACCAGTTGCCGGCGTGCGCGGCGACGTTGCGGTTCGCGACGTGCTGGTCGACGTGGCCGTCGTTGGACCGCACCGTGTAGTGCCAGGACACGAAGCGCGTCGGGTGCTGGATCAGCGCCATGCACACGTCGTACTCGCACTCGGTGTTGTGCACGACCAGGTAGTCGATCGAGAGGTCCTTCTCCCGGTCGGACAGGTCGTAGTTGGCGTACTGCGTCGGCGACGAGCCGTACTGGTCGTACGTCGCCTCGATCACGTCGCAGTCGATGGTCGACGGGCACTCGACCTCCTGGACACCGGGCTGGAGCAGCCGGTCGTCCTGGACGCTCGCGGCCTTCAGGGCGACGCCCGGGTGCGCGTCGAGCGTGACGGTGTCGCCGAGGTCGGTGGTCTCGGTCGCGCCTGTGCGCAGCACGTCGAACGCCATCCGGGCGAACTTCACGGCCTCGGCACGGTCCGCGGTGCCGGCGTACAGGGCGACGGCGGTGGCCCAGGCGCCGGGCCGCTGTGCGGTCGTGCCCGGCTGGTACGACGCGAGCACGGCGGCCGCGCCGCAGATGTTCGCGACGTGGTCGTTGCGCAGCCGCTGCGGCGAGAGGCCGGTCTCCTGGCTGGCAAGGGTCAGCGTGCCGGCCCGGTCGGGCAGCCCGCGATTGCGGTCGCCCTTGGCGGGGGCCGACTCGGCCCGGACCGGCTGGTCGGTCAGGTGCATCACGCCGTAGCCGCCGGAGGTGCTGGGCTTCCCGGCGTTGTGGCTCCAGCGGGAGCCGAGGTAACCGACGGCGAGGAGCACGTCCTCCGGCACCCCGCTGACCTTGGCGGCGCGGGCGAACGTGGCCTGGGTGTCGTCCGAGCCCTGCAGGCAGGCGCTCCAGTCCGTCGCGGCCGCGGGAGTCGTGGTGGTGAGGGCCAGCCCGGCCGCGGCCAATGACGTCGCCACCGCCGCCGTACCGAGCCGCCGAAGTCGTGAGTGTCTGCGCGCCATCGTCGCGCCCCTTTCCCGAGAGGAGACCCGGACGGGGAGCCGGGCCGCCGCTTAGCCAACCCGCGGATGTTGCAGCCGTCAAGTAGCCGTGCCGTAGTCCTACAGTTGGCGTCGTGGACCTGATGCCCCTGGTGGCCTCGAGCGGCCTCGCCAGCGGGGTGAACGCCTATCTCGTCGTGCTCGTGCTCGGACTCGCCGATCGGTTCTGGCAGCTGGCCCAGGTGCCGGACGTGCTGGCGCGCACCGACGTGCTCGTCGTCGCGGCCGTGCTCTACGCCGTGGAGTTCGTCGCCGACAAGATCCCCTACATCGACTCGACGTGGGACGCGATCTCCACCGCGATCCGCCCGAGCGTGGGTGCGGTGATCGGTCTGCTGCTAGCGGGCGACGTGTCGACGCTGGAGCAGGCGTTGTACGCCGTCCTCGGTGGCGGCGCGGCGCTGGCGTCGCACACGGTGAAGGCCGGGCTTCGGCTCGCGGTCAACACCTCGCCCGAGCCGGTCACCAACGCGACGACGAGCGTGGGCGAGGACCTCGGCGTCGCGACCGTGGTGCTGCTCGCCGTGACCTACCCGTGGATCGCGCTGACAGTGGCGCTGGTGCTGTTCGGCGTGGGCGTCTGGCTGCTGGTGTACCTGCTCACGCGGATCCGCCGCGGCTGGCGCCGGTGGCGGGCGTGGCGCGAAAACCGCGTGCAGCAAGGCGTTCCGCGCTCCTAGCCTGAGCCGATGGACCTGGCCGACGAGAGCACACGCACCGCCTGGCGGCACCGGATGGGTGCGCGCCTGTTCGAGGGCCGGCGGGTGATCATCGGGCTGCTTCCTCTCGCGGCCACGACCCCCTTCCTGGACCTGGTGGGCGAGTCGGGTGGTCGGCGGCCGCTGATCGTGGCTGCGGGGCGCGGCGCCGGGCCGGTGCCGACCGAGGACGACGCCGACATCGTCGTGCTCGATGTACCGCGCGCCGAGTCGATGACGGCCGAGGTCCGCCGTACCGACGTGCTCGCGCACGACCTCCCGCCCGAGGCCGCGGCGGCGGTGGCGGCGTACGACCCCGATCGCACGGCTGCCTGGCTGATGGGCTGGTTCGTCGACAACACTCCGATCGACGGCCGCGATGTTCTCGGCGGTCGGCCGGCGGAGTGGCTGCGGCTCGAGGACAAGCTGCTGGCGGACTCGGTGTGGTCCGCGGTCGGTGCGCCGCACGCGCCCGTTCGCGTCGTACCGGTGGACGCCTCCGCACTGACGGAGGCCGCGGCCGAGCTGGACGAGGGCGCCGGCACGGTGTGGTCCGGCGACGCGCGCGAGGGGCTCCACGGCGGCGGCGACTTCACTCGCTGGGTGGTCACGCCCGAGGACCGCGCCCGCGCGCTGGCGTTGTTCGCGCCGTGCTGCGACCGGGTGCGGGTGATGCCGTTCCTCGACGGGGTGCCGTGCAGCATCCACGGCGTGGTCCTGCCCGACGGGACCGCGGCTTTCCGGCCGGTCGAGCTAGCGATCCTCCGAGGCGCGGACCGCCGCTTCGTGTACGGCGGGCAGGGCACGACCTGGGACCCGCCCGAGGAGGACCGCGAGGCGATGCGCGACCTGGTCCGACGCACCGGCGAGCACCTGCGCGAGAGGTTCGGCTACCGCGGCGCGTTCGGCATCGACGGAGTGCTCACGCGCGACGGGTTCCGACCCACCGAGCTCAACCCGCGGCTGGCCGGCGGCCTCTCCGCCCTCGGCCAGGCCACCGACGAGAAGGCGTTCATCCTGCTGCAGCTGACGCTGCTCGCCGGGGAGGACCCGGAGGTCGGCGTCGCCGAGCTCGAGGAGTGGGCGCTGCCGGCGATGGACGCGCACCGCAGCGCGAAGGCCATGGGGGTCAGCCCACGCTCGGTCGCGCCGGAGTCGCGCGAGATCCCGGTCCGCTGGGACGGGTCGCGGCTGTGCGCGGCCGACGAGGCGACCGCGAACGGCACCGTGCTCGTCGGCCCCGCGGCGGTGGGCACGTTCTGCCGCCTGCGCGACGTCGAGCTGCCGGCCGGCGAACGGCTGGCTCCGCTCAACGCCGCGATGATGCGGTTCCTCGACGAGAGGCTCGGCACCGGGTTCGGCCCGGTCGACGTACCGCCCGACCTCCGCGAGCGGGTGCGCCTCTAGGCTGCCGCGCATGGCGCGGGTGGTGGTGGTCGGCGGCGGCATCGCCGGCACCGCGGCCGCGGCGCGGCTGGCCAAGCTCCGGCACGAGGTGGTGCTGCTCGAGCGGCTCGACCGCCCCGGCGGCGCGGTGGGGTTCCTGGAGCAGGACGGCTACCGCTGGGACACCGGCCCGGCCGCGACGGCGCTGCCGGCCGTGGTGCGCGACCTGTTCCGCAAGTCGGGGCGGCCGCTGGAGCGCGAGCTCGAGCTGGTGCCGGTCCAGCCGCTGCGCGAGCACCGGTTCGAGGACGGCACGGTCCTCCCCCTCCCCTCGGGCAGCCGGGGCGCGCAGCTCGACGCGGTCGACGCGGCGCTCGGGCCGGACGCCGCGAAGGCCTGGGTGGATCACGTGCACGGGTACGCCGAGACCTGGGACGTGCTGCGCCGCGGCTACTTCGAGCGACCGTGGGACCCCGGCCACCAGGACGCGGATGTGCGGGCGGTGCTGCGGGACCGTACGTCGCTGCACGCCGTCGCGCGCAAGAGGTTCCGCAAGGACGCGCGGCTGCGCCGTCTCGCGCTGACCCACGCCGTGCTCGACGGGCACGACCCGCGCAACGTGCCGTCGTGGGTCGGGTTCCTCGACTACGTAGAGCAGAACTTCGGCACCTGGACGATCGCCGGCGGCTTCGGCGCTCTGGCCGAGGCGATGGCCAAGCGGCTGCGCGAGCGTCGCGTCGAGGTGCGGCTCTCCACTCGCGTCGACGACCTCGTGGTGCGGGACGGACGTGTCACCGGGGTGGAGACCGAGACCGGCACGGTTGAGGCGGACGTCGTGGTCTGCGCCGTCGACCCTCGCGGGCTGCCCGCGCTCGCCGAACGGGTCCGCCGCACGATGCCGGCGTTCCCTCCGGTGGTCACGCACGTCGGCCTGACCGGCGACGTGCCCGACCTGCCGCACGAGGTCGTGCTCCACGGCGACCCGACGCTGGTCGTGCGCACCTCCGGCAGCGCACCCGAGGGTGGCGCCGCCTGGACCGTGCTCGGCCGCGGCCGGCTGTCGGAGGACCCGCTCGTGGCGCTGGCCCGCCGCGGCATCGACGTCCGCGACCAGGTCGAGGTGCGCGTGGACCGGTCACCCCGCGAGCAGGTGGTCGCGTGGGGCGGGTCGCCGTACGGCGTGCTGTGGCAGGGCCGCAACACAGTGCACCAGCGGCTCGGCACGCGGACGGACATCGAAGGGGTGTACGCCGTCGGCGCGCACGTCGCGGGCACGAGCGGCCTGCCGTTCGCGACGCTCACCGCCGCCGTGGTGGCGGAGCGGATCGGCGAGGTGCGGCGCTAGAGCGGCTCCACCGTCCAGGTCACCGTGAGCGTCGCGGCGACCGCCGCGGTGCCGGGCTCGAACGACGTGCTCGCCCTGGCCATCGCCATCTCGCCGACGCCGAAGGGGCGCGCTCCTCCCCCGCCCTCGACGACCGTGTGCGCGCCGACGACACGCATCCCGGCGAGCGCGGCGAGCTCGTCTGCCTTGCGGTGCGCGTCGGCGAACGCGTCGGCGCGTGCTTGCACCGCGAGCTCACCCGGGTCGCTGACGTACATCTCGACGTGCCCGATCCGCAGCGTGTCGACCGTGTCGGCGAGCGCGGTGACCAGCTCGCCGGAGGCGGCGACGTCGGGTACGTCGATGCGCAGCGAGTGCTGGGCGACCCAGTCCCTCAGCTCGCTCCCGCGGTCGTCACGTGCACGGTCCAGGTGCAGCCCCGTGGAGCCGATTCGGTCGGCGTCGGTGAAACGGCGCGCGACCTCGGCCGCGGCCTCGAGTCGCGACGCGCAACCCGACAGCGCCTCGCTCACCGAGCCGGCGCGGTGCTGCACGCTGACGTGCAGCCGCAGGGCGTCGGGCGTGCCCGTCGCCTCCCCCTCACCGACGGTGGTGATGCTCGGGTCGGTCATCAGGCGACCACGGCGCGAAGACCTTCGTAGATCTCGCGCGTCGCCTTGGACCGGTTGAGTGTGTAGAAGTGCAGCCCCGGCGCGCCGCCCGCGAGCAGCGTGTCGCAGAGCTCGGTCGCGATCTGGATCCCCTCGGCGCGCACAGCGGCCTTGTCGCCGTCGAAGCGGGCGACCCTGGCGACGATCTCGGGCGGCAGCTCGGCCCCGGACAGCTCGGCCATGCGGGTGATCTGCGCGAGGTTCGTGATCGGCATGATCCCCGGGATGATCGGGATGTCGACGCCCAAGGCCGAGACCCGGTCGACGAGCCGGAAGTAGTCCTCCGGCCGGAAGAACAGCTGGGTGATCGCGAAGTCCGCGCCGGCCCGGGCCTTGTCCGCCAGCACCCTGGCGTCGGCCTGGGGCGACTCGGCCGACGGGTGCACCTCGGGGAACGCCGCCACCCCGACACAGAAGTCGCCGAGCGACTTGGTCAGCTCGACGAGCTCGACGGCGTAGCGCAGGCCCTGCGGATGCGGTACGAACGGCGCGGTCGGGCCGCCCGCCGGGTCGCCCCGGAGCGCGAGCACGTTGCGCACACCTGCCCCGGCGTACGACCCGATCACCGACCGCAGCGTGGCGACCGAGTGGTCGACGCAGGTCAGGTGCGCCAGCGGCGTCATCGACGTGTCGTGGGCGATCCGCTCGGTGATGCCGACCGTGCGGTCGCGGGTCGACCCGCCGGCGCCGTACGTCACAGAGACGAACGTCGGGCTCAGCGGCTCGAGCTCGCGCAGCGTGGTCCACAGCTGCCGCTCCCCCGCCTCGTCCTTGGGCGGGAAGAACTCGAACGAGATCGACCGCTCACCGGCAGCGATCAGCTCCCGGACGGTCGCCGCACCGCCGGGTTTGCGCGAGGGCAGACCGAGAGCCATGCGGACAAGGATAGGTGGCGGCCCCTCCGGCTCCGGTTCGCGTCCAGCAGCCGAAGTAGGCTGCGCCGGTGACCTGGGACCCCTCCACGCTGCGCACCGCGGTGCAGTCCGCTCTCGACGCGTTCGTGGACGAGCAGGCCGAGCGTCTCGCACCCCTGGGTCCCGACGCCGACGTGCTGGTCCGCTCGGCGCACGAGGCGGTGCGCGGCGGCAAGCGGTTCCGGGCGTCGTTCTGCTGGTGGGGTTACCGCGCCGCGCTGCCGGACGTCGCCGACCAGGCGGCACTGGTGCGGGCGTGCGCGTCGCTGGAGCTGTTGCACGCGAGTGCGCTCGTGCACGACGACTTCATGGACGCCTCGGAGACCCGCCGTGGCCGGCCGGCCACGCACACGGCGTACGCCGCCCGGCACCGTGAGCAGGGTTGGTCCGGCAGCCCGGAGCAGTACGGCGCCGCCGCCGCGATCCTGCTCGGCGACCTGCTGCTGTCCTGGTCCGACGAGCTCTTGCGTCGTAGCGGTCTGCCGCACGACCGGGTGCGCGACGCGCTGACGGTCTTCGACCACACGCGCAGCGAGGTCATCGCCGGGCAGTTCCTCGACGTGTCGGCGCAAGCGCGCGGCGAGTCGGACGTGGACATGGCGATGACGGTGCTGCGCTACAAGTCCGCGAAGTACTCCGTCGAACGCCCCCTCCACCTCGGCGCCACCCTCGCCGGCGCGTCGGCGAACGTACTGGCGGCGCTGACGTCGTTCGGGCTCCCGCTCGGCGAGGCGTTCCAGCTGCGCGACGACCTGCTCGGCGTGTTCGGCGACCCCGAGGTCACCGGGAAGCCGGCCGGCGACGACCTCACCGAGGGCAAGCGCACCGTCCTCGTCGCCCTCGCGCTAGCCGCCGCCGACCCCGCGGACGCCAAGCGCCTCGAGGACGGCCTCGGCCGCCCCCTCACCGACGACGAGGTCGCCGACCTCCGCCGGATCATCGAGTCGACCGGCGCCGCCCAGGACGTCGAGCGCCGCATCGACGACCTCACCACCTCCGCCCTCCGCGCCCTCGACGAGGCCCCCGTCAGTGACGTCGCGCGTTCCGCCCTGCGCGACCTGGCCGACGCCGCTACCCAGCGCGCCCACTGAGTTCCCCGGCCGTGCTCGGGTCAGTGAGACACAGGCGAGCACCTGGTCGCAGACCCAGCCTCGGCCCCCACGCAACAGAGGCTGTGCACGCGATCGCACAGCCAGCCACGCACGTGCGGGAGGAACGCGCGGCTCACGTCGCGGACAAGGGTGGAACGTCGGCCGAGGGGTCAGTCCTGCACCGACACGCCGCCCACGAGGCTGATTTAGTGACCCCTCGGCGTCCCGTCGCGCAGCGACCCGGCTCGAACCTCCCGCGCAGCGCCGCCCACCCGGCTCGAACCTCCCGCGCAGCGCCGCCCACCCGGCTCGAACCTCCCGCGCA